>NZ_JBSFJF010000001.1:0-310205 GCF_053597915.1 Streptomyces sp. NPDC001219 | reverse complement strand
TGCGGTTGCGGTACTTCGCTGCTGTACCGCAAGTGGCGGCGACCAGTCCCGCAAGGGGCACCGCAATGCCATAGGCGTTTGCCACCTGAGCCGCTACCTGGCCCGGCGCCACGGCCGTGGGCCAGCCCCCGGGCTGCCGTCCGGCGCCACCGCCGGTGCCACCCGCGGGACCGCCGGAGCCGGGTGCGGCGCCACCACCGGAGCCGGGCGCGGCGCCGCCGCCGGTGCTCTTGCCCGTGCCTCCGGGCCAGGCCCCGGGCCGCGCCGCTCCCGTACCGCTCTGGCTCCCCTGGGGAGCGTCCGCCGCGCCCTGGGGTACCTCGGCGCCGCTGCCGTCGCCGGGCTGCTGCCCGCCACCGGGACCGGCCGCCGGGCCGCCGGACGCCGCCGCGCCTGCCGCCGGGGCGGCCGGAGCGACAGGTGGCGTGGGAGTCGTGGGAGCCGGCGGAGCACCGGCCCCGGCGGCCGGGCCGCCGCCCGCCGCGCCCCGTACCGCTGCCCGCGCCGCGGCCGGCCCGGACGGTCCGGCAGGCATCGGCGGATGCGCCTCCGGCCCCGGCACATAACCGGCCGGGGGCCCGCCACCGGACGCCACCACGGGCGACGCCCCGGGCCCGAGGTCTCCCCCGGGGCCCGCGCCGCCGCTCATTCCGCCGGCCCCGGCCGCGAGCGCCGCGCCCGCGCCCCGCTCCAGCCGGTCGAGCCGCGCCTGCACCGACCGCTCGTCGTCGTACGCCGCGGGCAGCAGCACCCGCGCACAGATCAGCTCCAGCTGGAGCCGCGGCGAGGTCGCCCCGCGCATCTCCGTCAGGCCCGCGTTGACCAGGTCGGCGGCCCGGCTCAGCTCGGCCGCCCCGAAGACGGACGCCTGCGCCGTCATCCGCTCCACGACATCCACGGGGGCGTCGATCAGCCCCTTCTCCCCCGCGTCCGGCACCGCCGCCAGGATCACCAGGTCCCGCAGCCGCTCCAGCAGGTCGGCGACGAAGCGCCGCGGGTCGTTGCCGCCCTCGATGACCCGGTCCACGACCTCGAAGGCCGCCGCGCCGTCCCCCGCCGCGAACGCCTCCACGATCGAGTCCAGCAGCGACCCGTCGGTGTACCCGAGCAGCGCCGTCGCCATGGCATAGGTCACACCGTCCGCGGCGGCACCGGCGAGCAGCTGGTCCATCACGGACATCGAGTCCCGCACCGACCCGGCGCCGGCCCGCACCACCAGCGGCAGCACCCCGTCCTCGACCGGGATCTCCTCCCGCCCGCAGACCTCCGCCAGGTACTCCCGCAGCGTCCCGGGCGGCACCAGCCGGAACGGGTAGTGGTGGGTACGCGACCGGATCGTCCCGATGACCTTCTCGGGCTCGGTCGTCGCGAAGATGAACTTCAGATGCTCCGGCGGCTCCTCGACGACCTTCAGCAGGGCGTTGAAGCCCGCTGAGGTCACCATGTGCGCCTCGTCGATGATGTAGATCTTGTAGCGGCTGCTGGCCGGCCCGAAGAACGCCTTCTCCCGCAGCTCACGGGCGTCGTCCACGCCACCGTGCGACGCCGCGTCGATCTCGATCACATCGATCGAGCCCCGCCCGTTCCTGGCCAGGTCCTCGCACGACCGGCACTTTCCACAGGGCGTGGGAGTGGGACCTTCCTCACAGTTGAGGCAGCGCGCCAGGATGCGCGCACTCGTCGTCTTGCCGCAGCCGCGCGGGCCACTGAACAAATAGGCGTGGTTGACCCGGTTGTTCCGCAGTGCCTGCTGCAGCGGATCGGTCACGTGCTCTTGCCCGATGACCTCGGCGAAGGTCTCGGGCCGGTAGCGGCGGTACAGCGCAAGGGACGACACGCATACGACGATATCGGCCCGCACTGACAACCGACGGGGCCCCGCAAACGCAAGCGCCCCCCACGCACCCGCCAGAGCCGACCTACCCTTGCTGCCTTCCGGCCCTGGGGGAGTTCAGTCAGATAGCGCCACGTGAGGGGCTGCGCACCACAGTAGCGGATACCCCGCCCGACAAACGACCCGGACCCCCGGCCCGACCCACTCCCCTCCCCCTCCGACCCCCTCCTCACGATCATGGTCGCGAGCACTCCCCAACGTCTTGTATTGTTTGCGGCGGAGGATTCGCCTAGTGGCCTAGGGCGCACGCTTGGAAAGCGTGTTGGGGGCAACCCCTCACGAGTTCGAATCTCGTATCCTCCGCCAGTGCTCTCACCGGGCACAACGTCGAAGGGCCCCACCGCTTGCGGTGGGGCCCTTCGCGGTTCGTAGTCTCATCTACAGTCTCAACGCGCTTCGGCAGAGCCGCCCGAACCGTCGTCGGCGACAGGCTTCGCCACCTCCCAGATGAGACCGCCGACCCGCTGCGCCACGTCGGCCAGGATTCCGCCTGTCACGTGCTGGTACCGGGCAGCCATCGCCGTGGACGACCAACCCATGATCTGCATGACCACACGCTCCGGCACCCCGAGGATGAGCAGCACCGTGGCGGCTGTGTGTCGAGCATCATGCAACCGGCCGTCGCGCACCTTCGCGTCCGTGAGCAACTGCTTCCACACGTCGTAGTCGGTGCTGGGCATCAAGGGCTGGCCGGTGGGCGAGGTGAAGACAAAGCCCGTCTCATGCCAGTCCTGAGCGGCCCGTACTCGCTCGCGCTCTTGCTCCTGCCGGTGCAGCTCCAGCAGCCGAGCCAGTTCGTCGGGTACCCCGATCACTCGGCGGCCGGCACGCGACTTCGTATTCGCCGTGTCCTCGTTCTTCCTGATCCGCTGCTTGCAGTAGCCGGGCTTCCGCCCGCACTCGCCTCCGCAGCCGTGGAGGTACTTCGGGCGAAGCCGGTTCTTCCGCACCCGCAGGATGCCCGCATTCAGATCCACGTCCGACCAGCGCAGGCCCAGCGCCTCCCCCTGCCTGAGCCCCAGGGCGAGAGCGATGGACCAGCGGGCGCTGTTCCGGAGCTTGGCCGCTTCGGCGAGGAGTCGCTGAACCTCCTCGATGTCGTACGGCTCGACCTCTTCGTCCTCGATCCGGGGCGGGACAGCGAGCATGGCGACGTTGCGGGTGACGTGGCCGCGCCGCATGGCGTGGTTGAGCGCCGTGCGGATCGTGCGGTGTGCCTGGTGCGCGGTGGCGGGCTTGCTGCCGTTGGCCAGCATCTTCGTGTAGAAGCGCTCCAGGTGTTCCGGCTCCAGCTTGTCCAGCCGGTGGGCACCGACGCCGGGGACCAGGTGCACCCTGACGGCCACCTCGTATCCGGCGTACGTGTTCTCTCGCACGGATGGTTTCGCGATCTCCTCCACCCAGTGGAGGAGCCACGCCTTCACGGTCCACGGGCGGCCCGGCTTCCGGACCTTCCCCGCGTCGCGCTGCTTCTCCAGCTCACGGACCTTCTTGATGACTTCCGCTTCGCTGACCTTGCTCATGACGTGGCGACGATCGGGCCGGCCGTCGTCCCGGACGCCGACGGTCACCCGGCCGTGCCAGTAGCCGTCCTTGCCGAAGTAGATGGACGATGCCCCATCAGGGCGTTTGGCGCGCTTTCCCATGATTCTCCTTATGCGGCGGCGGACTTGGGGCGGGAACGCATTTGGGCGTCGAGATAGGCATTGATGGCCTTGACGGGAACGCGACGGAGGCGACCGATGGGCACGGTCTCCACGGCTCCGTCGCGGATGAGGGCGTACATCGTGGTGCGCCCGACGCAGAGGCGGCGGGCTGCTTCCTCGACCGTGAGCGCGAGGAGTGTCGGGTCGAACTCGACTTCGACGTCCGACACGAACGCTGCGGTGGGCGTCACGGATCAACCTCCTGGGCGGAGTTCTGGGGATGACGGAGGAATCTCAGGTGCCGTGGTCAGCGCTGTCCGAGGAGCAGATTTCTGCGTCATCGCGTCATACACGTCATTTGTGGCTCTGACCTGTGGTTATGCGGTGACGCGGGCAGCGCGGGGCATGTCATGGGGCGGGGCGGGGTTCTGTCACCTGTGACGCGGGGTGACGCGGGATGACGCAGGTTTGGCCGTCTGCGTCACCGCTGTCACCGCTGGTCAGGGGCCGGGTTCAGGTGGCTGGTGACGTGGGTGACGCAGGATCTCTTCTCTTAGGAAAAAGAGGGGTGGTGTCTGTGGTGGTGCGGCGCGGCTCAGGACGTGAAGAAGGAGCCGCTTCGCGGCACGTCTTGCGCAGCGGCGGGCAAGCCGCCGGACAAGCAAGAGGAGCACGCGTCGCCCCGGGTGCTCCTCTTGCTTGTTCAGTGCGGCGCCGTGATGGCGCGGGTCAGAACGCCGCTTCCTGCTGGTTTGGGGTCAGTGACGCGTGGCGGGTCATCTCGATGTAGCGGGCGGCGCTGGTGCGGCCCCAGTCGATGAGGACGCCGCGTGCGGCGAGGGTCGGTTGTAGCCGCTTGAGGCGGTCGGAGAGGACCTTGCCGGTGGTGGGCCAGCCCTTGGGCAGGGGACGGCACTCCTCGCCGCTGTGGAGGCTTGTGAGGCAGGTCAGCCACTCCGAGGACGTCATACGGACTTCCGTGCCCGTGTCGAGGCCGGCCGCGTGCTTCAGGACCGTCTGCGCCAGCAGGTCACCTTCGATGACGTCGTCGTTGAGGTCATCGAGGCTGGCCCGGTACGCAGCCAGTGAGCCGAAGCCGGTAGCCGCGTCGAGCTGCGCGCACAGGTGGGCGAAGTCCGCCATCCGCAGATCGGTGGGGGTGTCCGCCTGGGCGGCACGCACCTTGACCGTCAGGTCCAGCAGGGAGCCAAGCACGACCGGCAGAATCTCCGCGTACTCCGTCCACAGCTCTGCCTCGGTTCGCCGCACCCGGGGCCGCACGAGACGGAGCGGCAGGAGGCGTTCGGCGAGGTCGGGCCGGATGACGCCGACGTCGATACCGGTCAGGAGCATGGGGCGCCGGTAACGGGAGCGGACGACGTCGCCGTCGGTGAACAGGGCGCGCTTGATGCTCTCGGCGCCGGTCACGATGCAGCACATGAGGTCGGACAGGTCCGGGGGCAGGTGGGAGAGGTTGTCCAGGGCGGTGACCCATCCGGCGGCGACGGCCGTGATCATGTTCTCTTCGTCCTTGGGAGCGCGGCGCAGGTCGCCGCTCATGCCCTCGATGATCCGCACCAGCATCCGGCCGCCGGTGGACTTTCCTGCTCCTTGGGGGCCGGTGAGGAAGGGGGCGGGGACAGGCACGGACGGCTCCAGGCAGCCGATCAGCCAGGCGAGAGCCAAGCACTCGGTCTCTGCGCTGGCGAAGTTGCACAGGCGGAGCAGTTGGTCGATGCCCTTGCCGTTGGTGTCCTTTTCAGGCAGGGGGAGTTCGCCGGTGAGCTGGGTGCGCCGCCAGCAGACTTCCTGCGGGTCAGGGGTGAGGATGTCCCAGCCGGTGGGGTGGATGCGGACGGACTTGCCGTCGTCGCGGCCCAGGTCGAGCCAGGTCGCCCCGTCGAATCCGGGGGCGACGCGGATGTGGGTGGGCTGTACGTCCTCGGTCAGCGCCAGCGCTTCGATCAAGTCCAATGCCTCCTTGAGTGCAGTGCCGTTGAACACGCCGGCCCCGTCCCTGTACAGGCCGACCATGAGTTCCTGTCGGTGGCTGCCCGTCGTGCCCTGCGAGCGGATCGGACGGGCCACGGGGTGGCCGTTCTTCTGCGCGTACACGGTCCCGTCGGCGGTGCGGAAGTACCGGAAGTGCGCCTGCGCGTAGTCGGTGATGACCTCACGGGCCGGGTTCTTCTCGTCCTCGGACATGGCTCACATCCCCAGTGCGGTGCAGGCGTTGGTCCAGGCGTCGGTGCAGTGCCGGACGGTTTCGCCCTTGGCCTGCGCGGCGGCGAACAACCGAGCCATATGTGCGTCGGTCAGGCAGCCGCACCGGCCGTGCGCGGAAAGCACGGCGAGGAACGTCCGGTACACGGTGGTGTGCACCGTGCTGCGGGCCTCGGTGATGCGCTGCTCTGCCATGGCGATGCCGCGCTCCAGGTAGGTGGGCGTGCGGTGTCGGCACTCCTTGCCCCCGGCTCCTGCAGGCAGGGTGATGACGTGTGGCGCCGACGGGGCCGCGGGGCGGCCTTTCACGGTCAGCGCGCGGACGGCGTCCGGCAGGGTGGTCATGGTGCCGGTGCCGGGGCCGAGGTAGCGGGCGTAGGACATGAGCGACTTGATGTCGACGCCGTCCCGTACGGCGTTGGCGGACTGCATGGCGCCTTGGTAGATCCAGTGCTCGCCGCGTGTGGTTGCCACGGTCCGGGTCGGCGGGAGCTCCCGGTGGGCCCAGGTGACAGCGTCGGTGTTGTCGAGGTCGACGACGGTGAGGCCGGCGCCGCCGGGGTGGTAGGCCACCCCGGCCGCTTCCCGCCACGCTCGGGCCCATGTCGTCGAGTTGATGACAGCGGGGTCGGTGGTGGCGGCGGCCCATCCGTGGCAGATGCGGGGGCAGTGGCAGGGTCCGGGGGTTTTCATGTTCGGCCGGCCGCCGCAATCGTTGTCCCGGCAGGCCGGGCAGTTGCCGAACGGACCCTTGCCCGCCCGCAGCGGCAGCACCGGCACCCTGCGGGCCCCCAGCCCCAGAGCGGTTTGCAGCAGGGTGTTCATGCGGCTTCGCTCCCGTCGATGGTGGGCTGGTGCCAGGTGGGGAGGGCGCTGATAGCGCGGGTGCGCCAGCGCATCGCGTAGTCGAAGCAGTTCGCGCAGTTCTTGTGGGTGTGGCCGGCCATGGGCGGCCGGTAGCGCGCGTGGGAGCTCCAGGCTGCGGAGTCCGCGGAAGCCAGCAGATGCCCGACCTTCGCCAGACCGAGGGTCTTGAAGCCGAAGCCGTGCAGGCGGTAGCCGCGGGCGGCCATGGCGGTGACGATCGCCGCGCCCTCCCGGGTGGACTGCAAACGGCACACCGAACCCAGTCCCACGGTGGGTTCTTGGCGCAGGTCGATGCCGTAGCTCTCGTACAGGTCCGCGCAGCGGTGGTAGTCCGGGACGGTGCGGCCCTGAAGGGTGGGGATGATCCGCAGATTCGGGGCCAGCGAGCGCAGATCGAGGAAGTTCCACACGGTGCGGCGCTGATGCTCGGGGACGCTCAGATGGGTTCCCACGAAGGTGAGCGGGCCTGCCTTGCCACCATGGATGATCAGGTCTTCGCACATCCAGTCCTGCCCTGCGGCCCAGTCGTAGGGGCCGACGTGCTCCCAGATGCGACGCAGGTCGTCCACGTACTGGCGGGGGGTGCGCGTCCAGCGGCCGTGGCGCTGGAGTTCGGTGAAACCGCCGGAGTCCACGGCGTACCGGCCGATGGCCCGTAGCGGCTTGATGGCTGAGGCGAGGTGTTCGGACTTCAGGAACAGGGGGACTGACGTCTCCCTCAGCCAGTGCTTTTTGTGGGTGGTCAGGTAGAACCGGATGTCCCCCTGGCGCGCGGCTGCGTCCGGGAGCTCCCGCGTCGGGCCGGTGACCCCTCGCCGGATGTCGGTGGGTTGGGTCATGCTGGAGACCTCCAACAGGTCTGTAGAAGGACGGTTGGACAAGGGCGGCCCGCGACTTTGGCGAGACGGAGGGCCGCCCTTGGCTTAGCTACTGGTCGTCGTCGGTGGGCGGCTTCCAGGGGATTCGGTTGATGCCGACCCAAACCGCGAGCGCACCGAGCAGCGCCGGTACGGCGATGCGGCAGACGATCTCGAACCAATCCATGTGCACCTCCTTGGTCAGCGGTGGAAGTGGTTGCGCTTGATCACGGCCTTACGGATGTTCACGGTGGTGCCGCCCTGGTGGCCGCTCGCGCTGAAGAGCTGCACGGCGATCCATCCGCCGAAGATGACGGCGGCCAGGATGATCAGTTGGGTGATGAACGCGGTGAGCGCGGCGATGAACGAGGTGAGCAGGATCAGCCCACCGCACACCGCGAGGAACCCGACACCCCCGAGGGCGACGTTCATCGCCGTGCGGGACACGGTCGGCTTGGCCGCGACCGGTTCCGGGCGGGGCGGTTCGATGGCGTAGCCGGTAACGACGCGGCCGTCCGGCAGGACGATGCTCGCCACCGCCGGAACGGTGCCGGGCTGCACCGCGACGACCGGCACCGGGGCGGCGACAGCGGGCGGGAGCGGGGTGGGCTGGTGGACTTCCACGGCCCGCTGTACGGGCACGTGCGGGGCATGGTCGGGGTACATGCGGAATCCCTTCCGGCGCGTGACCAGGGAGGCAGAGCACCCGCCTGCCGGGGGCGCTCTGGAGGGGTGTTCGGGGGGGGCTGACCTGCGCGCCTCCCTGACTCCCTGAACGATCATTTGTGCAGGTCAGGGGAAGGGAGGCGGGTCAGGGAGGCGGTCAGGGAGTTCTCCCTGCTTCCCTGACCCGTCGGCGGTGCGCTCCCTGTTATCCGGCGGCGGAAGCGGAACCGTCTCCGTCGCGGTTGGCGAGGGCGCGGGTGACGCGGTCGCGGGCGACGACCATGACGCCGTCGGACTTGTAGGGCCCTGCGCCGGCGTCGTCCAGGACGCGCTTGAGGTCGATGAACGACCAGCCGCCGTAGGCGTCCGCGTTCCGCGTGGCGAGCCGGGCCAGCACATCCTTCGTGCGCACGCGGGGCGCGTCACCGACGACGGCGGCGATGTCGGCAAGCCGGTCGTGCTCTTCTTCTCGCTCGACGGCGTGCAGGGTGGTGACGCCGTCGCGCAGGGCCTTGGCCCGGTCGGTGATGGCCTCGGCTGCGTCGTCGTCGATGTAGTGCGTGCGCACCGTGATCGACGACTGTCCGGCCGGGATGGTGACGCCGTCGGAAGCGACGACCAGGGTTCCCCGGTCCAGCCCGGGACGCAGCAGGTTGGGCGCCGCGCCGCCGTCGACGGCCTTGTCCCCGAGGGCCATGCGGGCTTGGGATTCGGTGCCCAGGGCGAGGGAGGCGCGGGTGTGGGCGCCCTCGCGGACCAGCTTGGGGAGGTTCTCGTTGGTGGGGTCCTGGGTGCCCTGCCACATCAGGACGTTCACGGCCCGTCCCTGGTTGTGGATTTTCCGGACGGCCATGAAGTACCGGGAGTTGGCCTTCGACCCGCCATACGGGCGCTTCTCGGCGTCCTTGGCCGGGCACATGAACGCCACCTGCGCTTCGTCGACCAGCACGATCAGCGGCGGGAACACGGTGCCGGGCGGGGCCTGGATGCGGCGGTTCATCTCGCCCACCGCGCCCTCAACCATCTCGGTCACCTGGATCACGTGCTCATCCGTCGGCCCCTGGATCAGGGTCGTGGCGAGCCCGTCGAACATGGCCCAGTCGCCCACGCCCTTGAGGTCGCCCATGAGGAACTGCACCGACTTGTCCAGCGCGAGCCACAGGGCCAGGGAGCGCAGGGCAACGGTCTTGCCCTGGTTCGACAAGCCCGTGATGAGCAAGTGGCGCTGGTACAGGCTCAGCGCGGCAGCATCCCCGCGCAAGTCCTGGCCCCAGGGCGCGCGGCCCTTGGCGTAGTCGGCGGTCATCGACTCGTCGGTGACCAGCGGCGACGGCCCGATCGGCTCATCCAGCGCACCCGAGTCAGCCACCCACAACCGCACCGTTCGGGCCGCCTGCGGGATGGTGATGAACACTTCGTGCTCGTGCCGGGTGAGATTCTCGGCGAGCTTGCGGCGCTTGCCCTGCACCTCATTGGTCGACACCCCGGAGGGAAGGGTCACGTCGACTTCCACGCCGCATCCTGCGATCCGGATCGGGCCGAGCATGCTCGCGCCGGCGTCGCCCATCTCCTTGATGGCCCGCGCCAGGGCAGGCACACCGAGGTCACGCAGGGCCTTGACCACGATCGACGGGGTGATCGGCTCGCCCTCGTCCGACCGCGCGTTCGCCGGGAGTGCCCAGTCCGGTGCGGCATGCTGCTTACGGCCCACCGACCACAGGGCAAACAGCGCCAGGAACGGGCCGATCGAGAGCGCCGGACCCCACACGACCTGCACGATCCGGATCAGCAGGGCGATGAAGTCGATCGTTGCCGACAGCGGGGTGATGACGTCGCCGACGTGCCCGGTGTTGATGGCCATCACGATGCCGAGGGCGACCAGCACGCCGATGCTCACGCCGGCGCCGACGGCCACGCCCTTGGCGGCGTCCACGGGCGAGTGGAGCAGGTCCATGCGGCGGTGGTGGCGGGCGGCGCGGAAGCGCTGCAACCGCTCCTCCCACTCCTCGGCCGCCTCCAGGTTCCCCGCGGCTTCCGCCGCCCGGATCATCCGTTCGTAGCGGGACCCGGTGCGGCCGTCCCAGGCACGGCGGGCCACGATCCGCCCGCCGTTGAGGGTGTAGAGGCTGTGCCGGGCCGCCGCGCGGACCGTCGCCCGGGTCGACTCATGGGTGGCGGCCGTCTTCACTGCACGCCCGGAGCGGACCCACAGCGGCACGGGCCGGGCCGGCGGCGCGTCGGGCACGACCGTGAGCACGGTGGGGGCGTTTTCGGGGGTCGGCGGGTCGTGGGGCTTGTGGAGGTGGACGACGTTCTCAGACATGCTGGAAGTGCTCCTGACTGCCCCGCAAAGGGCGGAGTGAGCTGGAGAGCCGGGGTGGCCGGGTCCGTGGAAAGAGGCGGCCACCCCGGGCAGCAGAGACGTGCGGGGAGCGTCACGCGGCGGGCGCGGTCACCACCATCGGGACTTCTTGGGCACGAGGTAGGGGCAGCCGTTGACCATGTGGTCCACGCACTGCGGGCAGTCCTCGCGGGGCCCGAGCTTGCGGTGAACGCGCCGGTCGTGGGCGTGCTGCCAGCACTGCGGGCACTCGCCGGGAGGTGTGTCCTTGGGGTCCACGGTCACCACCAGCCCGACGACTTCTTGGCCGCCTTGGCGCGGGCTGCCTCGGTCGTGAGCCTCTGCCGCTCCGCGTGCAGGGCGGTCAGTTCGGCGGTCAGCCGCATCTCGGCAGCGCTCGCGAGAGAGTGGATCTGTTCCTCGGCGCGGCCGGTGCTGCGACCCCGGGCGGCGCGGTAGGAGCCGCCGGCCAGGGCGCGGGCCATGGCCCGGCGCTCACTGCCGTTCATCGGCCACGACTCGCCCCGCCGGACCGCTTCCAGCTTCTTCGTGGTCGCCTGGATCTCGCGGTCCAGGCGGCGGAGGTCGGAGTTGCCCATGTCAGGTGCTCCTTGGGGAGTTCGATGGGTCGGGGTAGGCGCAGGTCACGCAGGTACCGAGTGAGGTGGGGATGACGTAGCCCGCATCCGTGCGGCACTGCGGGCAGATGCGGCGGGCGGCGTTCGCTTTGCCCAGCGCCGCCCACCGGCCCGGGGTCATCGGCCGCACGGGCTTGGCGAGTTCGACGCGGTAGAGGTAGGCGACCAGCGGACCCCGGCGGCGACGCGGCCGTTCGAGCTGAGCGGCCACACACTGCCCACCGGGCCGCAGACCGCGCGCCCGGAGCTGTCGGCGGGTGGCGTAGCCGTCCGGGGCAAGGCGCCACCGGAACACCGGCAGCGCCGCCATCACGCGGCTTCAGCCGTGGCGGCGCGTTCGGCGAGGATCGTGTCCCGCAGCGACCGAGCGTTGGCCGGCGACGTGTGGATGGCGCGGCGGATGCCCTCGCCGGTCACCTTCGCGTCCGGCCAATCGGCCGTTGCCGCCCGTGCTTCGGCGAGCATCTGTTCCGGCGTGCGCTTCGGGCGGGTCGACTTCGCCACGGCCGGCACGCGGCCGGTGGCGCGGCGCGGTCGGGTCGACTCAGCGGCCACCGACCGCCGCTCGATCGAGGCGACCGGAGCAGGGTCGACCGGCGGAAGCGGCTTGAGCGGCATCGACTTGCCCAGGTCGACCGCGACCGGATCGGGCAACGTCAACCGGCTCAGCGTCACCACCGGGCCCGGGGTCGATTCACGCAGGTCAGCCGTAGACCGTTTCATGCTGGTCTCGGTAGATTCCTCCGTATTTGCGGCCGGTGCGGGATCGAGGGCGGTCCCGCCGAACATCGCAGCGAGCGCGGTGTCCGCACCGGCGGTGACGCGGTCGCGCTGGACGTCCAGCAGCCTCGATCCGAGCGCCACGTCCCCGACCCCGACCTTGCGGGCCAGCCGCCACGACTTGCGCTCTGACCACCACTGGACCCGGCCGCTGGGGTGGTGGGTGGCGCGGGCACGGTGGTAGGCGAGTGCCTGCACCAGATCGGCGGTGTGGCGCTCGTTCTCCGCGTCGCGGCCGTCGGTGTGCACCACGATCCGCCGCGCCAAAAACGCCATGCCCTCAGCCGAGACGGACATGCCCATCGGCGTCAGGGCGTAGATCACGGTGCGGCCCGGATCGGTGGCGGCCATCGCTCCCATGACGGCGGCGGCGGCCGGCAGCGCCCACAGCCCCGCGCGGACGATGCGCGGGGAGGACTGTCCCAGCATGGTCAGCCCGAGCAGGACCAGGGCGAGCACGGCGGTGGCACCCTCACCGGCGGCGAGTGCACCGAGTGCGGTGCCCTTGCCGTAGGCGTGGCCGATGTTGCTGTACGTGCCGATCCCGCCGAACACGCCCGTGGCCAGCATCGGCACGAACGCGGCGGCCAGGACCCCTTTCTGCACCCTGGTCAGGTTCCGGTCGGTGGTGCTCACGCGGCACCTCCGGGCAGGCTCGTGCCGGCGGTGTGGTTGGCGAGGTCCCGATGGGCGGCGAGCACCCGTCGGCAGGCCCGGCGGATGCGCTGCGTGTCCACGTCGTTCGGCGTCCTGTCGAGGGTCATGATCTGCGCGTCCAGCAACTCGACTTCCGCCGAGATGGCCGGCATCTCTGCGTCGATGGCGTCCAGTTCCGCATCCGTCGGCTCCAGCCACGGGGCGAAGGCGGTAACGGCGTCCTGAACAGTGACGATGTGGTTCATTGGGTCGTGCTCCTCTCACAGTGGAACGGCCCGAACAGCGGCCCCGGGATTGCGCCCCGGGGCCGCGCGCCGTTCATGGGTGTTGGTGTCTTAGGCGGCGAGGACGGTCGCGGCGTCGGCGACCAGGCGGTCGGCGGCCACCAGGGCGTCGTCCCGCAGATCCGCCAGAGTGCGGGCGTCGGGGGCGCCGCGCAGTGCGTAGGTGGCCTGGGCAGCGCCCTGCGCGGACTCGGCCAGGGCGGGGAGGATCAACGACACCGTCAGCAGGGGAACGGTGAGGGCCGACCGAGTCTCATGACTGGTCGCGCGAGCCGCTGCGTAGGCGTCGACGGGGCCGGACAGAGCCAGGTCCTCACGGACCCACATGGCGCGGCGGTGATCGGCCAGAGCCGCCACCAACTCGGCGACGGCGGCAAGCTGTCGGGTCCGGAGATCATCCGCGCGAGTTTCGGCCCGCTCAGTACGGGCCGCACGCTGCTGGAGAACGTAGGCGGTGACCGACCCCAAAAGCGTGCCGATCACGGCGATGATGCTGGACCACATAACGATGTCCCCCTCGGGTGCGGTGGGCGGGAATCTCCCGGCTCCCCTCAGCCCCGCCCGTACGAGCCGCTCCCACGAAGGAACGACCGGACGGGCGGAGGAGGCAACCGGCCGCGGCTATCCCGCGGTAGCTCCGGTGAATCGCGCGGGGCCCCGGAGTCGCCGGTGCCGCCGCGGGCGGACGCGAAGGGCGTGGCTGCCGCGCCGGTCGAGCCCGGGCAGCGCCTACGTACTTCGACGGGTCATGGCGGGCCTCCTCCTGTTGCTCGGGCATGGGTTGTGCACTGCAAGGGGGACCGAGTCCCCACTCTCCGGCCGTTGCTCGCGGTCACCGGGCCACCTCGCCAGTACGGGCCGAAACCCTGTTCCACCTGGCCTTTAGCGGGATTGCAGCGTCCCCGCCCTGTGCATCAACGCAAGCGAGAGCAACTCAAGGGAATTGCACCGCTTGCTCAACTTGTTGGTACAAGCTGATGCAGTGATGCTGCACCCACGGACGGTGAGCCGTCAAGAGATTGGGGCCAACATGTACCAACAAGTTGAGCGAGTGAGTCATGATGGAGCCATGAGCAAGCAGCCGAAGTACCGGCAGGTGGCCGATGCCCTGCGCCGAGAGATCGACAGCGGCACGTACGCGCCGGGCGCGCGGTTGCCGTCGGAGAGCGATCTGATGAAGCGCTTTGACGCTTCGAGAAACACTGTGCGGAACGGGCTAAGTCTCCTGGTCAGCCAGGGTCTCGTCTCGTCCAGCCAGGGGCTTGGCTACGAGGTTCGCTCCCACGAAGTGTTCAAGCTCAACGCGTCTCGCTTCGAGAATCTGAGCTTTCCGCAAAACGGTGACGCGTACAGCACGGACGTAACGAACGCTGGCCGCCGTCCGCACCAGACCTTCCGAGTCGAGATGGCCCCGGCGTCTACAGATGTCGCGGAGCGGCTGAAGATCGGCGTGGCGTCCACCACGGTTCTGCGGTTCTGCCACCGGTACGTAGATGACGTGCCGTGGTCCACGCAGGCCACCTGGTACCCAGGGTGGCTCACGGAGCAGTCCCCACGGCTCGCTGAGCCGGGCGATATCGAAGAGGGGACCACCCGGTATCTCGCGTCGCACGGGATCGAGCAGGTCGGCTACTTCGACGAGATCGCGGCGCGGATGCCGACTCCCGAAGAGGCACGCCTCTTGGAGATCGGCGCCGGGGTGCCCGTGCTGCTGTGGACGCGTACCGGCTACTCGGAGGACCGGCCGATCCGGTGCACGGTCACCACCTTCCGGGGAGACCTGAACCAGATGAACTACGAGATCGGCACCTTGTCCGGCCGGAGTGGGAACGAAACCCAGTGAGAATCTGCAACGCCACGCCGACCGACCTGCCCAAGCTGCTCGCCTTCCGTGAGGAGGCAGCAGCTTGGTTGGGCGCGCTAGGCACCGACCAGTGGAGCCGCCCGTATCCGGCGGACAGACTGCTCGCCACCATCGAGGCCGGCGTGGTCTTCATGGTCCGCGACGGGGAAGCGACTGCCGCGACCATAACGCTGACCCCGGAGGCCGAAGACGGGCTCTGGTCGGACGCTGAACTCTCCGAGCCATCGATGTTCGTGAACAAGCTGACGGTAGCGCGGACGCACGCCGGGCGGGATCTCGGCGGGCGCTTGCTCGATTGGGCAGGGGACCGGGCATATCGCTCCGGCGCCGTATGGCTCCGTCTAGACGCTTGGACCACGAACGAGTCTCTCCAGCGCTACTACCTCCGCCATGGATTCGAGCACGTCCGTACGGTCACCGAGGGAGGCGCCGTGAACGGCGGACCACGCGTCTCAGGCTGGCTTGCTCAGCGTTCGGCACGGCCGGTGAACCACGGATTCGCAGACGAGGCGACCACTCCAAATCCGCTCCGGTCTGCCTGATCACCCCAGACGCGCAGTCTCAACCGCAGTCTCATCCGTGCCCGTTCGGGGGCGTTCAGAACCGGGTCAGCGACAGTCCGGACCCAGCCACTGAACGCCCCTGAACAACCACGGCCCCACTCGCGCAGAGTTGGAAAGCGTGTTGGGGGCAACCCCTCACGAGTTCGAATCTCGTATCCTCCGCACCGCCCATCAGGGCAAACGAAGGTCCCGACCGCTCAGCGGCCGGGACCTTCGTCGTTCTGTGGTCTCAGTTTTGGTCTCGGTTGCGTCGGATGGACGGCCGTGGACGTCCACGGACAGACTCCGGCCGCTCCCCGCCGACGGCCAGGCCTCTGGGGGCGAGCCCAGATCTCCGTCAGGGTCTCCCTCGCAGGGCGGGTGAGACACCATGGCTCGCTCGAGGCCGAGGAGGCGATTGCGCGCGCGGGTGGGCAGCCTGCTGGAGCGGGAAGAAGATCAACAAGCGAGTGGGTCCGGCCACCGCTGGCCGCGCTGCTTGTTTGGGTCGTTTGCCATATGGCGCAGCCCTAGGCAGGGATATCTTTGGTGAGCCGCCACACAGGGAGCACGGCACCCTGCACGTGCTCCCAGGCAGGACACGTCCGTCGTGTACGTGATGGGCTCGCCCGGAAATAGGGTGACCTGCAGGAACACCACGGCCTTTGGACGCCCCCTTTGACGAGCAAGGACACCACCGACTAATGGCAGTGACCCAGCAGGAGATCCAGAACCGGTTGTGGGACGCCGCCGACGAGCTGCGCGTGGCAATGCCCGAAGCGCAGTACTCCTCGGTCGTCTTCCCACTGATGTTCTGGAAGTACCTCTCGGACACCTGGGAGCACCAGCACCAGGAGTTCCTGGCCGACAACGAGGGCTTGGGCGACCTCTCCGCCGAGGAAGCCCACGAGATCGAGTACCGCGACTACCAGTCGTTCGAGATCCCGTTCATCCACCCCGACACCGTCCAGAAGCGTCGTGCCTCCTGGTCGTCCATCCTCGCCACTATCACCCAGCCCGGCCTCGGCCAGCGGGTCCGCGCCTCCCTGCAAGCCATCGAGACGGCCAACCCCGACAAGTTCTCCCGCCTGTTCGGGTCCATGACCTGGACCTCCGAAGAGGTGCTGTCCGGGGAGGTGTTGGCTGCGGTCATGCAAGCGATGGACCGCACCCCGAAGATGCACGAGGGCAACATGTCTCACGACGTGCTCGGTGGGGCGTACGAGTACTTGCTGAAGCGGTTCTCTGACGGATCCGGTACCCGCGCCGGCCAGTTCTTCACCCCACGCGAGGTCGTCGAGCTGATCGTCGAGGTCTTGGAGCCCAAGCGCTACGAGTCGGTGTACGACCCGACCTGCGGGTCGGGCGGCATGCTCATCGCCTCCGCGAACCTCCTGAAGGCCCGTGGCGGGCGTGGCTACACACTCAGCCTGTACGGGCAAGAGGCCGTATTGGACACCGCGGGTGTGGCACGCATGAACCTCTTCATGCACAACCTCACCCAGTTCCAGGTCGAGGTCGGCGACACCCTGAAGGACCCACGCTTCAAGAAGCCGGACGGGTCCATCGCTCAGTTCGACGTGATCGTCGCCAACCCGCCCTACAGCCTGAAGTGGAAGCCCTGGTCCAACGACCCGCGCGCCATCGGCGGCACTGCACCGTCGAAGTCGGCTGACTGGGCGTTCGTGCAGCACATGATCGCAAGCATGGGCCCGGTCAAGGGGCGCGCCGGTGTCGTCCTGCCCCATGGCGTCCTCTTCCGCGGCGGCGAAGAAGGAGCCATCCGTCGGCAAGTGCTGAACGACGACCTCCTCGAAGCCGTCATCGGCCTGCCCGAGAACCTCTTCTACAGCACCACCATCGAGACGTGCATCCTCGTCTTCCGTGCGCCAGGTACCAAAGCTCCGGAGCGTCAAGGCGGGGTGCTGTTCATCGACGCCTCCCAGCGTTTTTCCAAGGGCAGGAACCGCAACGTCCTCACCGATACCGACATCGCCGACGTCGTGACTACCTACAACTCGAAATTCGACGCCGAAGGCAACCCGGTCGACGGGGCTGGCGACCTCCAGACCCGCTTCGTCCCAATGGACGAGATCAAGAGCGCACCGAACAACTACGATCTGAGCATCAGCCGGTACGTCAAGCATGCTGCCTTTGAGCAGGAAGACCTCGGCACTCTCATCGAGGCGTATAACCTCGCCCGCGCTGAGCGCCAGAAGACCGAACAACAGATGCTCGACGTCCTCACTGCCGCGGGAATCGAGGGGCTTCGATGAGTAAGCCTCAACGAACGAACGCTGCAGCGGTGAGCGATGGTTGGCCACAGGTAGCCCTCGCCGAAGTGGTCACCCAGCAGCGCGACGCCGTGAAGGTCTCCGACGGCCAGGAGTACCGCCTACTCGGGGTGCGTTGGTGGGGAGAGGGAGCTTTCCACCGGGAGACCGTCACCCGGAAAACGTCCAAGGCGACAACCCTGTACAAGGTGGTGCCGGGGCAATTCATCTACAACCGCCTCTTCGCTGGGAAGGGGTCCTTTGGGACGGTCGACCCTGGCTTCGAGGGCGCCTACGTGTCCAACGAGTTCCCCCTGTTCGACACGGACGCCGAGCGACTCGGCGTGGACTACCTGAACCTCTACTTCCAACAGCGTCCGGTCTGGGACTACGTGGAGGCCGTCTCCACCGGCACCACCAAGAGCCGCAACCGGTGGAAGGAAGACCAGTTCCTCGCCCACTGCATTCCGCTGCCCCCGCTGCGCGTGCAGGAGCAGATCGTGCAGATCGTCAAGGTGATCGACGCTCAGATCTCCGCCCTGGGACGCGAGGCAGACGCCCTGGATGCCCTGCTGCGAGGGCGCAAGGAAGAACTCTTCGCGCACTACGCGACCACCGGGACCACGCTGCCGATCGGCAAGGTCCTGGAAGAGGTCAAACGCCCGATCACCGTCGACCCTCAAGCCGAGTACCGGCAGATCGGGATCAGGTCCCATGGGCGTGGGCTGTTTACCAAAGAGGCGGTGACCGGAGAGTCCCTGGGGTCCAAGAAGGTGTTCTGGGTCGAGCCTGGCGACCTGGTCATCAACATCGTCTTCGCGTGGGAGGGGGCAATCGCCATCGTGCCACCGGAGATCGAGGGCTACTGCGGATCGCACCGGTTTCCGACCTACCGGCGGCTCGACAGCGGGTACGTCGAGTTCTTCCGGCTCTTCTTCTCCACCAAGACAGGCACACGGCTCCTGGCTAACTGCTCTCCTGGAGGGGCGGGACGCAACCGCACGCTGAATCGCAAGCGTCTGATGCAGTCGCCCGTCGGCATGCCCTCGGCTCAGGAGCAGGAGCGGGCGATCCGCGAGTTGCAGGCGCTGGAGGCGCCCGTCGTGGCCGTGCGCGCCGAGGCCGACCGGCTACGTGCTGTGCGCGCCACTCTGCTGTCCGGTTTGCTGGACCGCAGCATCACGTTGGCTGACGCTGAGCGAAAGGTCTGACCTGTGGCGAAGGGGATCCGGGAACGCGAGTTCCAGAACAAGATGATCCAGTGGTCCCTGCCCCTGGGCTGGGCCTACGACGCGGGGCGCAACCTGCCTCGCGAGCACACCCAGACCGTCATCACCCCACACCTGCGGGATGCCATCATCCGGCTCAACCCCGGGGTGATCGGGGGGTTCGACGTGGACGCGGTGGTCGAGGAGATCGTCGGCACGGTCAACGCCGTCGAAGGCGGGCTGGTGCGAACCAACGAACAGGTAATGAACCTGCTTCGCGGGCACAAGGAGTTCAGGGACGCCGACGGTGTGTGGCACGCCCTGAAGGTCATCGACTTCGAACAGCCGGCCTCCAACACGCTGGTCGTGTCGGACGAAGTGACCATAACCGTCCCCGGCAAGACCTCCCGCCGGTTCGACCTCGTGTACTGGGTCAACGGTCTGCCCCTCGTTGTCGTGGAGGTGAAGTCCCCAACCGCGAAGTCCGGTTGGATCGACGCCGCCCGCGAGATCAACGAGGTATACGCCACCGAGTACCCGTGGTTCTTCACCCCCAACGTCTTCGCCATCGCCTCCGACGGGCTGAAGCTGCGGTTCGGTGCCGCTGGCGCGCCCACAAACCTGTGGCAGCCGTTCCGGTCCACCGCCGACGACGAGAACCTGTCCGGGCAGGCCGACGTGCAACGCTCCGTCGAGCTGCTGATGAACCCGGCCACGATCCTGGACATGCTCGCCAACTTCGCCCTCTTCGACACCTCCGGGGGCGGGCCGGACAAGAAGTACCTGCCCCGCTACCCGCAGATGGAGGCCGCGCATCTGATCCACGAGCGGGTCCTGGCCGACGGCCGGAAGGGTCTGATCTGGCACCACCAAGGCAGCGGGAAGACGCTGCTGATGGTGTTCGCCGCCTCGCTGCTGCTGGCCGACACCCGCACCGAGTCGCCCACGATCATCTTGCTCTCGGACCGCACCCAACTCGTGCGGCAGACCTCCGGGGTGTTCACCTCCGCGATGGGGGACGCCTACTTCCATCAGCCCGCCACCAGCAAGGAGTTGCGTTCCCTGCTGGCCGACGACGTGCGCGGCGTCATCTCCACGACCGTCCACAAGTTCGCCGATGCCGGCAAGAACCTGTCGACCCGGGGCAACATCATCGTGCTGGTCGACGAGGCACACCGCACCCAGTCCTCCAAGAATGAGTCCCTGGCCGGGCAGATGCGCGCAGCGTTACCGCACGCGAAGTTCTTCGGCATGACCGGTACTCCCATCAGGAACCTCGCCACCGACACCTTCGCCCTCTTCGGAGAAGAGACCGACCCTGACAGGGTGCTGCACCGGTACTCGGTGTCCCGGTCTCTGCAGGACGAAGCGACGGTCCCGGTCATACTGGACCCGCACCCGGTCACCTTCGAGATGAACGACCAGGCGTTGCAGGCCGAGTTCGACCAGTTCGCCGACGGCTTCGACCTCGACGATCCCGACCGTGAGGCCCTGTCCCGCAAGTTCGGGCGCCTCACCTCGGTATTCGCCAACCGCGAGCGCATCCACGCTGTCTGCCAGCACATCGTGGACCACTACCTGGCCAGCGCCTACCGCAACGGTCTCAAGGCCCAGGTCGTCGCCTATAACCGTGAGCTGGCCGTGGCGTACACGGACAAGATCAACGAGCTGCTGGCCGGCTTCGAGGCGTCACAGGTGCTCGCCGAGGTCGGGAAGCACGACCGGATCACCGCCGAGGTGAACATCTCCGTCTCGGACTCCAAGGACGAAGACGCCGCCATGCGGCCGTACCAGCTCTCGGAGGTCGACGAGGAGAAGCAGAAGCGGCGATTCCTCACCCCGGACGACCCGCTGTGCTTCCTAGTGGTGACCGCGAAGCTGATGACCGGGTTCGATGCCCCCAACGAGGGCGTCCTCTACCTGGACAAGCCGCTGAAGGCCCACTCCCTGTTCCAGACGATCACCCGCCCGAACCGCACCTGGGTGTCCCCGACCGGGTTCGTGAAGACCGACGGCGTGGTCGTGGACTACATCGGCCTGGCCGAAGAGGTCCAGCGGGCCGTCGTCGACCCCACCTCCGCGGGGGCTTCCGGCAAGGGTGGCGGGTTCGTCACCGACCTGACCGAGCTGGTCGCCGAGTTCCGCACCACCTTCGCCCGCATCGAAGACCTCCTCGCGGACGTGGACGGCGTGGACCTCACGGTCCACGGATACGAGTCCGTGCGTGCCATCAACGTCTTCCTGGACACCAATCCCGAGGCGGCCGAGGTATTCAGCAAGGACTACCGGCTCCTGGCCCGGCTGTACCCGCTCATAAGCACTGACAAGCGGGTCGCCAAGTACCGGGATGGCTTCGGTCTGTTCGGGTCCGTGTACACGACCCTGTTCAAGAAGTCCTCCGACGAGGAGAGGAAGGAACGGCTTGGCGAGCTGGGACCAATGGTCCTGGAGATCATCAACGCCCACGTCCACTCCTTCTCCGTAGTCGCCTCCCAGGAAGAAGCCCTCGTCCTGGACGCCCAGGGCATCGCCGTCCTCAAGGAGCTGCTGGCCCTCGTCCGCCCCAAGCCCGGCAAGGACGACGGCGAGGGCAAGAAGCCGCCGTCCCCGGCGGAGATCCTGGACCACATCAAGGCCGCCCTCGAAAAGGGCGTCGAACCTGGGTCCGCGAAGTACACCGCGCTCGCGGAGCGGATAAAGCAGCTGCGGGACCGGATCATTCAGAACGCCCAGGATGCCCTGGAGTTCCTGTCCGAAGCACTCCGGATCGCCCGCGCCATCGTGGACGCCCAGAAGCACCCCGACGAAGCCGTCGTCGTACTGGACAACGACCACGTCGGTGTCCTGTCGCGGATCATCCACGACCACGCACCGTCCGGCCTCACCGTCACAGAGCGGAACCTGGCCGAGGAGATCGACCAAGTGGTCACCCGCACCCTCGCCCAGGCATGGGACAACGCCGACGCTCGCAACCGAGGCGTCCGCCGCGCCACCGCCGCGGTCTTCCGCCGCTACACGTTGAAGCCGGTGGGAGAGCCATATGACTCCACCGTCGCCTACATCGAGGCGCACTACCTCGTTGACTGACGGATACGCTGAGGCCCGGCAACCTGTGTGGGTTGCCGGGCCTCGTCGCGCTGCTCGGGTTCTGAGCTATCCCCTGACCCTCACCTGATGGCCAATCACCATATGCCGAGGTCTCCGTATTTTCCCGGGTTCATTGCCCGGTCCACTGCCTGTGCACAAGCTTCGTCGAACGCAGCGGTGACAGCGCCCTGGTCCGTGCCACGTACTTGGGCCTCGACCTCTTGGCCTGGGCGCCGTGCGGTATGCCACCGGACTGGCAAGTCCGTGTACAGGTCGGCCTCGAACTCCCAGGCTGGTACGGACCACTGCTGCTCAGCACGGCCGATGTTGAGCCGTTCGCCGCCGGGCAGGAACACGGCATGGGCGTGATGGACGCGCCGGCGGTCGGGAATGCGGTCACGGAGCGCCCGGATGCCACCGGGCCCCTCGTGCTCCCACTGT
This sequence comes from Streptomyces sp. NPDC001219, assembly GCF_053597915.1. NCBI lineage: Bacteria > Bacillati > Actinomycetota > Actinomycetes > Kitasatosporales > Streptomycetaceae > Streptomyces > Streptomyces sp. NPDC001219. The sequence goes on along the minus strand of NZ_JBSFJF010000001.1, from coordinate 287,937 downwards.
GGTCGGGCCCACTGCTCCACGTATGCGGGCTTGCCGGGGTGATCGGCGCCCCACCGGGAGACCACGGCCTGGGCGTGCTCGTGGTACAGGAACGGAACACGCCCCTCGCCGAGGCAAGCCACGTACACCTCCGGCCCTGCCAGTATGGGGCCCTGACTCAAGTCAGGCACGGGACCCCCAGGTGTCGACGAGAACTGGTGCGGTGTTGAGCCCCAAAGCAGGCCGCCGACCTTCGCAGCAGTCTGCTGCAGCACGGGGCCAGTGAGGTGCTGATACCGACGACGCATCCGGGCGGACTTGCCGGGCTCCCAGCCCATGATGCGGTCGACGACCGCGTCGGGGACGCCGAGGATCAGCAGCACGGTCGCGGCGGTGTGGCGGGCGTCGTGGAGGCGCCCGTCGCGGACCTGCGCCGCCTTCAGCAGGTCCTTCCACCTGTGGAAGTCGGTGTTGGGATTGAGCGGTTCGCCGGTCGGCGAGGTGAAGACGTACCCCTTGTCCACCCACAGGTCACGGGCGAGAGTCCGCTCGCGCTCCTGCTTCTCCTTGTGCTGACGCAGCAGCTTCAGCAGTTCCTCGGGCACGCCGATGGGGCGCTTGCCGGCGCGGGTCTTGGTGTCCTTCGTCTCGCGCCGGATGTTGATCTTCTGCGGGCAGTAACCCGGCTTGCGCCCACAACGGTTGCCACAGCCGTGCTTGTAGCGGGGCCGCAGCCGGCCCCGGCGGACGAGAATCACGCCCACCTCGAAGTCGACGTCCTCCCACTTCAGGCCGAGCACCTCGCCCTGGCGCAGGCCGAGTGCGAGCGCGATGACCCAGCGGGCGGTGTTCCGCACCTTGGTGGCCTCGGCCAGGAGTCGCTGGACCTCCTCCAACGAGTACGGCTCGACCTCCTCCTCTTCGAGCTTGGGGGCCTTGGCGATGGAGGCCGGGTTGGTGGTGAGGTGGCGGCGGCGTACGGCTTCGTTGAGCGCCGTGTTGACGGTGCGGTGCGCCTGGTGAGCGGTGCCGGCGGCGCTGCCGTTGGCCCGCATCTTCTGGTAGAAGCGCTCCAGGTGCTCCGGCTCCAGCTTCTCCAGACGGTGGGCACCCAAGCCGGGTATGAGGTGGTGGTAGACGGCCACACGGTAGCCGTCGATGGTGTTCTCGCCGACGTTGGGCGCGGCGATGTTCTCCACCCAGTGGGTCAGCCAGGTTGTGACGGTCCAGGTCTGGCCGGCCTTGCGGACTCCGGTGGAGTCGCGCTGCCGCTCCAGCTCGCGGACGGCCTTGGTGGCCTCGGCTCGGGTCTTGCGGGAGATGTGTCGGCGGTCGGGAGTGCCGTCGTCTTTGACGCCGACGGTGACGCGGCCGTGCCAGCGGCCGTCCTTGCCGAGGTAGATGGATGATGCCCCATTGGGCTGACGGTTCTTTGCCATGCCCGCCGCCTTCAGGCCGCAGCCGCGAAGTCGTCGGCGCTCACGCGCCTGGCAAGGAATTCGTTCAACGCCTCGGCGGGTATGCGGCGGAGGCTTCCGATCTTGACGGAGGGTATCTGGCCGGAGGCGACGTACTCGTACATCTTGGTACGGCCGATGCCGATCCGCCGGGCGGCTTCGGCGACGGTGAGCCCGACAAGGGTGGGGTCGCCTGTGGAGTCGCCGCGCTGAGCCATGAGTGCGCGGAGGGCGTCCTCGGGGACACCGAGCACGTGAGCGATCTGGGAAACGGGCAGCGGGAACTGCGACAAGGGGTGCTCCTCCCCGGCGCACGCGGTCGCGAGGGGCGGCAACCCCCGTTGACCAGGCCGGTGGTGATGTCAGGGATGGGCGGTGTTGGGTTCTGGCACTGTCACGGCATTCCTCGGCGTTCGCAGCACCGAGGAGGGCCGTAATGGGGGCTTAGGACAACGGAGGGGGCAACTTGCCCTGTTTTCTGAGCTCGGAGAAGGCGGGGTGGGTGCGCTTGGCCCAAGCTTTGCCTTCTGCGGCTTCGTGGGCCCTGAGCAGTTCCTCGATCTCGTCTTTCTGCTCCGGGTGGTCGTCCGCGTAGGCGAAGAGCGCCAGTCGGGCTTCGCGTACCTCCTGGTACAGCTGGTCCAGCGCGTCCTTCTGGGCTAGGTACTGCTTCGACCTCTCCGTGAAGAGGTGGATGAGCTGCCGGGCAGCCACGCTGATCTTGAGCGGGGGGCCGCTGAGGTCGGACATGGAGATGCCGAACACCTTGCAGAAGCCGAGCGCCTCGTCGAGGTTGACCCGACGTCGCGGCTTGCCGCTCTCGATGCGCCAGATGGCGGACTGATTGATCGGGTGCCCGGCCTCGGCCATCTTCTCGGCCAGGGTGACGGTGCTCCAGCCACGGGCTTCGCGCTCCAGCTTGATGCGCGCAGCAACGTTGTCCTCCGGCTCCGGGCGGTCGGGGCCGGCGCGCGTCGCGCCTTCCTTGCTGCTCACTCACACCTCCCCGCGGGCGACGGCTGGGGCCACTGTGGCCAGGGTCAAGAGTGAACCGGATTGCAGAGCGAAATGCAACTCATTGCATTGCCGAAATTCTTGGGTATGGTGGTCGTCCGCCTCCGGACGGAGGCGGACGCCAAGACGCAGAAAGCCCCCGGTGCTGCGAACACCAGGGGCCAAAGCGAAGTCCTCGACATAACCGCCCATCCCTGAACGATTCAACCGGCTGACCGAGGTTGCCGCCTCATATGGCCTGCCGGGTAAGGAGCTCCATGGCCCAGAGTAGGGCCCCGCATCAGAAGAATCCATCCGGTCACGGCACCGATGAGGCCAGCACGTACGCCGGTCTCAGCGGTGAGCCTCCGAACGCCGTGGACGCCGAGCGCGCTGTCCTGGGCGCGTGCATGTTCCACCGCGACGCGGTGGATGAGGTGCGTGGTCTCCTGGAGGGTGCCGACTTCTACCGGCCCGCGCACGAGACGGTGTGGCGTGCCCTCCTCGCGCTACACGCCGACGACGCCCCCACGGACCCGATCGCCCTGGCCGAGTACCTCGCAGGGACCGGGGAGCTCAGCCGGATCGGCGGCGCCGTCTACCTGCACCAGCTCGTCGGCGCCGCGACCACGACCGGTAGCGCCGCCTATTACGCCGACATCGTCCGGCGCAAAGCGGACCTGCGGCGCCTGCGCGAAACCGCCCTGCGCCAGTACCAGCGCACCGGCGAGCCGGGCGCCGATCCAGACGAGATACGCAGCGCCGCCGAGGCCGACCTGCGCACCGAGCGCGAGCGAGCCCTCGCTTCCGGCACCGGTCGGCTGTCCCGCTACCTGACCAACGGCTGGGACTTCGTCACCAAGGCCGCCGACACCCAGCCGGTCTGGGGTACCCGGGAGCAGACCGCCTGGGCGTCCGGCGAAAGCCTGATGCTCGTCGGCCCGCCCGGTGTCGGCAAGACGACCCTCGCCCACCAGGTCGTCCTCGCCCGCATCGGCCTCAAAGACTCGGTCCTTGGCATGCCGGTCGTCCCGGGTAAGCGGGTCCTGTACCTGGCCATCGACCGGCCCACCCAGATCGCGCGGGCCCTCGCCCGCGGGGTCAGCGACGAGCACGAGACCGCGCTGCGCAACCGGCTCGCCGTCTGGCAGGGCCCACTGCCCGCCACCCTCGACAAGGAGCCCGACCTCCTCGCCGATCTGGCCGCCGCCCACCAGGCCGACACCCTGGTGATCGACAGCCTCAAGGACGCCGTCAGCACCATGGTCGACGACGCCCTCGCGGTCGCATACAACAACGCCCGCGGACGCGCCCTCCAAAACGGCGTCGAGGTCCTGGAGCTCCACCACCAGCGCAAGTCCGGTGCCGAGAGCCCCAAGGCCCAACGCCCTGCCCTGGACCAGGTCTACGGCTCCACCTGGCTGACCTCCGGCGCCGGCAGCGTGCTGTTCATCAACGGCAAACCCGGCGACCTGGCCGTCACCATCCACCACCTCAAGCTGGCGACCGGCGAGATCGGCCCGCTCCAGGTCATCCACGACCACGAGCACGGCACCAGCACCGTCGACCCCACGCTCGACCCGGTCACGCTCCTGCGTGCCACAAGCGGCGGGCTAACCGTGCGTGAACTAGCCGAGGTGCTCTCCGGCGAGCCTGAGCCGGGCCGTGCTGATGTCGAGAAGGCACGGCGCCACCTGGAGCGGCTCGTCAGGGCCGGACTGGCCACCAAGGCCGAAGGCGCCGCAGGCGGCAACGGTGGCGGCCAGCAGGCCCGCTACCACGCCTCCACACGCCACATCGGCGTCGTGTCCTGACCACCTGAACCAGGGCCAGAACCGCACACGCCCCCGTACACGCGCCCCCTGCGTGTACACGGCCCCGAATAGGGCCCGCAGCGTCCACGGCCATGACGAAATCCCTGGTCAGGCGGTCACGCGACCGTACACGCCGTACACGCTCCCAGGCGTTCACGCGCGAGACCCCCCTTAGAGGGGGGCTCGCGTGTACGCCCCCGCCGTGAACGCCCCTCCACTTCTCCCCACGAGCCCCACCACACTCTCCCGGAGAGACCCAACGTGCATTCCCCTGCCCCCACGCTCCTGGCCGCCATACACAGCAGCCGGACCATTCGCGCCGCCATCACCCCACTCGCCCTCGCCGGGGCCGACACCGGCTGGCGCCGCGTCGCGCTTCTAGATCCGCGGCTCGTGCCGACCGCGAGCGTGCACGTCACGGCGAAGGGTGGGAAGTGATGACCAAGCACACCGCCGAGCGGTATGCGCTCATCGCGGCGGGCGCGGTCATCGTCGCCCTCACCGTCGGCGGGTTTTGGCTCTCGTACGCGCACCTCGCCGAGGTCGCCGGAGCACATGGGCTCGGCGGCTCCCCCACTCGCCGCTGGGCCTGGCCCGCGACGCTGGACGCGTTCATCGTCGCGGGCGAACTGTTGATGCTCCGCGCGGGCCTGCGCCAGGACACCGACGGATGGGCCATCGCGCTGACCGCAACCGGGTCGATCGGCTCCATCGCGCTCAACGTGGCCGGGGTCAGCGGCGCCGGCAACGCCAGCAGCGCGCCCTTGCTCGACTACGTGGTTGCTGCGGTGCCACCGACCGCCGCCCTACTGGCCTTCGGTGTCCTGATGCGCCAGATCCACTGGCTCGTCGACCGCCCAGACTCGGTATTCGGTCAAGTACAGGAAGCCGCACCTATCGCTTCCATCAGCCCCTCCGATACGCGTGCCGCATCTGGAATCCCGCCGGAGTCGGCTTCCGGTAGCGCTCCGTGCTCCGAGGAACAGACGCATCCAGCACGCGATCGCGAACCGGAGGATGCCCTTGGCCCCCGCGGTCAGCAAAGCGAGCATCCGGCGGACACGATTCCGGAACGGCCGAACCCGGATGGGAAGCAGTCGGTGAAGCCGGAACGGAAACGGACGGGGAAAGGCCGCTCCCCAGGGCGTAAGCCCGACCTGACCGATGCTGAGCTGCGGGCGATCGCCCAAGACCTCGACGAGGGCACCGGAATGCCCTCCGTTGCGCACATACGCACAGAGCTCAAGAGGCGTGACCGCAAGGCCGCCAACGAGCGGATCACAGCGATCCTCGATGCCCTCAAGGCCGAAAGCGGTGCCATTCCGGCGCTGCAGGACGCCATCAGCGACCGTCGGTAGGCCCACGTCCAAGAGCCATACCGGAATACCGCAGACACGTACCGGAATCACATCCGATACGCCCCTCGCATTCGCACTCTCCGCTCCCTCCCAGCAGCACAACCACCACCCCACTCACACGGAGACACCATCCATGCACGATCAGCGCCACGAACACGCCGTGTCTCAGGAGCAGATGACCACCACGTCTGCCCCAGGTGGAGCAAGTTGTACCGGGAGCAATGCTCCCGGGATTGCCGCCCCTGGGGTGGCAGGAATGGCCCGGCACCAGGGGGCACCGGGCCAGCAGACAGTGACCGAGGGCGGACCGCAGCCTGGTGGGGAACGGCCCGTCGAGTCGCTTTCGCGCAAGCGCCAGCGTGCCCGGCAGCCGAAGCCGCTCAAGCGTCTGCACCAGCCCAGCTGCCGTATGAACGACGCCGAGTTCGCGCGCTTCACCAAGGCAGCCGGCCAGTGCGAGATGAGCAACGCCGCCTTCCTGGCCTACGCCGTGGACAAGGCAGCCCGCGACCTGCACCGCACCGCCGCTGAGATAGCCACCGAACGCGAAGTCATCGACGAGATCTTCGCCGCTCGTCGGCACTTGGGCCGCATCCACAGCCTCTTCAACCAGGTCGCCAAGGCTCTCAACTCCGGCGCTGACGCACCCCACCTCGACGCCACCGCCCAAGCGGTCCTCGACGCGGCCCGCCGCATGGAGAACGCCGCCGACGCCATGCTCGCCCACCGCAACGGTGACGCCCCGGCATGATCCCCAGCATCCACAAGCGCGGCAGCAAGACAGTCGGCCTGATCCGCTACCTCTACGGACCCGGCACCCACGAAGAGCACATCGACCCGCACCTGGTCGCCGCCTACGACCCGCTCACCCCCGACCCCGGCCGCGACCCCAACGCCACCTACGAGCAGCTTCAGCGCCTGCTCGACCAGCCCGTGAACGCTCTGCCCACCAACCGGCGTCCCACCAAGCACGTGTGGCACCTGTCCGTGCGAGCCAGTCCCGAGGACCCGAACCTGTCGGACGAGGACTGGGCCGCCATAGCCCACCGCACAGTCGCCGCCACCGGCATCGCTCCCGACGGCGACGAACGAGCCTGCCGGTGGGCGGCCGTCCGTCACGCCGACGATCACATCCACATCATCGCCACCCTCGTACGCGACGACGGCCGTCGGCCTCGGCTGCACAACGAAGCCCGTCGCGCCCAAGCCGAGGCACGCCGCATCGAAGCCGACTACGACCTACGTCGCGTTGCACCCGGCGACGGCACCGCGGCCAAACGCACCACCAGCGCCGAGCGGCACAAGGCCAAACGCCAGGGCCGGGACCGCGCCGTGCGCGAGGAACTGCGCGAGACCGTCCGCCACGCGGTCGCCGGCGCCGCCTCCACCAACGAGTTCTTCGACCGTCTCAAGGACGCCGGGCTTCTCGTACGGACCAAGGTGCTGCCCTCCGGCGACGTTAAGGGCTACAAGGTCGCTCTGCCCGGCGACCGCAACAAAGACAAGGAGCCCATTTATTACGCGGGCTCCACCCTTGCCCCCGACCTGTCCCTGCCGCGCATCCAGGAACGCTTCGCCACCGCCCTCGCCTCAACGCAAACCATCGATCGTGAGCGGCCTGAACTCCGCACCAAGCCCTCGGCACCCGCCGCGGCGCGGCACACCACCGCCGACGCGGCCTGGCAAGCGCTACTCGTCCTCGGCCACAGCAGTGACGACGGCGCGGCGGCCGCCCAGATCACCGCCACCGGCGAAGTTCTCGACGCCCTTGCCAAGACATCCGCTCTCCACACCCGCAACGAACTACGCCAGGCGGCCTGGGCATTCGAGCGGGCCTCCCGCTCCCACACCCGAGCCGAGTTCCGCCACGCACAGCACCTGCGCCGGGCGGCCCGCGAGCTAGTCCGCGGCGGGCCCGCGTTCGGCCGCGGCGAGGACGGTGCCAGCACTGCGATGGTCCTCGACGCGCTGTTCTTCGTCGCCATCGCCGCCGCCCACTGGCACGCGAAACGACAACACGCACAGCAGGCCGAGGCCGCCCGCCAGGCCGCCGATCATCTGCGGGCCGCCTACCAGCAGGCAGCCCGCGAGCCCCTCACCGTGCTGAGTGAGCGTGGCCGCAGTATCGCCCCATCGCTGCGCCGCCACCACGCGAGTACCCTGCGCGCCGCTCTGCCAGAGGTCGCTGAGACGGTCCTGGCCGAGCCCGGCTGGGATGCCCTGGCAGCCACCCTCGCCGACGCCGAACGCGCCGGCCACAACCCCCACGCCCTGCTCGCTGAGGCCGCCGCCCGCCGAGAACTGGACACCGCCGACGCCATAAGCGATGTCCTCGTCTGGCGCCTGCGTCACACCGCGGACCTCCCCGTCTACGCCCCGGCCCCGAAAAGCCCACAGGCCAACCAGTTCAACGGTCAGGTGGCTTCCTCACGGCAGATACCGGCACCAACGGCATCACGCACACCACGCCGCTGACCACAGCGAGGACACCGACCCGTTGAGCAAACCCGGATAGCGGTCGGCGAACGGCTGATGAGCCGATCACTAATGGTCGGCGCATCAGCTGTCCTCGCCCCACCCGTACGGCGCCGGCCCAGGCGTCGCGAAAATCCCAACTCCACTGTCAGTGCCTGCTGTCATGCTGAGCCTCACTTGCCCCAGACCGCCGTCCGGAGGACAGCATGAGCACCACCGATCTTGGTCCGCTGATCATCATGCGCCGCAGCGGCAGGGAGCCGATACGGGCCTACGGTGAAACAGTCGGGAAGCTCGGCGAGTTCTGGAGTTGGGCATGCTCCGACCTGGCTAACAACACCATGCGCGGTGTCCTGGCCGAGTACCTTGTGGCCACAGCCCTGGGCGCCGCCACGGGTACCCGCACTGAATGGGACACCGTAGACATCCGTACGCCCGAGGAGTGGCGCGTCGAGGTGAAGTCGGCGGCATACCTGCAGTCGTGGGCACAGTCTCAGCTGTCGGAGATCTCGTTCTCCATCGCACCGGCCTCCGGCTGGGACGCCCACACCGGCACCACCTCGGCCGACGTACTGCGCCGCTCGGACGTGTACGTCTTCTGCCTGTTGCACCACCAGGACAAGCAGACCCTCGACCCCCTGGACCTCGACCAGTGGACCTTCTACGTCCTGCCCACCCGTGTCCTCGACGAGCGGTGCCCGAGCCAGAAGACGATCAGACTGTCCCGTCTGGAGCGCCTCAGCCCGATGAAGACAGACTTCCCGGGCCTTCAGAAGGCTGTCGCCGCGTGTGTCGAAGGGACGTCATAGGCCCAAGGGGCAGTCATACACAGCTCTACCCCGCCTGGCCAGAAGCCTTCCTTCAGATGCCCAGCTCCTCCTCGATCGCCATGGCCACGGCTGGCCATGGCGCATTCGGTTCCCCGAACAGTCGCCAATAGCGGTACGAGGAACGAACCAGGGAGCTGACGCCCAGCCCCGCCGAATCGGGGGCGATCGTTCCGATCACCCGGCGTGTGATTCCGCCGGCTCCTCGCGCGGCTGGACGGATGCCGTGCGCGAGGAGGAGTGTGGCGGTACGGACGGCGTCCAGCGTCCGCGGGGTTGCCACGAGCGCGAACTTGCCGAAGACAAGGTCGTGCCACGCCATCCGCGTTCGTGCCCAGGCCAGCCGTTCCAGCCCGGTGCCGAGGTCTACTGCCATGCGCACAGGGTTGTCGGCGTTCCAAAGAAGGACGATGTCGCCGAGAGGCAGGTCGAGGTGGTTGAAGCGAAGTGTCACGCCTTGGACTTGGCATCGCCGCCATGCTGCCAGCTTGCCGTGGACGCTGATGTGGCGCGCATGGAAACCCAATCGCGACAGGACGCTAAGCCAGCCATCCAAGATCGCCCCGTACTCGTCCATGCACTGAATCGGCTGGACACGGGAGATGTTGACGAACGAGGTCAGAAACCCTTCCCGCAGGTCACCAGATGCGTCGCGCTGTCCGGTGAAGCGGACAACGGGTTGGGACAGGAAGCCGCTTCGATAGGTCAGCGGACGCCCGTCCTTGAGAAGGGGGTCGAGAGCTTGGACGGCCGAGATTGTCAGCTCAGTCTCGCGGCCCCACCGAAGTGGCAGACAGTCGTCCCGGAGAACGCCCTGGGCCGCAAAGCCCGAATTCAGCTCCGCCAATAGCTCCTCCCACGATGGAGCCCGACGGGGCGGACGGTACGGCGATCCCCTGTGCACGTGCTCGATCGTGATCCGCCCGTCGGCGACAGTGAACTCCCAGCGTGCCCCGAGAGCTCGGCGCAGGACCACAGGTAAGAGGCCCTCTGTATCGGTCGGCGCCCCGGGCACGAACCCTCTGAGGCCGCTCGTCAGCATGGCCGAGTCGACATCGCCGTAAAGTGGCGGGCCGCGTCGAAGCGATGCATGCCGACTTCCTGGACTTCCATGTGCTTGAGGTCCTCAGCCTGCTCGATCGCCAGGGCGAGAAGCTCCGCTGCTGTTTCATCGTCCTCGTAAGGGTCGGCCACTGTGATTACGCCCGTCTGATCGCACAGTGCCGCCTCGGCGCAGGTTCCCTCGCGCCAGGTGAGCGCAGCCATGGGAGTGCCGGCACGGAGGGACTCGCCGAAGACCGCGGCGCCGGCCTCCACGTACGTACGGGCGTAGGTGTAGACGAAGACGGAGCCGTCGCGAATGGCAGCGGTCTTGGCGGGGCCGCCGAGTTCACCGACCCACTTCACGTGGTCCGCGCTGAAAAGGCTTTCATGACGTCGCACATACGCGTCGTCGAAGACAGGCCCGACGATCTGTATCCGGCGGCCGAGGATCTGCGCGGCGCGGGCGGCGATATGCGGTGCCTTCTCCTCATCTATTCGGCCGAGCCACACGAGGTCGCTACCGGCGACGGCCGGGGGCTCCTCCTCGCGCAGGCCAAGGTGAACGGCGAGTTCGGAGATCGGCTGATGGTCGGCATACCGCTCGATCATCTCCGGCGAGTAGCAGTAGAGCCGTGATCGCTGACCGTCGAAGGCCGTACCGGCGTGCTGGAAGACGGGCGAGTGCTGGAACGTGGCGACGTCACAGCCCAGCTCGTTCCAGGTGCGCGTCCAAGAAGGCAGCGACGGGTACTCGTGCCCCACGACCAAGAGGTCGTATCCGGTGCTGCGGAGCTCGCGCTCGGCGAGTGATCCGGCGGTGATGTCTTCGAGACGGACCGGCCGACGGACCCAGTCGTTCTCCAGGTCCGTGAGCCAGCCCGGCCCAAGAAGGTGTACGTCGGCGCCTGCGGCTCGGGCGCCTACAGCGACCGCCCACAGCCATCGTTCGATTCCGCCGTATCCGGCAGGTGGAAAGGCGTAGCTCCCGGGGAAATCGCAGACGCCGACGAGCACGTTATGCCTCCGGTGTTCCGTCCGCCGAGATACGGCGGAAGCCGAGGTACGGGACAAGTGATTCCGGCAGGAGGATCGAGCCGTCCTGCTGCTGACACTGCTCAAGCAGAGCGGCCAGGGTGCGGCCGACGGGGAGACCGGAGCCGTTGAGGGTGGCGACTAGCTTGGCCTTGCCGTCCTCACCTCGGGTCCGGATGTTCGCACGGCGGGCCTGGAAGGTGCCGAAGTTGGAGACCGAGGAAATCTCGCGGTACGTGTTCTGGCTCGGGATCCAGACCTCAATGTCATACGTGAGCTGAGCGGAGAAGCCCGTGTCGCCGGCCGCCAAGGTCACGACCCGGTAGGCGAGGCCCAGCTCCTTGAGGCACGCCTCGGCGTGGCCGACCATCTTCTCCAGCTCAGCGTCAGCGTCCGCCGGGTCGACGATCCGGACGATCTCCACCTTGGCGAACTGGTGCTGGCGGATCAGACCCCTGGTGTCGCGGCCGTACGACCCGGCTTCCGACCGGAAGCATGGCGTGTGCGCGGTGAGCCCCAGCGGCAGCTCGGCCGGAGGGATGATCTCGTCGGCATAGAGGTTGGTCAGCGGCACCTCGGCCGTCGGGATCAGGAACAGCTCGCGGTCGGCAACGCCGGTCTTGAACAGGTCCTCCTCGAACTTCGGCAGCTGTCCTGTGCCGGTCATCGTCTTGCGGGTGACCATGTACGGGACAGCGTGCTCGATATACCCGTGCCGACGGGTGTGCAGGTCAAGGAACAGCGTGGCCAGGGCACGCTCCAGCGCTGCTCCCGCACCGCGCGAGACCGCGAAGCGCGGGCCGGACAGCTTCGTCGCCCGCGCGAAGTCCAGAATGCCCATGGCCTCGCCGAGGTCGACGTGATCCTTCGGCTCGAAAGGCAAGGCCGGCGGAGTACCGACCCGTCGGACCTCGACCGCAAAGTCCTCGGAGTCGCCATCCGGGGCCGCATCGTCCGGCAGGTTCGGGATGCTGAGGAGGAGGTCGCGGAGCTGCTCCTCGACCTGACCTTGTTCGGTCTCGATGTGCCGGATCTGGTCCTTCAGCTCGCGGGCGCGCTCCTTCAGCTTGGAGATGTCGCCGCCCTGCTTGGCCGTCTGCTGGACCTCGCTCGCCACCCGCTTGGATTCTGCCCGCAGCTCGTCGGCCGAGCGGATGTTCTGGTTACGCCGGGACTGGAGGGACTCCAGCTCAGACAGGTCCAGAGAGTAACCGCGACGAGCGAGCCGACGAACCGCTTCGGCACCCATTTCAATCAGGGCGCGGGCATCATGCATGAGGAAGATCCTTCTGATCCGGCGAATGGGATGGGGATACCGGATCGACGGTAGCAACCGCTGGCCCCTCGCTGACCCGCAATATCGACGCGTCACTGCCGCCGGTGGCCTCACGAAGATTGCCCGAATCAAGATCATCCAAGAGGGCCGTGATCAGAATGGGCAGCTCGTCGTCCGAAATGGCGACCGGCTCAAGGTATTGAGCCTCAGGAAAGAACAGCGGCATGGCCTCGTTGCCGGTGCGATGCCGGTCCCACAGGAGGACGGACACCAGTAGTCCGTGGCCGACGAGGACGCGCGGGCCGGGGTGCTCCACAGCAGCGAGCACGCCTGTGAGCATTCTGCGTATGCCCTCGCGCTGGGACTCCACGGCGCCGGGCGGACGCTGACTGGAACCGTGTTTGTCGAGCCAGGACGCGTATGCGAGGAAGGGCTTGCCCTCGAATTCCCCGTAGTCGAGTTCGTTCAGCCGGGCGTCGATCACGAGTGCGGCCGACGGGACAGCCATCAGGAGCGAGGCAGTCTGGCGGGCCCGCGGGAACTCGCTGGTCAGCCAGGTGGTCACGGAGTGGAGTGGCAGGACGCTCCAAGCACCGCTCAGCGAGCTCCGACCTTCCTCGTTCAAGCGGATGCACTGGGCCGGGTCGCCGTTTATGAGGTACCGCTTGCTGTAGTCCGTCTGGCCGTGGCGGAGGATGTGCGTTGTCATGATCCGCTCCGTGAGGTCGATGCCAAGAGCTGGGTGAGCACTTCTGCCATCAGGGGCGCCCGCGGGTCGCCGGACTCCACGTAGAAAAGGAGTCCGTCGACAGCCAGCAGGCGGCACCAGGGCGCGAGCACCGGGACGGGAATCCGCGAGACACGTGCGGCGATGGCCAGTCGCCCGTCGGTAGCGCGCCCCAGGTCGTAGTAGACGGTCCAGAACGCCCAGTCGAAGGCCGGGTCACCCACCATGGGAAGTGGGTCGATCAGCCGGGGGTGCCCCAGCCGGTCGAACAGCACGTTCTCCCGATACAGGTCCGCGTGCAGCACCGTCGCCACACGGGAACCCTCCTCCAGGTCGGCGACGACAGGGAGCCCTGCTTCGACCAAGGAGCGCCAGTCACCGAGACTGCCCCTCTGTATTCGCCGTTCGAGCCGGGGCCAGACTTCCCTATCGAGGTAGTCAGCGAGGCGCGGAAGGCTGCCCGGTCGGCACCTGCGCCGACCAGAGGCATGCAACCCATGGAGAGCCGCAGCCGCCATCTGAGCCTCCCGCTTCGGCCGGTACGCGCCACCGGGCTGTCCTCCCACGAGTTCGAGGGCGGCCACCGCCAGGTCGCCCGCGGCCTCCTCGACGCCGACTATCGGACCGCCGGCCCAGAGCCGCAGCGCGTCCACCTCACGGTGATAGCGGGAGGGATCGAACCATGCCTTGAGGAGCAGCGGACGCCCGTCAAGGCAGGTCGCCGTCGCGATCACCGAGGCATGTCCGGCGTCGTGATAGGCCCCGAGCGACAGCTTCCAGCGTTCCGCCGCGCGTGCCAGCCGCGCCGGGGCGGCATCGAGCCACCGCTGAGCAGCAGGCCCGTAGTGCGCGAGTAATCGCCGCCGGCATCCTGCGGGGATCTCTCCGAGCGTCCGCTTCGTCATCAGCTCAGCACGATCCCGTCCGAGACCAGCTCGTCGGTCAGAGCCGGGAACTCGCCCAGCGTCTCCGCGACGAGGGCCTGCACCTTGTCGACCTCGGCGGCCTGGGCCGAGAGACGGACCAGGATGCGCCACGGCTGATCGAGGCGCTGGCCGGTGGTGCTGACCAGGTGCACTTCCGCGTGTCCGTTCGTGGTCTCGTGCAGTCGCTCGGCCAGGCGCTGGGCAGCGATGTTGTAGAGCTTGCCGACGTGGTAGACGGGGTTCTTTCCGTTGGCGCCCTCCAGGTTCATCGGCCGCAGCGGTGTGATCAGCCCGTTGATCCGGTTACCGCGCCCCACGACGCCCTCGTCCCCCGACTCGATCGAGCTTCCGGTGAAGGTCAGGTACAACTCGTCGTTCTCCGGAACGTCGCGGGCGTTGAGCCGGAAACGTGCCTGAGCACCGGGCAGCCGCAGGCCGGCAAGTCGGTGGCACTCGGCCAGGACGGTCTCCGCGTTGCGGACGTACTCGGACCGGGCGGCAACGTGGCGCGACTTCTGCGGCACGCACAGCACGACGTCGGCTTGGTCGCCGTCCCAGTAGCCCATGAGCTTGACGTCGGACCCGCACCAAGCGTTGGCACGAGTGAACTCGCTCTCGCCGGAAAAATGGTTCACCAGCTCGCGGACGAACGACTCGAAGGCGTTCTCCGGAGCCCAGCCCGTTCCCAGCGAGGTGTCATTCGACAGCCGCACCCTCCGTTCCCGAAGGTCATCGACGGAGCGCGGATTGAACCAGCGCGTACGGTCCGGGACCCCGTCGCCGGTGAGTACGGCACCTGGGCTGGAGTTGCTGGTGATGTTGAAGACGATGTCGAGGTGTTCCGACACCTCGGGGAGCCGCTCGGCGAAGAACGCCCTGACCTCGGCCTCAACGATCTCCTCGACGGGGATCTCCTCGCCCCCGCACATGGGGGCTGCCCGCCCGTTGACCAGGACCCGTACCGGAGCCGTCATCCTGCCGGCGCCGTATCGGACCTCGCTGGCCCCGCCTAGGAGGGCGAGCTTGTCGAAGTTGTGGTGCAGCACGGCGCCGAAGCGCGCGACCGTGTGGTGGCTGTAGGCACGGGACAGCCGTTCTGCTAGGTGGTCGGCCAGGGTGTCCGGGTGTCCGAGGCCCTTCCGCTCGACAATGGTCGTCGTGTCCGGCCTGGCCATGGCGGTGTCGATGACCAGGTGGCTGTTGCCGATGATCGTGCTCGTGCGAGGCATCACAAACTCCCGTTCAGAGGTGGGCAGAAAGGGAAATGAGCGCAGGCGTCGGTACGCCTGGACAAGCGGTGAAAGTAGGGATTCAGCGAGGAACTCCGGCGGCGCGGAGGAACGCGATCACCTGCGCGAGCAACCTGTATGCGGAGGCGGCCTGTTCTTCGGCGGCGAGTCGGTGAACGTCGTGGGTGGTGAGGAGGTCAATGTCCTGGGTTCGCCGGCGGTCGAGCCAGAGGAGCAGGCGCCAGGCGAGAACACGCCCATTGAACGGCAGCCGGGTAATGAGATCGACTGGGATACGTCCAGGCGGTACGCCTTCGTACAACAGGTCACGTACGAAATGGAAGACCACGTCGGTGTGGTCAAGAACGGCCGGTCCGCAGGCGCTCGCCTCCCAGTCGACCACGTGCAGACGCTCGCCGCCGACGAGAAAGTGCTCGGGCTTGAGATCACCATGCAGGTGAACGACCGGGTGCGAATCGATCGGCTGGAGCGCCTCATCCAGTACCGACCACCAGGGCAGCCACCGACAGCGAGGGGAGAATTGATCCAGCAGGAACCGGCGCGAGGAAACAGGAGTAGTCCGCCGCACCCCCCAGCCGGAGCCAGGAGTGGTGCCAGCCGTAGGCCGGTGCAGTCTGCCGCTCACAGCCACGACGTGACTGATGTAATCCTCCGTAGCTTTGCGCGTACCTATCGAGCACGGCACGCCATCCACCGCCCGAAACGCCGTCCAAGACCCGGCCTCGCCAGTTCCCGTCGCCAGGACGGCCGGGACCGAGATACCCCGGAGGGCAGCACGCTCGATCGTCGCAGCTTCACGCAAGCGCCGACCCTCAGGTTCAATGCCCACATAGACCTTCAGCAAGGTGCTGCCGTCCGTGGCGAACCGCGTTCTGGAGTACGGCTTGAGGACTGCCGGGCCGAACGGGCCGAGTTCCTGCTCGAACCACGACTCCGACATCTTCGTGCTGCGCACCCTTCGCACCTCCATCCAGCAGGCCGGGCCCTACTCGCGTCAAGGAGCAGACCCGATCACCAAAGCCAGTCGAGGTGAGGAGAATTGACCACATCACCCGGCGGCTTTCTCGGTCTCCTGCGACAGTAGGTACGGCGCCCCACAACACCCCGGAAAAACCTTCCGGGGTCTCTCTCGGCCACGAGGTGATGCTCAGGACATGCGAGAGATAGCAGAGCATCTGACCACCGGTGAGCGCGTCGCCTGGTACCGACACCGACGTGGCCTTTCCCAAGAAGTCCTGGCTGGCCTTGTCGGACGCACCACGGACTGGCTGAGCAAAGCGGAAAACAATCGGATCGAGCTCGACCGCCTGTCGGTGATCACCTCACTCGCCAAGGCCCTCGACGTCTCCCTCGGAGACCTGCTCGCTGAACCGACCCTCCTGGAGTGGTCGAACGACAGCGGGCGCCGCACGGTCCCCGCCCTGCGCGAAGCCCTCATGGACTACAAGCAGCTCACCCCCCTGCTGGGACCCCCACCCGACGACGAGCCGCCCGCTCTGGGGGACTTGCGGGCCAACGTGAAAGAAGCCCTCGACGCCTATCAGGTCTCGCGCTACGGCTTCGCCACTCGACGACTTCCCCTCGTTCTGGCCGATGCCCTTGCCGCATCCCGCGCGTACGCAGGGCGCGGAGGAGAGGAGGCCCATGCCCAGCTCGCCTTGGCCTATCACGGTGCGGCAATGGTGCTAGGCAAGGTCGGAGAGTCGGAACTGGCGTGGATCGCCGCCGACCGTGGCCTTGCGGCCGCGCAGCAAAGCGGCCGGAACACGGTGACAGGATCACTCTTCCGAGCGGTTACGCACTGTCTGATGGCTACCGGTCGCTTCACGGCCGCGATCCAACTGGTGAACGATGCGGCAGCCGTCATGCAGCCCGGCCTGGGCACCGCGGACGACGAGTACCTCTCCGTCTACGGCACGCTCTTTCTCGCCGGTGCCATGGCGGCCGCCCGAGCAGAGGACCGGGCGACCACGCAGACGTTCCTTCGGGAAGCCGACGAAACCGCACAACGACTCGGTGCCGATGCCAACCACATGTGGACAGCCTTCGGCCCGACGAACGTGGCCATCCATTGCGTAGCAACCTCCGGAGAGCTCGGAGACATCCAGGTAGCCGCGGATCTCGGGCAACGCATCGACACCAGTGGCTTGCCCGTGGAACGACGTGTGCGGCACAGCATGGAAGTCGCCCGAGCACTCAGCGCCTGGAACCGGACCGATGAAGCCCTGGCCACCCTGCTGGAGGCCGAACGAGTCGCCCCCGAACAGGTGCGCCACCACTACCTGAGCCGGGAACTGGTCATCGGCTGGGTCCGCGGTACCCGAGGCCGCCCGTCGCAGCCCGTGGCGGACCTGGCACGCAGGCTCGGCGTCGTTGGCAGTTAAAGTCCCTCCAATGAGTGAGAACGAGCACGAAGCGAAGATGGCCCACCCGCGCATGGCAGCCGGCGCCCTCTTCTTCGACGACGCCGACCGGGTCCTGCTCGTCGAGCCTTCGTACAAGAACTACCGCGACATCCCCGGCGGATACGTCGAGCAGGGGGAGTCCCCCCTGCAAGCCTGCGTGCGCGAAGTCCATGAGGAACTGGGCATCGATCCCGGCATCGGCCGCCTGCTCGTCGTGGACTGGGCACCGAACCCAGGAGAGGGCGACAAGGTCCTCTACCTCTTCGACGGAGGCCGCCTCAGCGCAGGCCACCGCCAGCAGATCGCACTGCAGGCCGACGAGCTCCGCAGTTTCGACTTCCACCACGCGGAACAGCTGCCAGACCTCACCATCCCCCGCCTTGTACGCCGAATCACTGCTGGCATCCAGGCCCGTGCCAATGGCGCAACTGCGTACCTGGAACACGGAACGGCGCCGGACACGGCGTCGTAAGCCGAGTACGCCACCCGCTCTGTCACAGGAGGCATCGGGCGCGCGGCAATCCAGCTGGTGAACGACGCGGCAGCCGTCATGCAGCCGGAGTTGGGCAACGCCAGCGACGAGCACACCTTTCGAGCGGGGACCCGCCCGCCCGGTCGTGGCGACGCTCGGGCAGCAGAATGCGAGAACATCACCATTCTGGTTGTAGCCGCTCGACGGGACCGGTACGACGGTCACCATGTACCGATGGTCGCCGCTCAACGATCGACAGCTGGCCTTGCTCACCCGCATCGGAGAGGGAACGGATCCCGTTACCTCTGAGAGCCCGGAACTCGCCATCACCGCCCGTGCCCTCAAGAGCCGGGGCCTCATCACCATGCCCAAGCATGCTGGGAAGTGGCAGGCGGACATCACCGATGACGGTCACTTCTACCTGGAACACGGCCACCACCCGGACCGGCCCGAGCCAGCCCCGCGCAAGCAACGAGCAGTAGCCGCCGAACCGAAGCCGAAGGTTGCGGCACCTCCCCGTCGGCGGGCGGCACCCCCACCGGAGCCGAAGCCGACACCAACGCGTACAGCGAAGCCGCCACGGCAGTCGCCGGCGGAGGTCGGCGCGGCCCTAATCGCGGAGGTGCAGAAGGCCGGTCGGTTCCTTCGAATCCCGGACCCGAGCGCCGAGGAGCGGGCCCGCTATCGCCGGGCGTTCGACGCAGCGCGGCAGTGTGCGCCGGAGGGCTACCACCTGAAGTACAGCGGGCGGGCGAAGGGAGACTTCTTCCTCGGCCTCCTCCGGGTGACGGGCGAGGACGACACCGAGTGGAACCGGATCCGCCTGGCACGCAGCCGAGTGATCACCGACGTCGAAGACGTGATCGCGGCGGTCAGCACGGACCACAGCGCCTTCGAGATCTCGGATGAGGTACTCCCACGGGTGGTCTCCCTTCTTCGGCTCCTCGCCGAGCAGGCCCTCGCCCGGCATGGCGAGATCGCGGTGTCGAAGAAGCGCAGGCAGCCGAGGCCGCTGCTCACGGTCCATGGCAGGACGTACGAGATCAGTTTCAGTGAGGGGCAGAAACAGGTCCGGTACGTGCCCAAGCAGCCGGGAAAACGCACGTACGACTGGCAGCGGGTCACCGCGGCGCAGCGGTTCGAACCGTCCGGCGAACTGGAACTGGTCGTGAGCCAGGGCTCGGGCTACAGCAGCGGCTACCACTACGGCTGGAAGAAGGAGTGGGGCGACACAGCCAAGAAACCGTTGGAGGACCAGATCGGCTCGATCTTCCGGGCGCTGAAGGCCCGCGCGGAGGAAGAGGAGCAGGCTCGGCTGGCGCGGGAGGCGGAGCAGCAGCGTCTGCGTGAGGAGCGGGAGCGGCAGGAGGAGGAACGCCGCCTGCGAGAGGTCGAGGAGCAGGAGGAGCACCGTCGGCGGGAGGCTGAGGCGGAGGAGCGTACGCGGCGGGAGTGGGAAGCGGCGGTCAGCGTCGCGACGATCAAGGCAGTGGACGCCGTGCGGGTCGACCGGTTCGGCACCGCCTTGGCTCAGTGGCGGGCCGCAGGGGAGATGCGGGCCTTCTGCGCCGCGCTCGATGAGGCCGCCTCTGTCTCGGATGACGCCCACGAAGCCGGGCGGCTACGCGAGTGGTCAGCGTGGGGGAACGCGGAAGCCGACCGGCTCGACCCGACCGTGGCCGGCAGGGGTCTGACCGCCCACAGCCTCCACGCGGAGCCCACGGGCGACCAGCTACGGCCCTTCCTCGATGGATGGCATCCCCAGCGGCCGGAGAAAGAGAAGCCTCCGAAGAAGGAGGAACCCAAGGCGGAAGCCGAACCGCCCAAGCCGGAGCCGGAGCGGTGGCGCAGCTTCACCGACGAACGTCCGGATCAAGGCTGGAGATATGGATCCCGAGGTCGCGCTCAATGGTGGAGGCGATGACACCGTGCCCGCGGTCGCGTAGCGCCTTCACCGACTTCTCCACGAGCTTCCCGAGCCGGACGACCTCGTCGCGCAGGGCGACCAGCTCGTCGTAGCGATCCGCCTTGTCCTGACCGCACCACTCTCGGACGGTCCGCAGGACGGCCGCTTCCTCGTCCAGCTTGCGGTCGTCCCTGCGGCTGTAGGAGTACCAGGAGGACTGGGTGCGTTCCTGATCGACGGCCTGCTGCCTGCGGTCCACCTCGGGGAGGATGTCGTCGGCAAGACGGCCAGCCACGTGACGCGCGAGCCGCTCAGTGACCGGCCACCCAGCCAAACACTGCCCCTCGCGATTCTCGTGGACCATCGGATCGCCCCGAAGCTCTGCGGGCTCCATCCCGACAAGCCTGGCGCCTTCGTCGAGGCAGCTCATCTCCAAGATCCCGGCGTCAGCAGCGCCGCGCCGCAGGCGCAGCTTGCTCTTCGGGCGAACGAACCCAAGAACGAACCGCGCCGCCTCGAAGTCGGCACTGCCTCGGACGCTCCGCGACGCTTCGGCCAGCGCGAGCTCGCGCGCATCGTCCGCGCGGAACGCCTCGACGTCCTCCCAACGCGCCACGAGAGAATTCGGGTTGACCCACTCCTGCAGTCCCGCGTCATCACCTTCGAGAAACCGCACGTGGAGCCATCCAGACCTGCCGCTCCCACCCACCCGAACGATCTCAACGCGGCGAACCACGGCGCCCAGCTCCTTCGGCCTGGCGCGGTAGGCCCAGTTCTCACCAATCTCCATGTGCCTATTCAGCCAGGTCTGTTCCTCCCATCGCCCAGCCATTGCCCAAAGAAGGTCGATGCGTATGCATGGGCGACCGGAAGCCAACGGTGTCCGGTCAGCACACCTAGGGCGCGGCCGCGAGCAGCGTCTCCCCGACGACCATGGCCCGCCAGAGTTCCGGCACGCAGTTGAGCAGCAGCCGCAGCCGCCGCTGCTCGTTCGACAACAGCCAGCTAAGAAGGATTCGAGCTGTCAGCGACTGCTTCAGCTCGAACGCAGAGTCCACGGCAGCCATCCCCTCCAGGGCCGCTTCAAGCCGCCCACGCGCCTCGTTGGAGCCGTGCACGAGGTAGTTCCTCGCCTCCTTCAGCACGGTGAACCGCAGGATCGCCCCGTCCCCCACAGAATCGAGCTCCGCCTGCACATCGGCCCTTACCCAGCCGTCGGTGACGCGTGGGTCGCACCCTCCGAGCTTGTCGAGGTACATGTCGGTCAGGACCTCGCTGACTGCAGGCGGGCGCTGAGTCAGCGCCGTCCGGTGCTTCGCACGGAGTGCAGGATCGGCGAGCCGTCGCCTGACAGCCGACCCGTCCACCGCCACGATCGCTCGAATCCAGCCCCGGCGCCGAAATTCAAACTCTTGCAGGAACGACTTAAGGAACCGCTCCAGGTGGGTGGACCGGTCCGCAGGCCGAAGCTCGCCCAAGGCTACGAGGACCCGTTCGATCTCCTGCTGGGCGTGGTGCAGCGCTGTCGCCGCTTGTGGAGTGCCGACCCGCTCTCTCGTCCGGGGGGCGGGTATCGCGGCCCCGCCGGCGATCGCGGCCCGCTTCGCAGAGGTCCACCCGCGGTAGTAGAGGCGTACGGACACTGCGGACGGGCGCCTGCGACCGGACCGTTCTTCCGCCTCAACCCAAGAGGCGTACCCCTCGAAGGTGGCCGGACTGCCCGCGGACTGGGCGTCGCGAAGGAAGTCCTCGACGGCCGCAAGATAGTCCCGGGGCTCGAACAGCAGCAGACCCTCGGGCCGCCCCCGGGAATCGGGGGTGAGGCCGAGGGCGACCTGTGCCTTTGCCCAGGCCCCCTCACCCAACCGCTTCATGACGGTCTGACTGGTGGGCGGCCACGGCCTGGCACCCTTGTTGGACTCCATGCCGAGTTCTTCCAGCACGGACTCCCGTCGCGCGTTGTAACGCGCCGCGGATATGCCGACCTCTGCCCCGGACCGTACGAGTTCCTGAGCGGCGTGGATCAGGCCGAGGATCTCCGCGACTACCATCGGCTCGACTCCCTCCCGCAAGAGGGCTTGACCCGTCTCCTCCATCTCATCGAGATCCATCCCCTGCGCCGCTCCGTGCCGGTTGCCCGTCAGCCCCTGCTCTCGGGCGAGCGCGTACCAAACGGCGGCCTCGATCGCCGTAGTCGAGAAGGCGAACTCCTGGACATCCATATCGAAGAGCACCTTGGCGTTGGCGATCGCTTCACGCACCACTACCGCGGCGACCTCGGGGAACAGGAGAGCAAAGCGCGCTTCGACATCGCTGCGGCTGGCTCCCCCTTCCGCCAGCTTGGCAATGCCCTCGCGATGTATCGCCAGAAATTCACTGACTTGGCTGGTCAGCTGCTCGGCTCGTGCCTCGCGCCGGGCGCTGCGGGCGTCCGATGCCGAGACGGCATCGCTCCTGTTGCTGACGATCTGGCGTACCCGCTCCCGGGAGACACCGAACGTCTCCCCAATTTCCTGCAAGGTGCGACCGGCCGCGTACTGCCTGCACATCTCCAGATCACGGTCTCCGTTCGACCGCCTCATGTCGCCCACCCCTCCAGCGAACCGCGCACGCACGCCGCTTCGACCGCTCCGAACATCCCCTGGAGGCTATCTCCCGGCTACGACAGCCCTCGAGTGAATGGAAGATCAGCGGCCCACCATGCGTGAGCGACGCTTTAGCGAACGGTGTGGCAGAGGCCGTCCGGCGCTAGACCCAGCGTCAGGAAAGACGCCCCTGCCCAGGTGAAACCGGACTGCGGTGGCCCAAGCAGCCATGTCGATCCCGAAACCGCCGGGACTTTCGATCCAATGGTTCCGGATACGAGGCACAGCGGACCTACAAGCGACAGGGAAGGCGCCACCAGCACTACTGCCCTGGAAGGCTCTCCAGCTCACGGGCACGGTGCCATCAATGCGCCCCCAACGCCACGCCGACCAGCAACAACCGCTTGATCTCAGAACACCCGCTCAACACATCGCTCCGCTGCAGGTCAGAACACCCCTGGGCCGCCCCGAGCCTCCAGACGAATTGCTGCGGCGTGCGGGTGTAGCCGTCGCCCAGGTCGCTCTCGTTCAGGAGCCGCTTCCTCAGTGCAGTCGAGGACATCGGCGCGGGCGCCGTGGAACGAACCATGGGCATCGCCCACATCGAACGCCTCGTACACATCCGCGAGCGCATCGCTCAGGCGGGCCGCTACGACATCGCTCACGCCAGCTTGCTGCGCTTCAGCGGGGCAGGCCCCAACAGCAAGGCACTCGCGGCCGGCGAGATCGCGAGCATTCAACTCATCGGCCTGGCACGTCTCTACGGCTAGTCGTGAGCTACAGGCATGTCAGCCAGGCTCGGAAGCACAGACCCCGGTGAGCTGCTGTCGATGGATCAGGGATCAAAGGCTGTAGCGAAGCGGGGAGCGCCATCGGTCGCCGACGTGCTGCCCGCAGACGCGGCAAAAGCATGGCAAGAAGTCTGGCCGCGAAGTGTCATTCACATAATTACCGCTACACAAGGGAGAGTTGAGGATCTGCGAAGCACTCTTCGCAGCCGCCCGGGTGTAGAGTTGGGTCTATCGAGGCCCGGGGATCCGGGTTTCGCATGTGGTGCCGGGGGGGATGGGTGCGCCCTCCTCTGCTGCGGCATCGCGGACAGGAAGCGTGGAACCCATGCACAGCCGCACCGCCCAACCGGGCGCCAACCAAGCAAGGCGGTGCGGCCCAACCGTCCCCTCACAGGGGCAGAAGGGCAATCCTTATGAGAACTGCCAACGTCCATCATGCCTGGACCTGGCCTTCGCAAGCCAGGAAGACAGTGGTGACGCTTGTCGTGATCATTGTCTTGGGCTTGGCCGCGGCTGCCATGACGGGACACGGCCGCGCCGCCCTGACCGCGGTCATCCTGGCCATGCTGGCCGTGGCGGCGGAGGAGCTCCTACGCGCGGCTCTGCGGTACTGGGTGCGCGCCACCTAATCCACGACGACACACGAAGGACGGGTCGAGCTGTGCACGGAAGCCGAAAATCCATGGCTCCGCATCACGCTTGGGGCGACGCCCAGAGCAAGTGGATCCCATTGGGGCATCTGAGCAGCGTGACGGCCGGCCCGTCCGGTTCTCTGTTGGACCACCTGCACGACGGCCCCGAGGGGGTGCCGGTCATTGCACCACCGGACCTCACAGAACACTTCACCGTGGACTCCCGGCGGATTCGCCGGGTGCCCTTGAGCCAGGCCGAGCGGCTTGCCCGGTTCGCGCTGCGCGAGGGTGACCTCGTCGTCGTGCGGCAGGGGACGCTCGGCCGGCTCGCACTGATCGGCTCCGAGCACACGGGCTGGTTCTACAGCTCTTCCTGTCTGCGCATCCGTCCACATCGCGACCTTGTGCTGCCTGCCTACCTGGCCGCGTACCTGACGCACCCTCCCGTGCGCAGAGAACTGCTGGGACGGGCACTTCCCGGCACGGTTCCTTCGCTCAACTCGGCGATGCTGAATCAGCTGCCGGTCACCATGGTCGCGATGGAGCGCCAGCAAGCTGTCGTCGAGGCTCTCGCCGACATCGACGAGCAGGTCAGGATTCAGCGGGAGATGGCCGCCCGTCTGGAGGCCATTCGACCATCGGTCTTCGACGAGCTGACTAACAGGCGGCCGAACCAGTGAACGAGATGCGTGTCAGGCCACTGACCATCGAGCAGCTTGAGAAGTTCCTCTCTCAGGCCGCCGACATCCTACGTGGTGCCCTGCGGGCCTCGGACTACCACGAGGTCATCGCGCCACTGCTTGTTCTCAAGAGGGTGTCAGACCAGCCCGGGCTGCTCACGGTGCCGGACCTCGCCCGCTGGTCTCACGTCGTTGCACACCGTCCCCTCGAACTGGGAAACGCACTCAACAAAGCACTGTGGTCATTGGAAGAGAGCAATCCAAGAGAGTTGGAGGGGCTCTTCGACCGGATCGACTTCAACAGGCGGATTCCCGGTCCGTCCACACTCCAACGGCTGATCGACCACTTCCACCAGTTGCGGCTCAGTGACGACTACCTTGAGTTCCCTGATGTGCTCGGCCGTGCCTACGACGGCTTTCTCGGTGCCGTCTCCATGTCCGAAAGGAGAAGCGGGGAGTTCTACACCCCTCGTGCCGTGTGCAGTCTTCTGGCGGAACTTGTGAGACCGCAGGAGGGTCATTCTGTATACGATCCCTGCGCGGGCTCGGGCGGCATGCTTCTCCAGGCGGCGCACCACGTCGATCAGCATTGGGGGAGCGAAGCGGATCTCGCCCTGTACGGGCAGGAGAAGAACGACACAGCATGGTTTAACGGCACGTTGAACCTCTTCCTGCACAGCATCAGGGATGCTTCTGTGTCCAGCAGCGACTGCCTGGCCAATCCCCTGCTTGAATTGGGGCGACTCAGGCAATTCGACCGCGTGCTCACGGCACCACCATTCTCGATGAACTATGTCGGGCACGAGGTCAGCCACCCGGAGCGCATGAGGTACGGCTGGACACCGGAGGGCGGCAAGAAGGCCGACCTGATGTTCGTCCAGCACGCACTCGCTGTTCTGCGTCCCGACGGTGTCGGGGCCGTGGTCACTCCTCACGGAGTGCTCTTCCGGGGCGGTGCTGAGGCCGACATCCGCCGAGGGCTCATTGAGGACGGTCGTCTCGAAGCAGTGATCGGCATCGGGCCGAACGTCTTCCACAACACGGCTCTGCCAGCCTGCATCCTGGTGTTGAGGGGGGCCCAGGGTCTACCGACGGACCGGCGCGGTGGTGTTGTCTTCATCAACGCCGAGCACGAAGTTGCCTCAGGACGGCAAAAGAACCGGCTGGACCCGCAGCATGTGGAGAAAATCGTCGAAGCCTTCCAAGGCTGGAAGGACGTCCCTGGCTTCGCGCGTGTCGTCTCACTGAACGACATCGCGGCACACGACTTCGACCTCAACATCCGGCATTACATCGACGCCGACCAGCCTGCGGAGCCCCTGCTGGATATCCGAGCGGCACTGACAGGCGGCGTCCCGAAGAGGGAAGTCGATCCGGCAAGACAGAAGTTCCGTGCCTTCGGTATCGATCTCGACGATCTGTTCCGGCCCAGTGGACCCCACTACCTGGACTTCCTCACGGAGGGGTACGAGGCGACCGCGGGCTGCATTCCAGAGCTGGCTTCTGATCTGGAAGAACGGTTCATCTCCCGCTCCAGAGAATGGTGGCAGCAGCAGAATTATCATTTCGCTGATGTGGCCGGCACAAACCATCTGTTCACCTCCAGGCTGCGCTCCCGGCTTCGCTCATCGCTCTGTGCAGAACTCCTGCCTCTGGGAATCTTGGACGAGTACCAATTGGCCGGCTCCCTTGCGTCGTGGTGGTCAGACCACGAGGACGACCTCAGAAGTCTCAACCACCGCGGCTTTACTGGTGTGGCCGACCGATGGAATAACGCTCACCCGACCGGGTTGGACACCTCGTGCCTCCCGTCCCACTCAGCGCTCGCGCGCGTACTCGACGCCCTGGGGGACGACCTCTGCTCACGCATCAGGCAGCTTGTCGTCACGGAACGGCAGAAGCTGGTCGACACATATCTCTCATGGGGAGATCGGTACGCGACCTCGTTGGCCGACCTTGAGCGACGATACGAAACCGCAGCAACTCGACTCAAAGCCCGAATGACAGACCTCGGCCATATGTGATCGCCAGGGAAGTCATTGCCCCGGCCCGGTCTCAGTTCTGGTCTCATTCACCCCCGTTCAACACCGTCCAGCACCCGCCCGACGCCTCGCTCTGCCGCAGGTCAGAACGTTCCCGACCTTCCGCGTACCCCCAGACGAACATTTGGAAAGCGTGTTGGGGGCAACCCCTCACGAGTTCGAATCTCGTATCCTCCGCCATTGCTCTCACCGGGCAATACGTCGAAGGGCCCCACCGCTTGCGGTGGGGCCCTTCGACGCTTCTCAGCCCTCGTTGTCCTGGTCTTTGTCCACAAGCGCTGTTGCCGGGGTTCCCCAGATCGCCGCGCCGATCTTCCGGGCCACTTCCTTCAACAGGTGGTCGGGGACATGGAGATACCGCGCCGCATCCGTGCGGCCCCGCCCGGTTCCCAACCCGCGATCTGGTCGATCACCCGGGCCGGGACGCCCAGCACCATGAGCACCGTTCCGGCCTTGTGCCGGACGTCGTGCAGTCGGGCCGTCCAGGTGGCGGGCGAGGACCGAGGTCCGGTAGGCCATCGCTGATCAGGTGATCCAGACTCCAGCGATCAAGGAGTTCCCTCACGAGGTGGGCGACCAGGCGGCTCTCCAGATCGGCCGGGCCGACGTCGTGGGCGGTGACGATGTGGCGGCTGTGCGCACACATGAGACCGAGGGGCCCGACCCCATGTCGGGCCCCTCGGTCGTTTTGCTTCACGGAACGCCCTCGGCGGGGTTCAGCGGCACAGGGCGGTGCCCACGGCGCGTTCGGGATTCCTCCGGCCCGCCTCGTCGGTGAGCTGCATGGTGACCGCGACGTTGGCGGCGCGGCCGTCGTCGGTGGCGCCGCCCCGGGTCTCGTACCCCGGGAAGCTGCCGCCGTGGCCCCAGAAGAGGCCGCCGCACGGCAGCGGCCTGCTGACGAGTCCAAGTCCGTAGCGGGCGCCGGGGCCGAAGGTCGCTTCGGCGGGGACGGTGGAGCGTATCTGGGCGAGCTGGGCCGAGGGCAGGAGGCGGCCGGCCAGGAGTGCGCTGAAGAAGCGGTTGAGGTCGGAGCCGGTGGAGACCATCTGGCCTGCCGCCCAGCCCCAGGAGGGGTCGGTCTCCGTGATGTCGCACAGCGGCACGTCCGCCGATTCCCGGTAGTAGCCGTGGGGGTGGGGCTCCCGAATGCTCACGTCACCGGGGGCGGGGAAATAGGTGTGGCACAGCCCGGCGCGTCGGACGACGCGCCGGTCGATCTCCTTGGCGAGGGGGCGGCCGGTGACCTTCTGGACGACCAGGCCGGCGAGCACGTAGTTGGTGTTGCTGTACTTCCAACTCGTCCCGGGGGCGAAGTCGGCCGGGTGCTGGAGGGCTGTGGCGAGCAGTTCGCGGGGGGTGTAGTACCGGACGTCGTCCCCGAGGTGGTTGCTGTAGTTGGGGAGTCCGCTGGTGTGCTGGAGGAGCTGGCGGACGGTGATGCGGCGCCCGTCGATCCCCTTTCCGCGGACGAGGCCGGGCAGGTAGGTGTCGACGGAGGCGTCCAGGTCCACCCTCCGCTCCGCGACGAGTTGGAGGACGACGACCGCGACGAAGGTCTTGGTGTTGCTGCCGATCCGTACCTGGCCGTCCCTGGGCACCTTCGAGCCGGTGGTCAGGTCGCCCACTCCCGCGGTGTAGGTGCGGATGCGGCCGTCACGGTCCTGGACGCTCGCCAGCGCGGCGGGCATCCCGTCGTCGCGCACCAGCGCGTTCAGGCTCTGCTGGACGGCGTCCGGCCTGGCGGCAGAGACGGCGGGCGGGGCGAGGGCGCCCAGCGTCATGACGCCGATGGCCACCGCGACCGCGGCCGGCAGAGCCCGTCGCCGCGTGCCCTGCTGCCGGCCCGGCGAGCGAAGCCCTTGCCGTGTCTGTCCACGCATGAGTCAACTCCTGAGGAATCGTTGGACCGTTGTTCGGGCTTGCCGGATTTCCGGGTGCGTGATTCAGCCGCACAGGGCCCTGTCCACGGCGTCCTTCACGTGCTGCGTGGCTGCCTTGTCCGTCGGAATGTTGGTGACCGCGACGTTGGCGGCGCGGCCGTCGTCGGTGACACCGCCCCGGGTCTCGTACCCCGCGATGTCGCCGCCGTGGCCCCAGTAGACGCCGCCGCACGACAGCGGCCTGCTCGTGAGCCCCAGCCCGTAGCGGAGGCCGGAGGTCCCGGCGGGGACGGTCGTGCGCATCTCGGCGAGCTGGGCCGCCGGGAGGAGGCGGCCGGCGAGGAGCGCGGTGAAGAAGCGGTTGAGATCGGAGTTGGTGGAGATCAACTGACCTGCGGCCCAGCCTACGGAGGGGTCCATCTCCGTGAAGTCGCGCAGCGGTGTGTTCGCCGGGTTGCGGTGGTAACCGTGGGGGTGCGGCTCTCGGATGGTCATCTCGCCGGGGGTGGGGAAGTAGGTGTGGCGCAGCCCGATGCGCTTGATGATGCGCCGGTCCATCTCCTCGGCGAGGGGGCGGCCGGTGACCTTCTGGACGACCAGGCCGGCCAGGACGTAGTTGGTGTTGCTGTACCCCCACGTCGTCCCCGGAGCCGCGTCGGCCTTGTACCGGAGGGCGATGTCGAGCAGCTCGCGGGGCTCGGAGTACCGGTTCCTGATCTCGTCGTCGTCGACGTGGATGCCGTACTCGGGGAGTCCGCTGGTGTGCTGGAGGAGCTGGCGGACGGTGATGCGGCGCCCGTCGATCCCCTTTCCGCGGACGAGGCCGGGCAGGTAGGTGTCGACGGAGGCGTCGAGACCGATCTTCCCTTCGCCGACCAGCTGCAGGACCACGACCGCCGTGAACGCCTTGGTGTTGCTGCCGATCCGTACCTGGCCGTCCCTGGGCACCTTCGAGCCGGTGGTCAGGTCGCCCACTCCCGCGGTGTAGGTGCGGATGCGGCCGTCACGGTCCTGGACGCTCGCCAGCGCGGCGGGCATCCCGTCGTCGCGCACCAGCGTGTTCAGGGCCTGCTGGACGGCGTCCGGCCTGGCGGCGGCAGCAGCGGAGTCCGAGGCGGAGGCGGCGGGCGGGGCGAGGGCGCCCAGCGTCATGACGCCGATGGCCACCGCGGCCGCGGCCGACACGGCTCGTCGCCGTCTGCCGCCCTGCTGCCGGGTCGAGGAACGAAGGCCCTGCCGTGTCTGAGCACGCATAAGGCAACTCCTGGGGAATCGTTGGGTCGAGGCACGATCCTGGTTTCCAGGGCCCGCTGACCGCATCGCGGGAAGGCGGGAGAAATCGCTCCCCCGATCGGGGGAGGCTGCCGGGGGGCCGCCCGGCGATACTGGCGCCCATGATCAGGGGAATCCGGCCGCTGCTGCGCGGCTCCACGTACGCGGGTGTGCTGTTCGCCTATTGCGGCGCGCTGGCGAGCCTTCCGCTGCTGCCCTTAGCCCTGTTGCCGGCGCTGTCGTGGCGATCCGCTTCCGAGAGCGTGCAGATCGTCCTGGTCCTGTTGGTCTGGGCGGTACTGGTCGGCGTGGTCGGCCTGGCGCGCCCCGTACGACGGGCGCTGGTCGTGTCGGCCCGCCGGCTGTTGCGGGTGCCGCTGCCGAATCCGGTGGCCGGTCGCCGGCCCTCCGGTTCACTCGGCCTCGACCGCTGGCGGACCCCGCTCTGGCTGGTGCTGCACGTGGCCGTCGGCTGGACGGGGGCGCTGGCGAGCGGGGTGCTGTTCATCATGGGCCTCTCCCTGCCGGGGAACTGGCTCGGCGCCGAGGCGCGGGCGAGTCTGTTCGGCACGTCGGTCCGGGTGTCGGGCGGGTGGAGCTGGGTGGTGGCGGCCGTGTGCCTCCTGCTGGCGGTGGCCATCTGCGTACTGGTGACGAAGACCCTGCGGTGGGCGGCGCCACGGCTGCTGGGGCCGTCGGCGGCCGAACGGCTCGCGCTGGCCGCCGAGCGGGAACAGCTGCTGGCCGAACGCAACCGGATTGCCCACGAGTTGCACGACTCGATCGGGCACACGCTGACGGCGGCCACCATCCAGGCGGCGGTGGCCGGCGAGGCGCTCTCCGCCGACCCGGCGACGGCGCGGGCCGCCATGCGCAGCATCGAGGAGTCGACGCGGGCCGCGCTGGAGGACCTGGACTACGTGCTCGGAGTGCTGCGCGAGGAACAGTCGGGGACGGAGCCGACCCGGACCCTGGCCGACCTCCCCGAGCTGCTGGACCGCCTGCGGCACGCGGGCGCGGTGGTGGAGCCGGAGCTGTCGGGCGACCTCGCGCAGGTGCAGCGGACGCTCTCCCGGGCGGCGTACCGCATCCTCCAGGAGGGGCTGACGAACGCGCTGCGCCACGGGGCGGGCGGCCCGATCGTGGCCCGGGTGGCGGCCGGGCCGGACGGACTGGATCTCACGGTGGTCAACCGGACCGGGGCACGGACGGGCCCGGGCCCGGGGGCCTTCCCGACCTCCGGCCACGGTCTGCCCGGACTGGCCGAGCGCGTCCGGCTGCTGCACGGTGAGTTCCAGGCCGGCCCGGACGGGACGCAGCACTGGCGGCTGGCCGTCCGGCTGCCGGCACGGGCGTCGGCGTGAGTGGTTCCGACGCGGGCGAAGCCGTGGCCCTCCCCCCTGTCACCGGCCCCGCCGTCACCCTCCTGATCGCGGACGACGAGGAGGTGACCCGCAGCGGCCTGCGCATGCTGCTCGCCGCACAGCCGGGCATCACGGTGGTCGGCGAGGCCGCCGACGGCGTCGAGGCGGTCGAACGGGCGCAGAGCCTGCGGCCGGACGTGGTCCTGATGGACGTCCGGATGCCGCGTCGCAACGGGATCGAGGCCACCCGCCAACTGCTGGCCGAAGCGGCCGACCCGCCGAAGGTCGTGGTGATCACCACCTTCGAGAACGACGGCTACGTCACCGCCGCCCTCAGCGCGGGCGCCAGCGGCTTCGTCCTCAAGCGCCTCCCGGTCCGTCAGATCGCCGAGGCGGTCCGGGTGGTGGCGGCGGGCGAAGCGGTCCTCTTCCCGGCCGCACTGGGCCGCATGGTCGCCCCCCGCCCGCTGGGCTCCGCCCAGGCCCTGCCGCACGCCGCCCTGACCGGCCGGGAGGAGGAGGTGCTGCGCCTGATGGCCACCGGGCTCTCCAATCCGGAGATCGCGGAGTCCCTCACGGTGAGCCTGGAGACGGTCAAGACCCACGTCGGGAACGTGCTGACCAAGCTCGGCGCGCAGAACCGGACCCATGCGGTGGTGATCGCGTACGAGTCCGGCCTGGTGGTCCCGGGTTTCGCCGGCTGACCGGCTTCCGCCCCTCTTCGCGGTCGCCCGCAGGCTGCTCAGTACCCGCCGCGACGTGACTCCGCGGCTACTACGTTCCGCGGACGGTTCTCTTGTCATGCGCAGGCCCCGGTCCCGGCTTCGCATTCCGAAGACGGCCCCGCAGGGAAGCCAGGCCAGAAGAGTCCTGGCCTGGCTTCCGCCTGCGCGCGGCGGACGGTCGTCAGGCGGCGACGGCCAGGCGCGGATGGCTTGCCTGTTCCTCGGCCAGGGCTACGGCGGTGTCGAGGAGTGCCTGGGCGCCCAGGACGAGTTGGTGGTCGGGGGTGTGCTCCAGGACGTTGTGGCTGACGCCGGAGGTGCTGGGCACGAAGATCATCCCGGTGGGGACATGGGCGCTCATGACGCTGGCGTCATGGCCCGCGTAGCTGGCCATCCGCGTGACCTTGTCGCTGCTCCTGAGGCAGGTCTGCTCGATGGTGCGAACGATCTCCGGGGCGAAGGAGGCGACGGGCTTGGCCGATACCCGCACGATCTCGCAGGAGCAGTTCTCCTCCTCGGCGATGCGCGCGAACCGCTCGCCCATCGCGCTTCTCGCGGCCGCCAGCAGGTCGTCGGAGACACCGCGGATCTCCACCTGAAGGCTGGCCTGGCCGGGGACGACGTTGGCGGCGCCGGGGCTGAAGGAGCAGGAGCCGACGTTGGCGATGAGCCCTTCGCGGTCGGTCTCCTGGCACAGGGGCATGAGTGCGGCCGCGGCACGGGTCGCCGCACGTCCGGCGTCGGCGCGCAGGTGGAACGGCGCGGCGCCGGCGTGGTTCTCCTGGCCCTTCATGACGACCTCGTAGCGTTCCACGCCCACGATGCCGGTGACGGCGGAGAGGTCCAGGCCCGCCGCTTCCATCCGCGGTCCCTGCTCGACGTGGAGTTCGAGGTAGGCGCTGATGTCGCGGATGTGCGGGCTGTCGCACAGCGCGGTCGAGCCGCCCAGGCCGCCGTTCGATCCGGGGGTGACGCCCTCCTCGTCCCAGAAGGCCACGATCTCTATGTGCTCGGCTGCGGGGTGGCCGGCCGCGACGAGCGTGCGCAGCACTTCGATGGCCGCGACGACGCCGTACGCGCCGTCCAGGTGCCCCGCTCCGGGCACGGTGTCCGCGTGCGAACCGAGCAGCAGCCAGGGCCCCTTGCTGCCCGGGGTGCGGCCGAACACGTTGCCGATCTCGTCCCGGTGCCCGGTGAGTCCCGCCACCTGCATGGTCTTGCTCAGCCAGTCCCGTGCCGCCAGGTCGGCCCTGGAGCCCGCGACACGGTGGATACCGCCTTCGGGGCCCTGTCCGATCTGGGCGAGGTGGGTCAGCTCGGTGAGCAGGCGCGGGGCGGAGATGGCCGGGTTGTTCATGACTGTTCCCCCTGGGACGAGTTCGGTGAGTGCGGTGTGGTGTGGCGCGGTGCCGGCGTTCCTGGTCGGTGGAAGCGGGCACTCCGGTGTCCGGGCGGTGAGGCGCCCGTGATGACGGCGGTCCGTCAGGTGCGCTGCATGGCGCGGGAGCTGAGCGTGACCCCGATGATGATCAGCCCCATGCTGATCAGCTGGGCGAGGTTGAGGCCGTCGCCGAGGGTGAAGTAGGCGAGGACGGCGACGATCGCGGGTTCGAGGTAGTAGACGATGCCGGCGCGGGCGGCCCCGACCGTGGCGATGGCCTTGTTCCAGGCGAAGTAGGCGACGGCGGACGACAGCACACCCACGTAGAGCAGGGCGGCGACCGTGCCGGTGTGGACCGGGAAGCTGCCGTGGGCGGTCACGTCCCAGGCGTAGGCCGGTGTGAGGAAGGCCGTGCCGAGCACGAAGGTGGACAGCAGCAGGCTGAGCCCCGAGATGTCCTGCGGCGTGCGGCGGAGCATGAGGCTGTACCCCGCGAAGGTGGTCATGGCGGCGACCATCCACAGGTCGCCGGCGGAGAAGCTGAGGCCCAGCAGCGTCGCCAGGGACCCCTTGGTGATCAGTACGACGATGCCGATCAGGGACAGGGCGGCTCCCGCCCAGCCGGCGGCTCCGGGCTTCTCCCGCCACAGCAGCCGGGCGCCCACCATGATCACCAGAGGTGAGGCGGCCGCGATCAGGGCCATGTTGGTGGCCGGGCTGGTCTGTCCGGCCGTGTAGATCAGCGTGTTGAAGAGCGTGACGCCGAGCAGCGCGACGACCGACAGGAATCCCAGGTGGCGACGGACGACGGGCCAGTCGCGGCGGAGGTGCGGTATCGCGAAGGGGGCTACGGCCAGCATCGCGATCACCCAGCGCCAGAAGGCCAGTTGGACGGGCGGGATGGCATGGGCCATGCCGTCGGCGAGCACGAAGTTTCCCGACCAGATGACGGTGGCGACCGTGGCCAGGATCATGCCCTTGCCCGCGGCGGGCATCAGGGACCGGCGCCGGGGCCGGGTGGTGGCGGGTTCGTAGGTGGCGGACGCGGACGTGGATTCCGCGGAGAGGGTGGTCATGCGACAGTCCTTCGGAGGAACGGGGCGGGGTGGGCGAAGAGTTCGGCCTGACGGGCCGCGGCCTGGGCGGCGTCCAGGGTCGGGTAGGGGCGTGCGGTGGTGAACGCCTCGACGGCGCGGTCCGTCAGGCCGTAGGGCAGCAGAAGCGCGTCGATGCCGCTGCGGGGGAGCGTGTTGAGCCACCGCAGCCGCACCTGCTCGACGCCGTGGCCGGTGAGACGGCCCCACATGCGCAGCCGCGCCAGGCCGCCGGGCCCGGACAGGTCCAGCCGGATGTGGGTGGCGGGCCGTGGCCGCCCCACGGAGAAGCGGTGCCGGCTGCCGGGCCGCGGGGCGGCCGCCTCCAGGAGCGGGAACCAGGTGTCCGGAGCGTGGGCGTCCGCGGTCGTGGCGTCCATGGCGGACACGGAGACCTGTGCGGCGGGCGGACGGCGCAGCCCGCGTGTGTCCACCTCGATGTGCTCGACGACCGCGTGGGCGGCGAGCCGCCATTGGGCCCAGGCGTTGCCGCCGCTCCATGACGGCGACGACGGCTCCCAGCCCGTACCGGAGGCGCCGGCCCCGGTGAGCGTCTGCGGCCCCGTCCGGGGCGGCGTCGGCGGGACCGGCTCTTCCCAGGGGGCGCCCGAGTGGTCGAGCAGCACGGCGCCGGATTCCCGCGCCAGCACGTCGACGGTGCGGCCTTCCAGCAGGGAAGGGGCGGGGACCACTTCTCCCAGCACCCGCACCCCGGAGACCGGTTCCGGCGGGCTGAGCAGCACGCGCACGTGGGTCCAGCGCTCCGGGGCCACGACGTCGAGCACCGCGGTGGGACGGTCCCGGAGCGGTACGCCCTGCGTCAGCGTGGACCACCGGGCGGTGCCGGCGAAGTCCGGGCCGGCCCGGTGCACGGCCGCGAGGGACGCCCCCTGGGCCGTCGCCACGGCGCGGGACCCGGCCGCGTCCGCCGGCAGATCGAGTGCCACCCGGTGGACCACGCCGGCGTGGTGCAGGCGGACCGTCGTGCAGCCGTCCTGCGCGGCGGGGTCCGTTTCTCCGCTGCCGAGCGGCGCTGCGCCCAGGTCCAGCAGCGAGACAGGGGTGGTCACGGGTTCTCCTCGGTCGTGCGGCGAGTGCGGCGGGCGGTGCTGCCCGTCCGTTCGGAACGCCCTCAGCTTCGACCGAGCACAACCGTTAGGTCCATCTCATAAAGCCATCCCAATCATTCAGTTGAATTGCACGATCTCTCACATGGCGGGATGCAGCCTGCGCCGCTCCTCGGCGACCGCACGCAGACACCGCACGACCTCCTGAAGCCGCGGTGCCACTTCGGCGCCCCGGCGCACCGCGCCGGTCACATGCCTGCGCGGCCGGTCGGCCGCCAGGACGCGCACCCGCACGCCGGGCCGTCGCACGTCCACCAGGCGAGGGATCAGCGCCACCCCCAGCCCCGCCTGCACCAAGGACAGGATCACCCCCCAGTCCGCCGCGTGATGGGCCGGGCGCGGCACGAAACCGGCAGTCGCACAGACCGCCAGCGTGATCTCGCGCCAGGGCCCGGACGCTCCGTACACCCACGGCTCGTCCGCCAGGTCCGCCAGCCGGAGCCCGGTCTTGTCGGCGAGCCGGTGCCCCGCCGGCAGGGCCACGTCGAGGGGGTCGGCCAGCAGCGGGAAGTGGGTGAACCTCGCGTCGGGATCGGTGTGCGCATGCGCCGCGAGCGACAGACCCAGGTCGATGTCCCCCTGCTCGAGCAGCGAAGAGACGTCCGCCGCCTCCGCCTCCCGGATCTCCACCCGCAGGGTGGGACGCGACTCCCGCAGCAGGTCGAGCGACGGGAGCAGCAGCGTCTCCACCCCCGTGGCGAAGGAGCCCACCCGGACGACGCCCGCCGCACCCCCGAGGTACGCCTCGACGTGCGCCTCCGCCTGCTCCAGCTGCGCGAAGACCGTACGCCCGTGTTCGAGCAGGATGTACGCCAGCTCGGTCAGCCGGACCCTGCGGCCCACCGGTTCGACCACCGCTCCGCCAACTTGCCGGCCGAGCGCGGCAAGCGCCTGCGACACAGCGGAGGGAGTCATGGACAACGCCTGCGCGGCAGCGGTCACAGTCCCCTGCCGCTCCAGCTCCCGCAGCACGCGGAACTTCCGCAGATCCCAGTCAATCATTCAGTGGAATTTACGATCAGCGCTGGGAGAGATCAACGGGGCTGGGTCCGGGGGAAGCCGCGAGCAATGACCCTCCGCTTCGCCTCAGGTGTCGACCTCCCCGCCGGCGAACCGTGCCCCTGCTTCGATGTCGTCGTAGCGCACCCGCACTTCCTGGATGCCGAGTTCACGCATCAAATCCGAAAGCCGCACCACGTACCGTCGCCCGGCCCTCCGCACCGGGCAGGGAAAGTCACCATTCCTGGCCTGCCGATACGCGGTGGTCGGGCTCAGGTTCAACGCCTCGGCAGCCATGCGCAGACCGACCTCGGCCGGAAGTCCGAATACCGCCGAGAAAGCCACGGACTCGTCACGATGGCGATTCACCGTCAGACCCCCGCATCTCGAACAGGCAAGGCTGTCCGCTCGACTCGCACGGCGTGCGGTGGACACCGGCACGCGACTGACGTTGTTGAGACCGGCTGTGTCGGCGCACCTGGCGTACATGTGCCAGGAGGCCCATGCGATAGGCCAGCGCACCCAGTCGTTCGCCCTGTGCCCGTTGAGCAAGTGCGCCAGACAACGCGTCGACGCGTATGACCTCGCGCAGCGTGGCGGTGAACGGCTCCTGCACCGTCTCCTTCCGCGCCGATTCCCGTTCCCCGACTTCCCCGACGAGCGTCTCCTTCGGGCTGCGCCTGCCGGTTTGCCACCCGGCGGCGAACGCCGCATCAACCAGGTGTTCCTCGATGTTCGTTGCAGCCACGTTCTCGATGGCCCGCGCAGCTTCCAACACCCCGAGTAACAGCGCGGAGCCGACATCGGCCGGCTCGGCGCCCGTACGGCGGGCGATCGCGTACGCCGCTCCCCTCAAACGGGGCGCGAGCAGCCACGCAGTGATCAGCGCCCAGTCCCTGTCGCCCCGATTCTCCGTCTCCTGGCACAGGTGACAGGCGATGTGCCGCCAAGCAGCGGTTCGTTCGGGGCACCCAGGTTCACCCTGGACAGCGCGAGACTTCAGACCCGCCAGGGTAGTTCCCTCTCCGCCACAGAACGGTGTAGAACGCCAGACTGCATGCCCGCACAGCAGCACTGTGTCGGCGTACCGGTCCTCCACAGATCGGCAGATGCGGGTGAAGACATCGTGTGCCGGGGACATGGTCACCGCTCCCCTCCATCACGAGCCGGGTCGGGGTCTTCCTGCCCCGGTCCATCGGAGCCCGACCAGGGCGTCTCATCAGCTTCGGACACCGTGCCGTCCGGCGTGACCTGCCAGTTCCCGGCCCGGGAGGGCGGTGTCCCGTAGCTCCGGTAGCCGTCCGGCTCACCCTCGTGCGGAGGCTGCGTGTGGGCGCTGCCGGCAGCCGATGGCTGATCCGGCGGGCAGTCCTTGAAGGAGCCGGCGGAGGTCGCACCTCCCTCTCGCCCTTTCGCGCGCATATTCCTGCGGATGGTCTCCGCAGCCTCCGGTCGCCCCACCGCATCCGACATCTGCGCGAGACGATGCAGGAACGCCGCGCCTTCGACAGACCCCTCCGCGATCCCCATACTGTCCATCAAGCTGGACAGTTGGTCGCTCATCGAGGGCTGCCGTTCCTCTGTCGGCCGGCTGGAGTCACCGCCCGGCAAGGCATCCTCGCCGATTGGCTCCGGGTGGCCGAACCCACCCGTCGGATCTTCCTCGGTCGAACCACTGCACGCCTGGAACAGGTCGCGGTATTCCTCTGGAATCTCCTCGTCGTTGGCGGCGGCAGACAGAACCGTCAAGGGGGCGATCATCTCCACCGCACGTTCGATCTGATCGTCGTGGCGGGCCATCCACCAGACCACCGCGCTTCCGGGGCTCTGCAGAACGTCGTCACCGAGGTACTCGCGGACATTGCGCTC
The DNA here is from genome assembly GCF_053597915.1 of Streptomyces sp. NPDC001219. Classification (NCBI taxonomy): domain Bacteria; kingdom Bacillati; phylum Actinomycetota; class Actinomycetes; order Kitasatosporales; family Streptomycetaceae; genus Streptomyces; species Streptomyces sp. NPDC001219. The sequence continues at coordinate 249,552 of NZ_JBSFJF010000001.1, read as the reverse complement.
GTGCTGCCGACGGCTTTCCCAGGTGCCCACGGCTTTGCGCAACCCGTCCAGTTCATCGAGATGCTCGCGGTCCTTCTGGCGCAGGACGAGCCGGATGTCGGTGGCGAACGCGACCACCTGTCCCTCCTCATCAGGAGCAGGCATGCCCAATGCGCCCTCCATGGAGTGCTCCAGGAACGTGCAGCGGTTGGGGTGCTCCGCCGATGTCATCCGCTGTACGCGTCGAAGGACGGACGTCGAGGCCAGGGCAGCAGGGTTGCCGTGCGACCACGAGGCGCCCTCGTCGGCGAGCCGCCACCAAACCGTTGCCGAGAACAGGAACGGGCAGTCCGCGACGGAACTCTCAACCGGCACCACGACCACCGAAGCCTCCTGGTAGGGGCTCTCGGCGGGGGGTTCCGACGTTGTCTCTCCCGGCTCGGGGGCCTGAGCGAAGCGCCCTCCTTCCGGACGCGGTACCCGCATGTCGATCAGGAGGGCGCCGGCGCAGAGCGCAGGGAGCAGAAACCACACCCAGATCGGCCAGTCGAGAGCGGCTCCCATCGTCAGCACAGCGACCAGAAGACCAGCGGACAGGAAGCGTGTGATGTGATGGGTATTCATATTCTCTCCCTGGTGGCTCGTGTATCTGGACCGGAGGAGACGTTCCCGATTCCTTGCGCAAGGTCGATTTCCCGACGGAACGCCTCTGCGGTCCGCGTCCTGTCCTCGCGTTGTGCCTGCCCGACGGCTTCGGTGACCGGCGAGTCGGCCCACTCGCATGTCGTCACGTAGAGGTGGTTCAGCAGTTCTCGGTCACCCGAGGCCGCCAGCAGCAGAGCGCCGAGAGTCCGGTCACCCTCTTCTCCTCGCGCCAGCCGGGTGAGCCAGCGCTGTACGACCGGACACCAGGCAGCGGCCGGCCTCCCTCCCATGACCGCTCGCCACGCCAGCGTGAATTCCCGCCAGGGAGGCTCAATCCGCAGTCCAACGGGGTCCAGCAGAGCCAGAAGGACATCAAGGCTCCCGTTCTCCGGCCTCCCTCCTGGCAACAGCGGCAATACCGAACGCACGTACAGCCGACGGTTCTTCCGGGCCAGTTGCAGCAGCGCCGAACGAGCCTCTTGCACAAGCGCCTCGGGAACCTCCCGGCGGAGTGCGAGGTGGCGAAGCCTGACCACGGCCTGTTCTGGGTGAGTGGCGGCAATGACGTGCCGACAGACGCCGATCAGGACGCGTGCGAGATCGGGATTCAGGCGCGCTGCCGTCGCCCACTGGTAGACGCGGGAACGGAAGCGGGACCCGTACTGCTCATGGCTGAGGCCCAGTTCCAGCGTCGTCGCGGCCGCAGCGCTCAGCCGGCCTCCTGCCGAGGGCTGAGTCCATTTCTCAACGAGCACACAGAGATCATCGGGTCGGCCTGATGAGAGAGCCTGTTCGGCGAATCGGCCCACGATACGCCTACGGTCTTCCGGGCCCAGCTCCGGGATTGCCGTGCACTGTTCCACCCAGTCCCGGAAGCCGGGGCGCAGGTCGGGAAAGTTCTCCCAGAAGTGCCGTCGGACAGCATCGTCGTAGGCGAGCCCTCCGAACCTGACCCGCCCGTCGGCTTCCCGGACGAGAGACAGCTTCTCGAACTGCTCTCCCAGGCCCTCCTGCGCCAGCCTTGGTGTCTCGTCCCTCGGGTACCGCACGAGTTCCAGCAGCCGGCTCGCGGCGCCCATGACCGTGTCCGCTGCCGAGCCGCTCATCATGGCGGCCGCCAACAACAGTGCCCGCTCCGGACCTCCCCGGTGCTCCCGCATCTGTTGTGCCACCTGCTGCGACCAGTTGGTCGCAGCGGCCACGGCCTCATCCCGCCAGTGGGTGAAGTCCGTGCCGTACCGGGCGCTGTCCCGGGCTTGCGCCACCAGCTCCGCCAAGCGGTCGAGGTCCCGCATCGGCGCGGCGGCGAACATATGGGCTAACGCATCCGTGCTCAGCTGCTCATACTCGAACCGCACTCCCCGTACGCGCAGGTGCCTGCTCAAGACGGCCCGCCCGCGGGGCCGTTCGATGGCTACCGCCAGCGGGGCGAGCTCCGCATCCAGCATCCACTCCAAGTCGGCCGGGCAGACGGCGACCATGCGGGCCCCGTGCTCCTCGACGAGCGACCTGTACACCATGAGAGTGCGCTGCACAGCCGAGTACTCGTTCTCACCGACGCGGGAGAGGTCCAGCAGGTAGCAGTCCCCGGGCGACGGTTCAGGGGCTCCCTCCTCCAGGTTCGACTGCAGTTCCTCGATCCTGCCATCGGGTACCGAGGCTTCCTCCAACAGCATCGTCGCTGCCGCGCGCCGGCCCGACCCGGGCGCGCCCTGCAGGATCACCACGGCACCGGGCTGCGTCAGCCGATCAGCGGCCCGACCGTAGCCGCGTGGACGTATGAAGCACCTGGCGAGTCGGAGCCGGTGCTCCCGTACGATCTGCAGCCGGTTGATGCCAGCCCTGACCAGCGGTTCTTCGCTCCCGATCGACCAGTGGTAGTTGTACTGGTTCCCTCCCCCGCTGTGCAGGGGCCCCTGCGGGTTGTTGACCGACGTGCCGCCCGGGCCCGTCAACGCGGCCCGTCCGAAGGGCGTCCATTCCGTTCGCCCTGCTGCACGTCTCCGTGGTTGTCGGCCACGTAGTTCACAGCACCGCCGTCGCTGGAGATCCGCGGGCCCAGGTGCTGCTCACGCGCCTGGTAGAGGTGCCCGCTCCCGGTGTGGACAGGACCCTGGGGTTCACTAACGAAGGTCCCGGAGAAGTCACCGTTGAGATTGCCGATTCCGCCACGCTGACGATGCTTGATGACCCTCGCCCGCACACGGGCGTCCCCAGAACCGTGCGATTCTCCGCCCCGGTCGTTTTCCGGGAGGGCCGAGGGAGACCGATAGCCATTGCTTCCGGCGGCGGCGGTGAGTTCGGGCAGAAGCCTCACGAGATCGTCGGCGAGCCTCACCAAATCGGCTTCGGCGTTGCGATGGTTGAGCCGGCGGTACTGGCAGTCGGCGAGATCCCCGATCTCCGCGGGAAGGTCCTCGTTCCGCAGCCGCTTCGCTCCGCCGACCAGAAGAGGAATGACGACGGCACCGGTCTCAAGCGCTTCCTGGATCTCCCGTCGCGTCCAGTCGCTTTCGTCCTCCAGAGGGCTCCGGCCCCCGGAGCCTCCTGCCGTCAGCCAGCGGGGACCGATCACGGCCAGAAGTACACTGCTGCGCCGGACTGCGGTGAGCAGTTCCTGGGGAAACCGGCTCCCCGGCCCGATGGACTTACTCGCCCGGAAGACATTCTCATTGCCGAATACCCTGGAAAGCTCCCTGTCCACGAGTGTGGCGGTGGCTTCCTCGTCGTCGGTCCGGTAGTTCACAAAGATCAAAGGCATACAGGTGTCCGTTCTGCGTGATGGGCGCCAGGGTGAGGAAGACACGGAAATCGACCGCCGGGTTTTGGAAAGTCGGTCGGATTTGCCGCGGCGGAGGGAAAGAGAAATGCCCGCTGACCGAGGAAGGGAATTTTCGGCCCGGCCAGCAGCGAAGCACTGCGACTTTCAACCGATGAGCGCTACAGAAATCGGCTTGTCAGCTACCGGAGTTCAGCACATTGGCGAGTGCGGGACGCAGACCGCGCACCACCGCGCTTCCGCGGAACCGTGACCATTCACGGTCCAGCCGAAGCACGTCCCTGCGCACGGTGGCGGAGGGGGTGATGGTCATGAAGGCGAGCAGTTCGCGAGCCGTCTCGCAGGAACACTCGATCTCACCTGTCGCGGCCAGCGCCAAGGCCTGTCGAAGTCCGTACCGCGTACGAGTGTTCAGGGCGTGCGGTGCGATGCGGCGGCATTCGTGTTCGAGAGCTTCCGCCGCCTCCCGGGGACGTCCCAGGTCATACAGACACCAGCCGGTCACCATCGAGACAGGGTCGACGAGTTGCGTCGTGCCCAGGGCCGGATTGCCGGAAGGGTCTTCCGCAACCTCGAGCAGATCGCGGGCACGGTCCAGCGCTCGTCCGCAGGCCCGTTCGTCACCGAGGAGCGCATGTCCCTGAGCTTCGCGCTGGGCCGCGAGGCCCCTGACACGAGGAGGCGCGCCGCTGCGCTGAGCCTGCTGGGCGAGCGCGACAGTCCGAGGCGCGTCTCCGTTGTAGTAGGTGACAAGCGCGCGACGGACCAGGGCATAGTCCGCAAGGTGCTCGTCACCGCCCGCCCGTGCCAGTGCCACCGCCTCAGCCGTGGCGTTCAGAGCCAAGGGCTCGTCGCCGCTCTCCTGGGCCATCCAGCCGATGTACTCGGCGAATCGGGACGCCGTAACCAGCAGGCTGTCCCGGGAAGAGCCCGTGCTCCGGGCAGCCAGCGCGATCACGTTCGATACCTGCGAGCGCAGAACAGGCAGCATCGCGGCGGGAGCCAGGTTCTGCCCCAACTGCTTCATCTGATGCAACTGGTCCTGGTAGAGAGCCCGCGGCGGTAGTTCCCCCTCACTGATGTGACCGTTCGTTCCCTCATCCGCCAGACCTGCGGCGAGCAGGGAGCCGACCCCCGTGGCGATTACCTGGCGACGCGCCGGTTTCGACTTGACTCCAGCGGACTCCACCTCGGCGGAGTACGCCCTGCGCAGCCGTCCATCGGCGCCGAAGTGAGCGTCACAACGCTGAGCCAGGTTCCTGGTGGGCGGATTGGTCCCCCGCTCGATCTTCGAGAGGTGCCCTCTGCTGTAGCTCGTGATGTCAGCCAGTTGCTGAAGCGTCATGCCCGCGTCTTCCCGCAGCCGACGCAGCTCCGCTCCGAAACGTAACGGGACGTCCATACTCCACCCCTTCATCGCTTCCTGGTTGGCCGAATTCACCTTCGACCGCCGGTGAAGAAGAGTCTGGCATGGCCGGAGGTGCATTCCGTGGGGTAGGGAGAAGTTTCATGTTTCCTCCTTCGGCGCGGGTGCACGGTGCTAGGAAGGACATCCCCGCACCGGTTGTGCATGCTCCCAGTACTCGCGAATTGCCCCGCAGGCTAAGCCGGTCTGCATATCGTGGCCAGGAGTCGACCAAAGGAGGACAGGTGCTGCCGGAAGACTTGCGCGCCATCGCAGCCGAGGCAGGAATCGCCGTCGTGGAGACGGCCGGCACGAAACGCTGGACATCTTTCGAACAACAGGTCGCCTCCTGGCTCACCCAGGGCGACAGGCTGGTCGAGCAGGCAGAAATCGCCCGCCTGAAGGAGACCGCGACCGCTCTGCGGACGGCCACCGGTGCCTGCTCCCCGAACGTCGCAGCTCAACACGCCTTTGTCTGGCAGGTCCACTTCACCAACGCACTGGAGCGGTTGGGTGCCAACGCCCGCGTCGCGGCGGCGGAACGTCTACGGCGTCTCGTACGCGATCACTCCGCCGACATCACCGGGCCGACCCCGGCTCCCGGTGTCATCAGCGGAGAGAACGTACGGATTCAGGCCGACCACGGCTCCTTCGCGGCAGGCGTGGTGAACGGAGACGTACACCTGGCCTCCCCTTCCGTCCCGGATCCGGCACAGGGCTGAGCGGACCGGGTGATTCAGGCCCACTCCCCACGCACCAGACCGACCAGAGCGCCGTACTCTCCGCTGTCGATAGCTCCGCGGCAGAGGCGCCACTGAACGTGCGGGCGTCCGATCAGGCATTCGCCGTGGGCATCTTGCACCAGTACCTGCTGTCCGGACCGCAGCAGACAGAGCACAACGCCTCCCACTGCCCGGCCGGGTGCAATCACCGCGACCGGAATGCCGCCGATGCCGATCGGCGGGCCGTTCAGCAGGCCGAACGGCGCTTTTTGCGGCGCACGGCACGCGTGCAACCGCCGTTCGGTCTGGCCCTGCGACCCCATGCGCAGGAGTTGTTCGATCGTCTGATCGCGGAAGACGGGCCGTCTACCATTGTGTGCGACGGCCCTGCGGGCATGGGCAAGTCCACAGTGGCGAGCGACGTCATCAACATGGCGGCGGCGCATGGATGGCCCGTCCTGCCCTTCCGGATGGACGAGGTGGAGGGGGACGACCGCACGGGCGAGGCCGTCGGTCGACGGCTCAATCTCCCTGCCTGCCCTGCAACGCTGATCTCCCGGGTGGCCGAGGGCGCTCCGGCTCTGCTGGTGGTGGACCAACTCGACGCGGCGAGCAGCTACAGCGGTCGTATACCCGATGTCTTCGAGGCCGTGGACGAGATGCTGGAGGCACTCGCCGCCGCTCCGAACATCAAGGTCCTACTGATGGCGCGGACCATCGACGTCGAGAAGGACCCGCGATTAACGAGCCTGGTCAGCCAAGAGAGTGTGGTCGAACGGTTCTCGCTGGGTCTGTTGGAGGACTCCACCGTGCGCACTGTGCTCGAAGCGAGTGGTACTCCTCTGCAGACGCTCGGCGCCGAGACCCTGACCCTCCTGCGAACCCCCTTGCACCTCGCGGTCTTCTGCCGTTTGTCGACGAGAGCACGGACCACCGCGTATGGAAGCCTGCAGGAGCTCTATGCCCGATACACCGACGAGACCCGGCGTGAGGCCGAACGGACCCTCTCACCCGAGGCATGGCCGGCCATCACCAACCGGCTCGTCGAGGAGATGAGCCGCCGCGAGACCGTCACGGTCCCGTACCCACTCCTTGACCGGTTCGCCAGGGGTGACCTGGCCGTACTGATTTCGGCGGGAATCCTGCTCCACGCGGACGACCGCATCGGCTTCTTCCACGAGACGTATTTCGACTACCTCTTCGCCCGTTCCTTCGTCCTGACAGGTAGGGACCTCCACGACTTCCTCGCGGCCAGTGGGCAGGCTCTCTTCCGCCGGGCCCAGACCCGGCAGGTCTTGGACCATCTGCGTGATACGGACCGAGAGCTGCTCAGACACACCTCAGTTCGGCTCCTCAGCTCGGAGGTGGTCCGGCCTCATCTGCGGTTCGTGGTCTTTGCTGTACTCGAGCAGCTCGATGCCACCAACGAGGACTGGGCTGCGCTGGAGCCTCACGCCTGGTCGGAGGACGCCACCGCGGTCAGGATTCGCGGCCTGCTGGCCCTGCCCGCCTGGTTCGCGGCCGCTGACACGGGGAGCTGGGAGAAGTGGCTCGCCCATCCCGATCTGGCCCCGCTGGTCTTCCCACAGCTGACCTGGTGCACCGAACACCATCCCGCCCGCGTGGTCGAACTCCTCGAACCGTACCGGGATGCCGACGATCCATGGCGGCAGCGTCTACTCGACTGGATCAGCACACGCCCCTCGACGTTCTCACTGGGCCTGGCGCTCACCTTCATCGACCGAGGCGACTTCGATGACGAGCCCGGCGGAGTCGCCGGTGCTGGTTGGCGCTTCTGGGACCTCTTCGAAGGGCTCGCCGAGAAGGACGCACCCACCGCTATCCGCCTGCTGGGAGCCTTTCTGGCCCGCGGAGTACAGCGTGCTGCGACGGCAGGGCACGGCGATCCCTTCGATTCTGGTCATCTGTCCCCGCTCCCGGGCTCACATGTGAGCACCGTTGTCGCCGAGGCAGCCGAGGCCGCTCCCGCGGCCACGCTTGAGCATGTTGTGCCATTCGTCATCGCCGTTGCGAAGGCGAGTCACGCCGCGCACGCAGACAGTTCCGCACTGCGCCCGCGGTGGGCCTATCCTCCTTCGTCCGTCAACCCGGAACTCGACGAGGCTCTGTACTCAGCAGCACACGACACCCTGCGCACTCTGGCACAGCAAGATCCATCCTCTCTCACAGAGACCATGGAACTGCTGGCAGCATGCAGCGGGCGAGCCCTGAGCTTTCTCGCCTGTCGGACCTACACCGTCTGGCACCGCCCGGACGAAGCGCTCGCGTGGCTGACAACCGACGTCGAACGCTTACGCATCGGCTGGCTGGACAGCCCGTGCTGGGCTTCGCGTGAGCTCATCGCTGAGGCGACGCGCGGGTGCGGAGAGCCCGCCCTGCAGCGGCTTGTTCACCTGTTGCTCCGGCATTTCCCCAGTTGGGAACGTCACCCAAAGAACCGCGAGGCCTTTGGTCGTACCCAGTACGTGCTTCTCAGTGGGGTCGCCGAAGGGCGCCGCAGCACTGAGGTGGCGAGACGCCTGGGCGAACTGGAACGCAAGTTCACGCGACAGCCCCCGGCCGGCCCCCAACACGTCGAGGCCCACTGGGTCGGACCTCCGGTGGCATGCGCCGCAGGCGAACACATGACAGATGCGCAGTGGCTGCGAGCACTGCAGAAGTACGACGCAGAATGCGTTGATTGGAGCAAGGATCCGCCCACAGGGGGAGCCTCCGAACTGGCTTCCCTGCTGGGTGCTCAGTCAGCGCGGCAGCCGGAGCGCTTCGCCCGGCTCGCATGCTCCTTCGATGCGAGCATCCCACCGCCCGCCTTCAGCGCCGTGATCAACGGGGTCGCCGGCAGGGTGGGCGTCAGCAGCCTGCTGGATCTCTGTGTGCACGCCCGCCGTCTCGTCGGACCGAGCGTGGGACGGGACGTTTGTTCGGCGATCCAGACCGCTGCCTCACAGATGGCAGGACATCCTGTGACCATCCTGCTTCTGGACAGTTACGTCCGTGATCCAGATCCGGCCTTCGAATCAGCGCACACCGCTGCAGGGTCCGGCCAGCACTTCTACGAGGACGATCTCCTGACCGCGGGGATGAACTCCACGCGAGGGGAGGCCGCGCTCGCGATCGGCTCCCTGCTGAGAGCAACCGACGCTGCTGTTCGGGATCTGATCCCGATGCTCAGCCGACTCGCTCAAGACCCGATCATGGCTGTTCGGGCCTGTGCCGCGGACGCACTGACTGCGCTCATGCCCCATGCTCCGGAAGCCGCTCTCGACCTCGCGGAAGTCCTGTTCACGGGCGCCTTCGTCGACATCCACAAGGCCCGGACAGCCCACGCTCTGCTCACATGGGCCCTGCTCCAGGACACCAAGCGCTTCGCGCCGGAGCTGGCCAGGGCTCTCACCGGCCCAGCTCCAGCCGCCCGACATGCCGGAATGGCCTGGGCCGTCCTCGCGATGCAACGAAGGCTGCTCCCCTGCCTGCCCATGACCCCAGCCGGCCTCACGCCAGCAGCACGCAAAGGAGCCGCCGAAGCGGCCGCCAGCGATCCCGCCTACGGCGCATCCCTGCTCCGGGAGATGTTCCACGACGACGATGCGGCGGTACGCACGGCCGCAGCAGATTCCATACGCGACGTGGCATCGCTGCCACCAGGTACGGCGGAAGACCTCATCGGCTCCTTTCTCTCCAGTCCCGCCTTCTCCGAGCGTCCAGAAACCCTGGCTCGCGCACTCGCGCGCTCGAAACTGCGGCTGCCCTCCCAGGCGATCGAGGCATGCCAGACACTGGCAGCGTTCGCTGAACAAGGCAGCAAGGACGGACGACGCGGACACGCAATGATCCAGAAACACCTGATCGAGGTGGTGCTGCGTCTGTACCGTCAAGGGAATCCCGCGATCCGGGCCCAATGCCTCAGCATCATCGATGACCTCTACCGCATGGACGCGCGTGGCCTGAACAATGCTCTATCCGGAGAGCGCTGACCCCCCTTGGCGTCACGATCGGCCACATCGAAACGGCCCGACCCTCTGGCTCTACCACTCGACGTTGTAGGCGCAGGGCGCGGTGACGCTGCTGGTGAAGCATTGCCGGGCCCGAGTACCAAGTGAAGTACATCGACTCGCCTCCGTCGTTCCGCTCAAGGAAAACGGACCAGTCCTTGCCCTTTGCCCCGCAGTGGGACCTACCCCCCAAGCCATTGTCCTTGAGGTGCGTACTGTCACCCTGTTCCCCAGAGGGCCGTGCGGTGAAGTGGTCGAGATGTGTCCCGACATCGGTCTCGGGCTGACGCGGCCACTTCACCGCAGTTCAGGTCGTTCTCACACGCCGCTCGTCAGCAAGTCTGCCGCGCCCAGAACAGCGTGATCGCCGTCATGGCCACGGCTACCTACTCATTCCCTGCTACCTCCCTCGCCCCGAAACGGACCGCCGAGGGCCGCAAGGGCTCAGTGGCGAGGCGCGCGGGGCCGGTGCCAGACGCTGTAGAGGCCGCCGAGCGCGGAGGTGAGGAGCACCACGTACTGGGCTGTGGCTGATCGGCTCATGATGAGGGTCACACCAACGACCAGGACTGCTAGGAAGGCTGCGATGTCGCCGCGCCGGTGCATAGGCTGAGTGGGCATCAGTGTCCTCTCTGGATACAGGTGTTGTCGAAGGTGGGCGGCAGGTGCTTGCCGGCGTCGCCGCCCCGGCCCCGAGTCACTACGCGAGTGGCTCGGGGTGAATCCATTCTTGACAGCTTCCGGGCGTCGGCACGGGGTGAGCGATGACGCCTCAGTCCGACTGTGAACGCGCGCACGCGCGCGGTCACTAGTTAGGTCGGACCAAGGCGTCGTGATCGAAGGGGGGAGCTGTGGCCGGGGGTACACAGCATCAGGAGAGGGCCGGCAAGCGAGCCGACAGGGTCACGGGCCTGGTGCGCGAGCGAGGTCTGCTGGATGTCGTCGCCGCTATGGAGAAGCTCTGGTCGGAAGGACGGAGCCCGCACAGTGTCCTCGTACGCGACGCCTACGTGCGCAATCGGCAGATGCCCGAGAGCCCACTGTGGACGGCTCCCCCCGGAACAGCGGCACCCCCTCCGCCCGGCCCGCCTGCTGACGAACGCAGGCGTCCGGCAAGCCATGTGCTGCCGCCGTTGGCCCGGCTTGTCGTGTCGCAAGGCGTCGCCATGCAGTTTCATTTGACCGCGCTGTTCGTTGCGCGGTGCCAGACTCAGCCGGGCCGCTCTTGGAAGAACGTGATTCCGCTGAGCAGGAATGGTTCGGTTTCCGCTCCGGCCTGGCTCGACCTCATGGCTGTCTCCGCCAGCTCCAAAGGAGAGGTCGCTCAGGCTTCGACGTACACGAGGAACAAGCTCCGGCAGTTTCGCTCGGCCCTGAAGCTCCTGTCGGAGCGGAACCTGGTCGACCTGGGAAGGTCGGAAGCGGGGCGGAAGTACGAGGGTTTCAGGCTCCTCTCGGAAGACGCGAGCAGCTCAGGCGCCGGGGTTACGGAGTACCGGGTACCCCGAGCTGACGAGGCACCCTTGGAACTTCCCGCTCACTTCTTCACGCGAGGCTGGGTCCATGTGCTGACCAAGAGCGAAATCGCGGCTTATCTCATGTGGCGGCAGCTTGGAGCGGACTCTTCGTATGTCATGGCAAGTTGGCAAGAGCGTGCGGGGATGTTCGGACTCTCCCGCGATGTCTATGACACCCATCAGGCTCTGGAAGCATTCGGGCTGATCAAGGTGTTCAGGCCGAAGGAGCGTCGAAACAATGGCACTTGGCGGGGCTACTACTCGGGTACACAGCCTTTTTCGCATCGCATCCGGGTCCTGCCGTCCGGCCTCTCAGCACCGGCACACGATGTTGTCGAGAAGGCTCTGCGCAAAGCGGCAGCGCTTGGGAAGTGGTCCAAGCCTCTGGATGTGTAGGTGACCTGTGGTTGCGGTTGAGGCGTGGTTTCGATCGCTCGGGCTCTCCGCCGGCAGAAGGCTGTTTACGAGCTGCCCTTCCCCTCCTCGCGCGGCCACACCGCTATGGCGATCAGGACGGCCGCCCAGATGCCCAATGGCAGCATGGGCCAGTAATGCGTCAACTCGTGCTTGCGGAGGCAGTTCGCGCCCCAGATCGTCGACATGATCACCGCGCCGCCGAGCCAGTAGCGCCACTCGTCGAGCCACTCCCGTAGGTCCCTGCGGTCCCGTTCCCGTGCGGTCGGTTCGGGGGTGGGCAGGTCCCGCGTCAGCGCGGCGAGTTCCTCGCCGGTGCGTGCCTGGAGTGCCTGCCGCGAGCGCTGGGCGTGCTCGTCCGCGGTCAGTCGGCCCTCGGCGAGTGCGGCGGCCAGCAGGTCGAGCGCGGTGTCGCGTTCACGGTCGGCGATCCGCAGGGCGGGATCGCGTCGTCGATCGTGCATCGGTGTCCCCCTTCACCTCGGCCGCGGTGGCGCGGCCGCCCGACTTTCGGGATACGACTGTATCTCAAAAGGAATACGGGCGTATTCTGACAGCGAAGTACGGGGCGGGCAGTGGAGCGAGGAGCCGTAGAGCGTGCCCAAGAGGGTGGACCGTGACGAACAGCGGCGGCAGATCGGTGGGGCCGTCCTGCGCCTCGCCTCCGAGCAGGGGCTGGACGAGATCAGCGTGCGCACGGTGGCCGCCGCGAGCGGCCGCTCGCCGGGGGCCGTGCAGAAGTACTTCCGTACCAAGGACGAACTGCTGACGTTCGCCGCCGAGTTGGTCGGCGAGCGCGTCGAGGAGCGGATGGCCGCCGTCGACTCCGGCCTCCCGCCACGCGAGGCGCTCCGCGCACTCGTCCTCACGACCCTCCCCGTGGACGCGGAACGCCGGGCCGAGGCCGCCGCCCAACTCGCCTTCGCCACCCGCGCGGCCCACCATCCCGGCCTCGGCGCGATCCGCCGGCAGGTCGACGAGGACGTCCGTACGGCCCTCGGGGCCTGGCTGGCGTCCGCCGGGCACGGCAGCGGCCCGGACTCGGCCGCGGACTGCAGGGCCCTCGCCGACGCCGTGATCGCACTCGCCGACGGACTGGCGCTGCGGCTGCTGTACGCGCCCGGTGAGCGGGAGGAGCTCCTGCGCGCGCTGGACCGTGCCCTGGAGGCGTTGATTCCGGCGCCTTCCAGGCCATCACCATCGCCGCGCCCTTGAGGGACGGCGATTCCCCTCAGGAAGTCCGTTCCGGGGCGTCGGCACCTATGAGTCGGCGGTGCCGAGCGGAGAGGCGTGGCCAGGGACCTTGTTGCCGGCTCGTGCCGGTCCGGGGTCAGTTCTGTGGGTCACCGTCTTGGATGGGTTCCGGGGTGACCCGGGCGCCGGTGACGGCATCGATGAAGACCGTGGACTTGGCCCGTTGCCCGGGGCCCGGGGCCATGCCAACCCTCCATACCGGCCGCCAGGCCTGGTCGACGCGCTGCGCGAGAAGCTTGCCCGGCTTCGCGACGGAGTGACCGGCGCCACGTTCCGCTTGCTTCTTCGCAGCGGCCTCGGTGACGGCGGCCTTCGGCAGCTTGGGGTCCTTCGTGCATCGTGCGGCCATGCTCGTCACACGGCCCGCGGGCGAGACGCTCAGATCCAGCCGCATCGGCATCATCACCCCGTTCACCGAGCGGCGGTAACTCAGCACGTGTGGGCCCCGCTTGCCGTGCAGGGCAGTAACGGTGAGTTCAGCGTGTGCGATCTCGCTGGAGAACCACTTCTCGGCGAACTGCTCCCCGGTCGCGCGCATCTCGGCTACGGAAAGAGAGCCGGTGTCGCTTTCTCCCGCCTTCGGAGTGAGGCGTTCGAGCTTTCGGTCCGGCCAGAGAGCGACGACAGTCCCCCGTGAGGTTTCGGCTTCCAGGCGCCAACGCCCGCCCTTCAGCTTTCTGCTGGAACTCCCGGTGATCTTCGCTTCCTTCTCGTACACCTCGGATACCGTTTGCTTCAGCCAGGCATCCTGCTTGAGCAGGTCACCCATCCTCGCGCGCAGACGCTGTGATTTCTCTTCCGAGTTCGCCGGGGTGACGGTGAACGCGAATGCCGCGGTGATCAGCAGACCTCCCAGCGCGCCCACACACACGCCCCACAGGGCATCTTTTCGGGTGAAGGGCCGACGGCGCTTGTGGCCCCACAGGATCACCGTTCCGGCAACAACACCTAGGACGCCCCCCAGCGTGTTGGCCTTGATGTCGTCATAGCTGCACGCACGGCCCATATCCGTCCATGACTGCACCCACTCAATACCGCATGTCACCATCAGAATTCCGGCAAGGGTCATCACCGGGCGCCGGAAGAGCAATACGGCGAGACAGCTCACCGGGACGAACAGCAGGACGTTGAGCCGAGCCGACTCGGAATCCAGGAATTCCCACCGGGGCAGGCCGACATCGCAGATGCCGGCCTGCCCGGAGCCTCCGCCTCCTGGCATGAGAGTCACGGCGAGCACACCGGCCAGGGCCGCCGAGAACAGCAGCACCAGGCTTATGGACCTGCCCCTGAGCTTCGCCATCACGGCCGCCGGAACACCCAGCATGAGCGTGACGACGAGAAGTGCCGGGATCAGGCCGGGCAGCGCTCTGATAGATGCTTCAATCACCAGGTCCATCTTTCAGGAGGGCGGGACAGGGGCTGCTCAGCGAAGGTGCTCGCCCAGGGTGTTTCCATCCCTCAATGCCCCGCCGACAACGATGCCTCGAAGCGTCTTCCGCGAAAAGAAATCACGCACATCCCCCTTTTTCCCGGCAGTTCGACGGTCAGATCGACGTGCCGGATTCTCCGTGCTCGGCAAGCACCGCAGCGACACTTGACCGCAAGATGATCTTATGTGGCAGTGATCGACTGGACAAGCGATTCCGGGCGGTGAGCCGATAGATGAGGACATTTCCGGTGTGGAGCCGAAGCGGCTTTCGCTGACTCCTCGGCTGCCGCCCGTCGTCGCGGCGGCGGGCCGTTACGGCCACGCACGGGAGGGGGTGCACCGAGTGGGAGAAAGCGAGTGGTCGCCAATGATGCGGAGTGGTTATCCAATCGGAGGCGTGAGCGTGGTTTCGGGGAGTGGGGGTGGGCTATCAGGGAGGCATGAATAACACCCACGAACCCATGCCCGCAAACAACTCGTATGACGGCTATGGCACCTATGACCACAACCGGTCCGGTGTCGGTGCACATCGGACCGCACTGATCATTCACACGATCGGGGATGTGGCCGCCGGATTCCTTGGGCTGTGGATACTGCTCTACCTGCTCGAAGCGAACCAGGGAAATGTCTTCGTCGAATTCGTCCATGGAGTGGCCGACGCACTCGCCTGGTGGTCGCAGGACATCTTCACCATGGACGCCGAAGGGGTGCGGGTTTTCCTCAATTACGGTCTGCCTGCGGGGCTTTACCTGCTGCTGGGCCATGGGATCGCCGCGCGGGTTCGTCGCATCTGAGCGCGTCCCGTCCCGGGAGGGCCGGCTCGGTCGGAGGAGCGGTTCGGCTGGAGGCGCTCGCTGGTGGGGTCGGGCGACTGCCTAGCATGAGGGGGTGATGTCCAGCAGCCCGTACGTAACGGCACGGCCCGCCGCCCGGCGGTGGCGTGTGCTGTGTGTACTCGGGCTGCTGGCGGGCCTGTTGGGTATGCACGGGCTCGGTCCCGGGGGCGCGATGGCGCCTTCCGGGCATGAGCACCGTATGACCGTGGTGGCCGGCGTACAGGCGCACTGTCCAGGGGACGGTGACTGCGGCGGCAGTGGGCATCTGCATCACGCGGACTCGGCCTGTGCGTCCGCCGCGCTGCACGGGCCGCCCGCGGTGCCGGCGCCGGCCCCCTCCCTCGGCCGCCCCGTACAGCCCGCCGGCGCGGCAGGCGTGGGCGAACCCAGCAAACGGGACGGCGGGCGGGCGCCGCCCTCTCTGGCAGAACTCCAACTGCTGCGGATCTAGGAGCACCCCCGACGGCACGGACGCCCGCTCAAGGGCGCGGTGCCGTCGCTCGGCATGCCCTGATACCGCTGCATTCCAGGAGTTCACCCATGAAGTCCATGAAGTCCATGACATCCATGACGTCCATCCGTCCGATCGCGCGCCGGCTCGCACTGGGGGCTGTGACGGCCGTTTCCGCGGTGGCGCTGGCCGCTTGTGGCGGCAATGGCAGTGAGAGCCGGTCCGATGGCCGTTCCCCGTCGGAGGCCGGCTCGTCGGCCGGCGCCTCGGCGCCGGCCGGGCCGCACAACGCGGCCGATGTGGCGTTCGCGAAGGGGATGATTCCGCACCACCGGCAGGCCGTGGAGATGGCCGAACTGGCTGCCACCCGAGCCTCGTCGAGCCAGGTGAAGGAGCTCGCCGCCAAGATCAAGAAGGCGCAGGACCCGGAGATCACGACGCTGTCCGGGTGGCTGAGGGCCTGGGGCGAGCAGGTGCCCGCGGAGATGCCGGGCATGGACCACTCCGGTCCTTCGCACCCCTCCGACCGGTCGGAGCACTCCTCCCACAGCGGCATGCCCGGCATGGAGCACTCGGCCATGCCCGGGATGATGGGCGCGGAGGAGATGGCCGCGTTGAAGGAGAAGTCGGGTAAGGGGTTCGACCGGTCCTTCATGGAGATGATGGTCGGGCATCACCGGGGCGCGGTGAAGATGGCGGGCGTGGAGAAGAAGAAGGGTGCCTACGGGCCCGCGAAGGCGCTCGCCGACGCCGTGATCAAGGCCCAGGAGGCGGAGATCGCGCGGATGAACCGGTTGCTGGGTGAGGGGTGAGGGGCGGGCCCATGCGGCCGGTGCCGATGCCGGTGCCAGCGACCGGCCCCGACACCGGCCCCGGCTGCTGGTCATGGGCCTCGCCGTCGGCGGTAAGCCGTAGCCATTGGCCGTAGGCCATAGCCATCAGCGGTGGGCCTCGCTGCCGGGTGGTGGGTGGGCGTCACCTTCGGGCAGTCGCAACCCGCTCGCCCACCTGACGGCCGGCCTCACCTCGCCTGGCCGTTGTCCGTCGCGCCTCCCAGGAGACGGCGGACAGCGGTCAGGCACCGAGCCCGCCCGCTACGGCGACGGCCCGCCCGGCGGGGCGCCGCGGAGGGTGGAGAGGCGTCGGCGGTACTCCTCTTCGTCGATCTCACCGCGGGCGTAGCGCTCCGCGAGTATCTGCTCGGCGGCAGGGCCGGTGCCCGGTCCAGGACCGGTGCGTGGGCCTGGACCGGGGCGGGTTCCCGGGGGTGCGGTGGGGCCTTGGCCCGAGCGGCTCAGGGCGCGGACGATCAGCAGGGCGATGACGAAGAGCAGCGCCAGGAACAGGAACAGGCTGATCGACATCGCGAGCCAGGCCCATCCGCCGCCATGGCGGCCGTACCAGCACAGCATCGGCCTTCACCTCCCGCGCGGCGCGGGCCCGGTGGCCGCAGGTGACGGCGGGTCCCCTGCCCTCATGGCTTCAGGCGCTGCCGCGCCACCTCCATGGTCTCCCGTTCCGGGGTGAGCGGCCATGGGTGGGCCGGCCGGCTGCGGGACGTCCGGCGGCCCGGAGGCGTCGCGCCTCGTCAGGCACCTCTTTTCTTGTTCATCCCCACGGCGTCCGGCCGCCGTGAGCGCTACGGTGCAATCCGTGCGCAGCGAGTACACGTTGCGTCACGGATCGACATGTCGTGGCTGCCTGGGCATGCCCGAGTGCCGCCGCGCGTCTGGGGGGACTGCATGCACGAGATGACCAAAGGCGCCAATATCGGCCTGGCAGCCCTGAGCGAGGACACCGGCTCGGTGATCGTGAGCCTGAGCTGGAGCAGCGCGGCGGGGGCGGGGGACGCCGATGTGTCCGTACTGCTCCTGGGCGGTGACGGCAGGGTGCGCAGCGATGCCGACTTCTTCTTCTACAACAACCCCGCCTCCCCCGACGGCAGTGTGCAGCTGCTGGGCAAGACACCGACCGGCAGCGGCAGCGAGGACCGGATCAGCCTCGATCTGACCGCGATGCCCGCCGACGTCGACCGCGCGGTGCTGGCGGCCAGTCAGTACGGTGACGCCCGCTTCGGGGAGCTGGACGATCTGCGGCTGACGCTCTCCGACCGTGCGGGTGAGGCGCTGCTGGGCTACACCATCGCCGGGGCGAGCACGGAGAGCGCGTTTCTCTTCGGCGAGCTGTACCGGCGGGGCGAGGAGTGGAAGTTCCGGGCGATCGGCCAGGGGTACGAGACCGGTCTGGCGGGGCTGGCCACGGACTTCGGCATCGATGTGGATGACGCGAGCGAGGACGTGCCCGTGGAGGAGGGCGCCGGGCAGTCGGAGTCCACAGGGCAGGCGTCGGCGGGGCAGGCGGCTTCCGCGGCCGAGGTGGCGGAGACGCCGGACGGCGCACCGGAGGTGGCGGGGCGGGCCGCGGGGGCGTCGCCGTCGGCAGGGGCCACGGTGCCCCGTGCGCGGCGGCCGCGCACCGCCAAGAAGAAGGTCACGCTGCCCAGGGCGGAGAAGAAGTCGCTGGCGGAGAACGACAGTTGGCGGACCGCACGGCTCTTCCCCGCGGGCTCGCTCAAGAGTGACCGGGAGCGGGAGGGCCGGGCCACGTCCGTGCTGCTGTCGGTGATGGCCGAGGTGCCGGAGTTCGGCCGCCGGCTGACCGCGGGCTTCGGCGCACCGGCCGGCCGGATGCAGACGTTCACCGAGGTGGCGCTGCCGCACGGCGACGGTCCCAAGCGCCCGGACGGGGTGATCCGGGTGGAGCGCGCGGGAAAACTGTGGACCGCGCTGGTCGAGACGAAGACGAACGGCAACGCGCTGCGGTCCGAGCAGGTGCAGAACTACCTGGACATCGCCGCCCGCCGTGGCTACGAGGCGGTGATCACGCTCTCCAACGACGTGGCCCTGGAAGGCCGTCCGCTGGTGCAGGTCAAGACGGACGGGCGGCGGAAGCACAAGGTCGTGCTGTGGCATCTGTCCTGGGCCGAGGTCACCTACCAGGCGCAGACCCTGATCCGGCACGAGGGCGTCGGCAACGCCGCCCACGCCTGGCTGCTCCAGGAGCTTCTGCGCTACCTCCAGCACGAGAACTCCGGCTGCCACGGCTTCCAGAACATGGGCCCGGCCTGGGTTCCGGTGCGCAACGGCATCGACACGGAGACCCTCTGCCGGGGTGACGAGCGGGCGGTGGAGGTCGTGGAGAGCTGGGAGCGGCTGATCCGGCAGGTCTGCCTGCGGCTGGGCGGGGAGCTGGGCCAGAAGGCGCTGCCCGTACAGCGCGGCAGGCGCGGCACCGATCCGCATGCCCGGCGGACCGTACTCGCCGACCGGCTGTGCGACGAGGGCCGGCTGTCCGCCGAACTGCGCGTCGACGGTGCGCCCGGGGTGCTCGCCCTCACCGCCGATCTGCGGACCGGCAAGCTCCGCACCTCCATCGACACCCCCGTGCCCGATGGAAGTTACCCGCTCACCTCCGCGAAACGCCTGATCCGGCTGCTGGCCAAGGCGCCCGCCGACCTCCATGTCGAAACCCTGGTGGAGGGGGACAACGGCCCGCGCGGCACCCTGGAACGGCTCCGTCCCGAACCGGCCGACCTGCTGCCCAAGGGAGGGGCGGCGATCACGGGGTTCCGGCTGTCGTTGTTCAAGGGCATGGGCGCCACGCGGGGCGGCGCCGCCTCCGGGTTCATCCGCAGCGTCGACGAGGCGGTGGACCAGTTCTACGCGAACGTGGTCGCGCATCTGCCGGCCTTCGAACGGCGGCCCGCCCCCGCCACGTGAGGCGGTGTGGCCGGGCCCCCTCCGCGCTCCCCCCGGCCGGGCGCTACCCCGTCCCCCGCTCCCCCCGATACCCCCGGTACTCCAGCCCCGCGAAGACGGCGACCGCGGCCGCGCCGGTGAGGAGGAAGGCGGTTCCCAGGGTGGTCAGGGGCAGGAGGCCGGTGAGGGGGAGCAGGAGGAGGGCCAGGGCGGAGAGGGCGTTGGCGGTGATGACGGTCAGGGTGAGGCGGGCGGGGATGCGGGGGTAGCCGGCGATGAGGGCGAGGGCGGCGGCGCCGCCGAGCATGGCGATGCCGAAGGGGACGGACCAGGTGATGGGCAGGCCGAGCGGGCCGCTGAGGGGGCTGCCGGCGGCCAGCAGGACGACGCCGAAGGCGGCGGTGCTCCAGCTGTCGATGCGGAGGGCGGTGCGCAGGGGGCCCGGGGCGGGAGCGGAAAGGGCAGGGGACGCGGTAGCGGCAGTTGCGCCAACGGCGGTGGTGGCAGGGGTGGTTGAAGCGGCCATGAGGGTCTCCTCCGTAGGGGCCGGGGGCCGAGTGGTGCCGGCCGGGGGTAGACCGTGACATCGCGTGGGTGACGTACTCAATGACCTGTGAGGTCATGGCCGCGGTGATGAGCGGGTGGCTATCCTCCGGGGATGGTGGTGGATCAGTCGCCCCGGGTGGGCGTCCTGTTACGGGAATGGCGTCTGCGGCGCAGGCACAGTCAGCTCGACCTCGCGCTGCTCGCGGACACCTCCACCCGGCATCTGTCCTGTGTGGAGACCGGCCGGGCGCGTCCGAGCCGGGCGATGGTGCTGCGGCTGGCCGAGGCGCTGGACGTGCCGCTGCGGGAGCGCAACGCCCTGTTGCTGGCGGCCGATTACGCGCCGGCCTACCAGGAGAGCGGCCTCGATGACGCGGGGATGGCGCAGATCCGGGCCGCGCTCGACATGATGCTGACGGCGCACGAGCCGTATCCGGCCGTCGTGGTCGACCGCTGGTGGAACGTGGTGACCGGCAACGGGGCCATGTCCCTGCTCCTGGCGGGCGTTCCGCCGCAGCTGCTGACGCCGCGGCCGAACGTGTACCGGCTGACGCTGCACCCGGACGGACTGATCGGGCGGCTGGCGAACGCCATCGAGGTCCGCACCCTGGTCCTGGAGCGGCTGCTGCGCCAGGTCCGCACCACGGGGGACGCACAGCTGCGCGCGCTGTACGAGGAGGTGTGCCGCTACCCGGTGCCCACGGAGGCGGAGACGGTCCGGGCCGGTGACGACCCGGTGGCGCGGCCGGGGCCGATTCAGGTGCCGCTCCGCATCCGGGTGCCGGGCGGTGAACTGTCGTTGTTCAGCACGATGGCCACGTTCGGCGCCCCGGCCGATGTGACGCTCTCGGAGCTGGCGATCGAACTCTTCTATCCGCTGGACGAGTTCACCGCGGAGGCGCTGCGCGCGGCGGCCGCCGCGCGGTGACCGGTCAGCGTCCTGAGGTGCCGGGCTGCGGGGGCACGGACTCGCCCTCCTCCTCGTGCTGGACGGCCGCCTCGACCGCCTCGGGGGGCATCGCGAGCCGTACCGCGGTGTAGTGCACGGCCAGGCTGAAGACGATCACGATCACCAGGTCCCACCAGTCGGGGAGCGCGCCGGTGCCGCCGTAGCGGCCGAACCGGCCGATGAGGATCATGCCGCCCAGCCAGGGCCAGACCCAGAGGGCGTTCCGGGCGCAGAGTCCGGCGCGTTCGGCGGCCGGGATGCCGCGGCGGGTGAGGGCGAGGAAGACGAAGCCGAGGGCGGCGGCGATGCCGAGCTTCCAGTCCGCCTCGTACCCGGACCAGTAGAAGATCAGGTTGGCGAAGACGAAGCCCATGGGGGCCAGCACCGGTCCGGCCGGCAGCCGGTAGGGGCGGTTCCGGGCGCCGTCGCGTACGCGGAGGGCGTGCAGCGACACCGGTGCGAACGCGTACATGACCGCGGCGGCCGAGGTGACCAGGCCGACCAGCGCCTGCCAGCTGGGGAACGGCAGGAAGGCGAGTTCGCCGACCACGAAGGCGAGGAGGGTGGAGACGACGGGCACCCGGCTGCGGCCGACCTGGGTGAGGGCCCGGGGCAGCACCCGCTCGCGTCCCATCGCGTAGGAGAGCCGCGCGGCGCCCGCCATGTAGACCAGGCCGGTGCCGGCCGGGGAGATGACGGCGTCGACGTAGAGGACGGTCGCCAGCCAGCCGGCGCCGACGGCGGTCGCCAGGGTGGCGTACGGGCCGAAGTTGCCCGCTCCCACGGGGTTGTCCCAGCTGCGGGAGAGGGCGCCGGGGTCCAGGGCGGCGATGAAGGCGACCTGGAGCAGGAGGTAGAGCGCGGTGCCGACGGCCATGGCCACGACCACCGCCCGGGAGATGTCGCGCTGCGGGTCGCGGGCCTCCCCGGCCAGCTGGATGGCCTGTTCGAAGCCCAGGAGCGCGAACACCACCCCGGCGGGCAGTGCCGCGAAGACGCCGTGCGCCCCGTGCGGGGCGAAGCCGCCGCCCGCGGTGAAGTTCGAGCCGTGGAAGGACAGCGTCATCAGGACGATGACGGTCAGCAGCGGCACGGCCGTCTTGAACACGGCGGTGACCGAGTTGATCCCGGACATCAGCCGCACCCCGAGGACGTTGATGAGCGTGAAGACCATCATGAAGAAGGTCCCGATCACCAGGCCCGGGGTGGTGAGGGTGCCGTTGGGGTTCAGCATGTCCACCCGGTCGTGGACCCAGCCGACACGGTCCAGGTACGACAGGGTGGCCTCGACCTCGATGGGCGAGATCAGCACCGAGCGCAGCCAGGACATCCAGCCCGCGGTGAAGCCGGTCAGCGGGCCGAAGGCGAAGAACGGGAACCGGGCGGTGCCGCCCGCGATCGGGTAGGTGGCGCCCAGCTCCGCGTGGGCCAGGGCGAGCACGGCGAGCATCGCCGAGGCGAGCACCCAGGAGATCAGCGAGGCCGGTCCGGCGATGACGGCGGTGGTGAGCGCGCCGAGCAGCCAGCCGGAGCCGATGATCGATCCCAGGGAGAGGAACATCAGCCCCCAGAACCCGACCGCCCGGCGCAGATGGCGGGTCCCGCCCGCGTTCCCACTCCCCGCTACGGCTGGCTTGCTCACGCGCGCTCCTGGTTCACCGAGCCATCTAGGTCCTGGGGCGCGGACCTCGCGCTGGTGGCGCGCGGTGCGTCGCCCGTATACGGAGAGTAAACGCATGGAGGCCGGTCAGGTTCCGGTTTGGGCGGCGAGTTCCCTCGTCGGGCCGTGCGGGTGCCGGGTGGTCGGCCCGTGTGGCCATGCGGCTGGTTACCGCCAGTGAGTGGCCGGGGGGTGGGCGAGGGGCTGCGGGGAGCCGTTGCGGGACGGGGGGTGGGTGTGGAACAGCGTGGCGTAGAGGCCGTGGCCGGCGAGGAGTTGTGCGTGGGTGCCGGACTCCACCAGGCGTCCCTCGTCCAGCACCAGGATGCGGTCGGCGTCCGTGGCGAGGTCCAGATCGTGGGTGATCACGATGGTGGTGCGGCCCTCGGCGAGGCGCCGTAGGGGCTCGAGGATGTGCTGGGTGGCCAGGGTGTCCAGGCCGGTGGTGGGCTCGTCGAGGATGAGTACGGGGGCGTCGCGCAGCATGGCCCGCGCGATGGCGACGCGCTGCAGCTGGCCGCCGGAGAGCCGGGAGGTGCCGGGCGCGATGACGGTGTCGTAGCCGTCGGGCAGGGCGTCGATGAACACCTCGGCGTCGGCCGCCTTCGCCGCGCGGACGACATCGCCGTGGGTCACGTCGTCCCGCCCGCAGGCGATGTTCTCCTCGACGGTGTCGTGCAGGACGAGGGTCTCCTGGGGCAGCAGGGTGATGTTGCGGCGGAGCCGGGCGAGCGGCATGCGGTTCACGGGGACGCCGTCGAGCCGGATGCTGCCGCTGTCCGGGTCGTAGAACCTCAGCAGCAGGGCGGCGAGCGTCGACTTGCCCGCGCCGCTGGGGCCGGTGATGACGACCAGTTCCCCGGGCACCGCGGTGAAAGTGAAGTCCTGGAGGACCTCGGTGGGGCCGCCGGGGTAGCGGAAGTGGACGCGGCTCGCCTCCACGGCGCCGACCGCGCGGCTCGGTGTGGGGACGACGGTGGCAGGGTCGGGGTCGGTGACGGCGGGCCGGGCGTCGAGGATCTCCAGCAGCCGCTCGGAGCCGGCGGTCGCCTCGGTGACCGTGAGCCCGAGCTGGCCGAGGTCGCGGATCGGCGGGTAGAGGTAGCCGATGAAGGCGGCGAAGGCCAGCAGCTCGCCGAGCGTCATCCGCCCCGCGGAGATCTCCCATGCGCCCAGGCCGATGATCGCCAGGACGCAGAGGGTTTCGAGGACCTCGACGATCTGCTCGTACAGCTCGTTGAGGCGGGCGCTGGTCACCGATGCCCGGAACCACCTGCGGGCCTCGCGACGGAGCCGTTCCTGCTCGTCGTACTGCCGGTTGTAGGCCTGGGTCAGGACGACGTTGACCAGCCCTTCCTCGACCACCGAGGTGATCGCGCCGTCGGCCGCGCGCTCCCGGCGGGAGACCTCCTTGACCCGGCCGGTGAAACGGCGGGTGGCGATCACGAAGAGCGGGGCGAGGGCGAAGGTGACCAGGGCCATGTCCCAGCGCAGCCAGATCGCGGCGCCGGCGTAGAAGATGATGCCGAAGACGGCGGTGGCCGCCTGGACCAGCCCGCTGACCACCAGTTCCTCGATGGCGTCGACATCGCCGGTCATCCGCTCGACGAGGTCGCCGCGGCGGTTGCGCTGGAAGAAGTGCGGCGGCAGCTTCTGGAGGTGGGCGAAGACCCTGGCCCGCAGCCGCATCACGAAGCGCTCGGCCGTCCAGGCGGCGAGCGAGTTGCCCAGGTACCCCACCACCCCGCCGGCGACGGCCACGCCCAGCCACAGGGCGGCCGGTGACCAGAAGGCGCTGACGGAGCCCTTCTGGAGGGCGTTGTCGGTGAGTTGGGCGAAGACCAGGATGGCCACGGTCTCGGCGAGCGCGGCCACGATGGCGCAGAGACAGATGATGACGATCCAGCGCCGGTCCCCCTGGGTCAGCGGCCAGAAGCGGCGTACCGATTCCTTGAACCCCACCCGCCGGGTGCGGATCGGGGCGTCGGCCACCAGGCCGGCGCGCAGGACCCGGTCGGCACCGGGTTCCGGGGGTGGCGGGGCGGTGGGCCGTGGGCCGGGCGCGGTGAGCGGAGAGGGGGCGACGGGCTCGTGCGAGACGGACGAGCCGGGCCCCACGGGCGGTGCTTGCGGGCCTTGTTGAGGCGACGCCGCACGGCGCTCAGCACGCCGGCGCGAGCTGCGAAGGTGCATGGTCGCTACGTCATATCGTCGCTGCTCGGGCGGATGGCCGGGGCCACGGATGGCCCCTCAAACCAACGAGGCGGACCCGCGCGGAACGCGAGCCTGCCTCGGACTCAGGTTTTCGAGTCAGTGGCGACGACGCCTGCGCAGATACCTGCGTCCACGCCTCCTGCGACGCCGACGGCGGCCATGGTCGTGGTCGTAATCGTCGTCGTGCCTACGCCTTCTGGGGAAGACATTGCGGAAGCTCATACTCGCCTCCTCGTTGCGTGTTCTTTATCGAACCGTTACCAGTACGACAACTCCCAAGCTACGACGCTCACCTGTCTCCAACAAGGCAGAATGCGTGAAATTTCAGATATAGACCAAGTTTCTTCGCAAACAACTCAAAGAGTGCCGAATCGTCACTCTCCGGATGCCACGGCACGGGGGAGCGCGTCCGGCCGGTCCGGACACCCGGCGGCGGCGCCCGCCGGGGCCCGCACGGGCCCGTACGAGCGCCGCCGGACGCCGCCGTCGCCCGGGGTCAGGTCGCGCTGAGCGCCACCGTCGGATGCAGCCGGGAGGCCCGTACGGCCGGATAGAGGCCGGCGACGACCCCGATCACCAGGGTGGCGCCCAGCCCGCCGGCCAGTGACCAGGGCGGGACGACGGCGGTCCACCCCTGGGCGCGGGCGAAGGCCACGGTGGCGGCGGCGCCCAGGGCCGCGCCCGCCAGCCCGCCGAGCGCCGACAACATCAGCGACTCGGTGAGAAATTGCCTCCGGACCGCGCCACGCGTCGCGCCCAGGGCACGGCGCAGCCCGATCTCCTGACGGCGCTCCAGTACGGAGATCACCATCGTGTTGGCCACGCCCACCCCGCCGACCAGCAGCGCGACCGCCCCCAGGCCGAGCATCAGCGAGGTCAGCCCCTCGTCGGTGGCCGCCTTGGCCGCGAGGGCGTCGGAGGGGCGGGAGACCTTCACCGAACCCTCGTCACCCGGGTTGACCGTACGGGCCAGCACCCCCTGGACCGCCTCCACCGAGGCGTCCGTGGAGCGCTCGAAGAGCATGGTCGGGTGGCCGTCGAAACCCAAGTAGCGCTCGGCGGACGGGTATCCGACCAGCGCCGTGCGGTCCAGGTTCGGCACCAGCTCGACGGGCGCGAGGATGCCGGTGACGACGTACCAGCGGTCGTCCAGGAGGATCTTGCCGCCGGGCCCGGAGACGCCGAGGCGGTCGGCGGCGACCGAGCCCAGCACGACGGTGGGCAGCCGCTCACTGGCACGGTTCAGCCAGCTGCCCTGGACGGTACGGGCATTGAGCGCGTCGAGCAGGTCGGTGCGGGCGGCCTGGACCGTGATGCCGGCCGCCATCTCCTCCGGTACGGCATCGCTGCGCCGCACCCGGGCGTCGACCGCGCCGGTGGCCGTGGCGTGCTGGACCGGGCCGATCCGCTCGACCATCGCCACCGCGTTCTCGGGGAGCTTGACGGCGCCGCCCATGGGGTCCTCCCCCGCCTCGGCGGTGAGCAGGTTGGTGCCGAGCCGGTCGAGCCGGTTCATGAGGTCGGCGCGGCTGGAGGTGGACAGCCCGACGACCGCGACCATCGTGGCGATGCCGATCGCGATGCCGAGGGCGGACAGCACGACCCGGGTACGGCGGCTGCGCAGGCCCTCGGCGCCGACCCGCAGGACGTCGGCCGGGGAGAGCCGGGCCGGGCGGAGCGCGGGGCCGCTCATGGGGACACCTCCTCGGCGGGCTCCACGGGGGAGCCGGGTGCGGCCGGAGCGGCACCGGAGTCGTCGACGATCTCGCCGTCGCGGAAGCGGATGCGGCGGGGCAGCGCGTCGGCGATCTCGTGGTCGTGGGTGATGACACAGACGGTCGTGCCGGCCGCGTGCAGCTCACGGATGAGGTTCATGACCAGGGCGCCGGAGGCGGTGTCCAGCGCGCCGGTCGGTTCGTCGGCGAGCAGCAGGTCGGGGTCGCCGACCAGCGCGCGGGCGATGGCCACCCGCTGCTTCTCGCCGCCCGAGAGCTGGTGGGCGAGGTGGCCGATGCGGTGCCCGAGCCCCACCTCCTCCAGGGCCGTACGGGCCCGCGCGCGGCGCTCGCGCAGCGCCGTGCCGCCGTACAGCAGTCCGTCGGCGACGTTGTCCTGGGCGCTGCGGCCGGGGGCGAGGTGGAAGTGCTGGAAGACGAAGCCGATGTGGCGGGCGCGCAGCGCGGAGAGCTGGGCGTCGGACAGCCGGCTCACGTCGTATCCGGCCACCCGGACCTCGCCCGAGGTGGCCCGGTCGAGGGTGCCGAGGAGGTTGAGCAGGGTGGACTTGCCGGAGCCGGACGGGCCGACGATGGCGGCCAGTTCGCCACGCTCCACCCGCAGGTCCACACCCCGCAG
Source organism: Streptomyces sp. NPDC001219 (assembly GCF_053597915.1). NCBI lineage: Bacteria > Bacillati > Actinomycetota > Actinomycetes > Kitasatosporales > Streptomycetaceae > Streptomyces > Streptomyces sp. NPDC001219. The sequence continues at coordinate 222,626 of NZ_JBSFJF010000001.1, read as the reverse complement.
GGCGTGCACCCCGCCCGGGTACGCCTTGGTGGCCGCCCGCAGTTCGATCACGGGTGGGGTCATTGCTCGGCCGCTCCGACCTTCATGCCCTCGGCCAGTCCGGACCCGCTGACCTCGATCCGGCCGTCGGCCGTCAGACCGGTCTCGACCGCCACCATGCGGGTTCTGGAGCCCTGGACCAGCTCCAGCCCGTAGCCGCCCTCGCGCAGCGCGACGACCGCCTCGACCGGAACCGTCAGGACGTCCTTGCGGCTCTCGCTGACGAACTTCACGCTCAGGGTGGTCTGCCGGTCCTCCTGCCGGAGCTTGGCGTCGCCGTCGAGCGTGATCTCCACGTCGATGCCGTCCCCGGACGAGCCGCCCGCACCGCTCTCGGCGGACTCGGCGTCCTCGGGGGCCGCGACACCGCTGACCTTGCCGTGCCGGGTGCCTCCGCCGGGCAGGGCGATCTCCACCCTGGTGCCGTCGGCCGCCAGTGCCCGGTCGACCTGGTCGAGCGAGACCCGTACGACGGGCTTGGTGGAGGCGACCGTCAGGACCTTGCTGTCCGGGCCGACGCGGTCGGCGAGGGCGGCGTCGGCGGACACCACCCGGACCGGGCCGCGCTGGAAGACGACGTCCCCCTGGCCGACCTTGCCGTCGGCGGTCATGTCCAGGGACTTCTGCCACTGCCTGACGGCGGCCTCGGTCGCCCCGTCGAAGCGGGCGTCCACGTACAGGCCCGCCCCGAAGCCCAGGTCGCGGAGGTTGCGCTCCAGTTGGAGGACGTCCGGGCCGCGGGCGCCGGCCTTCATCGTGCGGAACATCGGGGTCGCACCGTAGAGGAGGGTCACCGGCCGGGCGTCACGCTCGTACAGGCGCTGCCCGAGGGAGACGGTCTTCCCCGCTTCGGCGGCCTTGGTGACCGTGCCGTCCACGGGGGACTTCACCGCCCGCCGCTGCGCGTAGTCCAGCCGCCCGTCGGCGGTCTTGCTCTGCACGAGGTCGGTGCGGGTGATCTCGGTCGTGGTGGGCGGCCCCTTCGGCTTCCCGGCCGAGGCGTCCTTCCCGGGGCCGGTGAGGATCATGACGCCGGCGGTCGCCGCGGTCGCGGTGACCGCGGCCGCCAGGGCGACCAGGCCCCGGCGGTGCTTTCCCGACGGGCTCACTGGAGGCCGTCCAGTCCGTCGAGGAGCTTGTCCTTGCAGGCCTGTTCGGCCTGCTTGTAGGCGGGCGAGTCCTGCGCGATCTCGGGTGAGGCGGGGTTCGGGTCACCGCCGGGGAGGACATTGCCGTCCTGCAGCCGCGGGTTGGTGAACTTCGATACGCCATGGGCGCGCATGCACTTGGCGTGCGCGAGCATCGACTCGTAGTCCTTCTGGGTGTCGCGGGGCGGCTCCAGGCTCATGGCCTTCTGCATCTCGTTCTTGCAGGCGCCGCCGCGGCCGGCCTTGGCGACGTCGTCGTTGCCTCTCTTCTCCTGGAGTTCGTTGATCTTCGTCCAGTCGAGATGGCCGCTCAGCTTGGGGTCGGGGTAGTCCTTGGTGATCTTCTTGCGCATGCACTGGACGAACTTCAGCTGTGCGTCGTAGAAGGCGCTCTTGCCCTGGGCCGAACCGGACCCGGACGCGTCGCCGGCGTCCTTGGTGCGGCCGGTGGAGGGCGCGTCGCTGACGGAGGCGACCCCGTCGTCGGACGACTCGGCGGCACCGCCGCAGGCCGTGGTCAGGGCGAGGGCGGGGACGGCGGCCAGCAGCGCGAGGCGCGCGGCACGGGAGCGGGAGCGTGTCTTCTGCGTCATGCCGACAATGTCGGGGCGGGAATTGGTGGCCGCTCCATGGCCGCATGATGAGAACGTAACAATGCCGCCGGGCCCCGCCTTCACCCTGTGGATAACTCCTGAGCTGCGAAAACCCTCGCCCATAATCGCCTCATGCCGCATGTGCTGTTGATCGAGGACGACACGTCCGTACGGGACGGAATGGAGCTGGTGCTGCGCCGACACGGCCACGAGGTCGACGCCGTCGCCACCGGTGAGGCGGGCCTGGAGCTGCTGTCCCGGCCGCGCGGCGGCGGCATCGAGATCGCGGTGGTCGACCTGATGCTGCCGGGCATCGACGGCTTCGAGGTCTGCCGCCGTATCCGTGGCCGGGGACAGCTGCCGATCATCATGCTCACCTCGCGCGGCGACGATCTGGACGTGGTCAGCGGCCTGGAGGCGGGCGCCGACGACTACGTGGTGAAGCCGATCACCGGCCGGGTGCTGGAGGCCCGTATCCGGGCGGCGTTGCGGCGGGCGGGGCCGGTCACCCGCACGGACACCGACGACTTCGACGGGCTCGTCGTCGACCGGGCCGGCCTGACCGTCACCAAGCGCGGCGAGCCCCTCCCCCTGCCGCCCACGGAGCTGCGGCTGCTGCTGGAGCTGTCGGCCTCCCCCGGCCGGGTCTTCAGCCGGGAGCAGCTCCTCGAACTCGTCTGGGAGCACGACTTCCTGGGCGACTCCCGGCTGGTGGACGCGGCGGTCGGGCGGCTGCGCGCCAAGCTGGAGGACCTGCCCGCCAGGCCGCGCTACATCCAGACGGTGCGCGGCTTCGGCTATCGCTTCGGGCCGCTGTGAGCGCGCCATGAGCACCACGGAAGGGAGCACGGAGACCGCGGCGCCGTCCGCTGCGCCGTCGGCCGCACGGACCGGACCGCGGGCCCGTCCGCGGCTCCCGCGCCTCGACGGGCTCCGCGGCCGGCTGATCGTCACCGTCGTCGTGGTCGCCCTGATCAGCGCCGTCACGGCCACGGCACTGGCCTACCGGGAATCGCGTGACGCGGTGCTCAAGCGGGCCCAGAACGCCGCCGTCGAGGACTTCCGCAACCGCGTCAACAACCTCGCGGCGGAGCTGGACGTCCCGACCGACCCCCGCTCCATGGCCCGGTTCGCCACCGATGTCTCGTCCGGTCTGCGCGGCGCGCTGGTCGTCACCCAGTACCGCGACTACACCGCCTCCTCCGACCCGTCAGCCGACCGCAGCCGGATCACCGCCGAGCTGCGCGCGACCGTGCGCACCCGCACCCAGGTCTCGCTCCAGCGGGTGGAGCACGGCGGGAAGCCCTGGCTGACCCTCGGCGCCCCGGTCCTGCTGGACTCCGCGGACCGTGCCGGCGGCTCCGGGCAGCCGTCCGGGGTCGAGATATTCGCGGTGGTCTCCCTGGCGGACGAGGAGCGCGACACCGCCGACCTGGTCCGCAGTGTGCAGCGCGGCCTGCTGCCCGTGGTGCTGCTGGCCGCCGTCCTGGCGCTGCTCGCGGCGCGTACGGTCCTGCGGCCGGTCCGCAAGCTGGCACGGGCCACCCGCCGGCTGGCCACCGGCGAGCTGAGCATCCGGGTCGAGGAGAAGGGCCGCGACGAACTCGCGGAACTCGCCCACACGTTCAACGAGACGGCCGGTGCGCTGGAGCACAGCGTCGGCGAGCTGCGCGAACAGGAGGCCCTGGCCCGCCGTTTCGTCGCCGATGTCTCCCATGAGCTGCGCACCCCGCTGGCCGCCATGACCATCGTCTCCAGCGTCCTGGAGGAGGACGCCGACCAGCTCACCCCCGACACCGCGCACGCGGCCCGCACGGTCAGCGCCGAAACGGCCAAGCTGACCCGGCTCGTCGACGACCTCATCGAGATATCCCGCTTCGACGCCCGCGCGGTGGCGCTCACGGTGCACTCCGTGGACATGGCCGAGGCAGTGCGCGGCACGCTCGCGGCCCGTGGCTGGACCGACCGGGTCGACGCCGATCTCCCGCCGGGCATACGGGCCCGGCTCGACCGCCGCCGGCTCGACGTGATCGTCGCCAATCTCGTCGGCAACGCGCTGCGGCACGGTGCGCCGCCGGTGACGGTCACCGTACGGGCGGCGGACGACCGGCTGACCGTCGCGGTCGCCGACCACGGACCGGGGCTGGCCCCCGAGGTCGCCCGCCATGTCTTCGACCGCTTCTACAAGGCCGACAGCGCCCGCAGTCGCTCGGAGGGCAGCGGCCTGGGCATGGCCATCGCCCTGGAGAACGCCCGGCTGCACGGCGGCACCATCGAACTCGCGCCCCCGGCACCGGGCGTCGGCGCCGTCTTCACCCTCCAGATACCCCTCCGTACGGAACCCGCCTCATGACGCGCCCCCGCACCGCCCTCACCTGCTGTGTGCTCGCCCTCGTCACCGCGGGCTGCGGTATCCGTCCCACCGGCGTCACCTCCGGCGGCACCGCGCCCTCCGGGATCTCGGACACCATGCGGATCTACTTCGCCTCCGACAGCGGACTGCGAGGGGTGCCCCGCCCCGGCACCAGGGTCGACAACTTCAAGATCGCCTACCGGCTGCTGCTCGACGGTCCGACCCCGGAGGAGCGGGCCGACGGCCTGGCCAGCCTCGTCGCCCCCGACAAGTGGCTGAGCGTCACCTCCCGCCACGGCAGTGTCACCATCAACACCCCCGGCTACACCGCCGACTCCCCCCAGGACCAGAGCACCGGCCAGCTGGTCTGCACCTTCGCCCGTGCCGAGGTCCTCCTCCACGGCACCCGCCCGGACAAGGTCCAGGTCACCCTCGTGGCCCGCGGGAAGCGCGCCGGGCCGTACCAGTGCCAGCAGTTCCTGTCGCACTGAGTCCCTACGGCGTGCCGGGCCGCACACCACCGACGCCGCCGCCGGCATCCAGACGGGGGATGCGCCGCTGGGCGGCGAACGCGGCGGCCACGTACCGCGGATCGGGCCGCAGGGCGTACTCCCGCAGGCATGCCTCGGTGAACTTGATGACGTGCTCGTCGCCGTGCTCGGCGGCGCGGGCGCCCAGTTCGCCCACCGGCGGCAGGTCGTCGGCCGCCGTCCGCCAGGCCGCCGTGCCCTCGTCCCGCCGGTCGGTGGTGAAGGCCAGCAGGAACGCGGCCTGCACCTGCCACAGCTGGGCCAGCGTCGGCTCGTACAGCGCGGGCGGCAGATGCGGAAGCACCAGGCGTACCGCGGCGGGCGCGGTGACGCCGTGGATCAGCGGCACCGGATACACCTCCGGGTGGCCGAGGTAGACATCGGCGAACTGGGCGGTCATCTCGGACAGCATCCGGGGCGCCTGCGCCGGATCGGGCCACTCCAGCGCGTCCTGGTAGCCGGGCAGTTCGGCGAGGGTGTCCAGCCGGTGCCGGGCGGTGCCGGGCCCCAGGCCGCCGTCCTGCGGCACCCGGGGCAGCGCGGCCACCGCGGACGGCAGGTCGTGGGTGCCGCGCAGCCGCGGCCGGCCGGGAAGTTCGGTGTAGCGGGCGGCCCAGTACGCCAGCCCGCGGGCGAGTTCGTTCAGCTGGAGCCGCGTGGGCTTGTCGGCGGCGGCATACAGCCCCCGTACGGCGTGAGCGGTGCGGATCAGGCCGTGGGTCAGGCCGGCGAACAGGCCCGGTATCAGGCGCGGCCACCACCGGACGAGCACCTCGCGCCAGTGCGCCCCGGCCAGTTCGCGGACGAAGAGCCGCTCCCAGTCCCCGGCCCGGGGGAAGTCGCCGAGCGCGGGGCGCCAGGAGGACTCGTCCGCGGGGTCCAGGGCGAAGCGCGGGGCCGGGGGCTCGTGGTGCTCCATGGCCCGCCGGTAGCGCCGGACCCACGCGGCGACCTCGCCCTCCTGCCCCAGCAGGGCGAGCGCCTCGGCGCCCATCGGGCCGTGGTTGGCGAGATCGACCCCCTGCCCCCGCTCGTACCCGAGGTCGTCCATGCGTTCCAGCGCGTCGTTGAGCGCGTCGTGATAGCTGATCGACGGCACAGGGCTCCACCTTTCGGATGTCCCAATAGTTTGGATATCCAAACCATCTACACTGCGCAGTATGCCGCACACGCACGAGGCCGGGAAGGCGCCCCGGGTACCGACCCCTGACGAGGTCGAAATCGTCGGCCTGGTACCGCTGTTGGAGCCGTACTTCCGGGGCGGAGTGGTGCGGGAGCTGATGCCACCGCCGCTGCTCCGGGCGATGGAGACGCACGGGCTGACGCCGCGCCACGGGGCCGTCCTGCCGCAGCTGCTGGCCGGGCGGCCGCTGACCGTCAGCGAGATCGCCAGGCGGCTCCATGTGTCGCTGCCCACCGCCAGCGAACTGGTCGGCGGCCTGAGCCGGGCCGGGATCGTGGAGCGCGCCGAGGACCCGGCCAACCGCCGCCGCATTCTGGTGTCACTCTCCGAGGACTACCGCCCCCTGCTCGAAACCTTCGTCGCCCGCCGGGGCGAGCCCCTGCTGCGCGCCCTGGACGGGCTGTCGCCGGACGAACGGGCGGGCTTCCTGGCGGGCCTGACGGGCTGGGTCCGCGAGGTACAGGGCGGGGAGCCGGCGGGCACCGCGGGCACCGCGGGCACCGCGGCCAGCGGGAGGTAGCCGGACGCGCGGGCATCCGGGCCGCCGGCCGCCACCGGAGGGAGCGGCCCGGCGCCGGCGCTCGCCGTGCGGAGGGGATCATTCAGCGCATGGTGCTCGCCGAATCCCTGTCCCTGGCCATACTGCTCGTCGTGCTGGTGTGTGCCGTCGTCCGGCCGTTCCGGCTGCCGGAGGCGGTCTTCGCGGTGCCGGCCGCCGCCGTGGTGATCGCGGCCGGGGCGATCACGCCCGCCCATGTCCGCGAGGAGGCGGCGCGGCTGGGCCCGGTGATCGGCTTCCTCGCCGCGGTGCTGGTGCTCGCCAAGCTCTGCGACGACGAAGGGCTCTTCCACGCCTGCGGCACCTGGATGGCGCGCTGGTCGGCGGGGCGCCCCGGCCGGCTCCTGGGCGCGGTCTTCGCCCTCGCCTCCACCATCACGGCGGTCCTGAGCCTGGACGCCACGGTGGTCCTGCTGACCCCGGTGGTGTTCGCCACCGCCGCCCACATGGGAGCCCGCCCCACCCCCCATGTGTACGCGTGCAGCCATCTGTCCAACACGGCGTCGACGCTGCTGCCCGTCTCCAACCTGACGAACCTGCTGGCCTTCGCCGCCACCGGGCTGAGCTTCACCCGGTTCGGGGCGCTGATGGCGCTGCCGTGGCTGGTCGCGATCGGCGTCGAGTACCTGGTCTTCCGCCGCTTCTTCGCCGCCGGGCTCCGGGACGTGACGCCCGGCCCGCACCCCGCCGAGCCGCCCGAACTCCCGCTGTTCGCGCTGGTGACGGTGGCGGGCACGCTCGCCGGTTTCGTGCTGACCTCCGCCCTGGGCATCGACCCGGCCTGGGCCGCGGCGGCCGGTGCGCTCGTGATGGCGGTCCGCGCGCTCGCCCGGCGCCACACCACCCCCGCCGCCATCGTCCGGGCCGCCGGGCTGCCGTTCCTCGCCTTCGTCCTGGCGCTGGGCATCGTCGTCCGCGCCGTCGTCGACAACGGGCTCGCCGACGCGCTCGGGCGGCTGCTGCCCGACGGCACCGCGCTGCCCGCGCTGCTCGGCACCGCCGCGCTGGCCGCCGTCCTCGCCAACGTGATCAACAACCTGCCGGCCGTGCTGGTGCTGGTGCCGCTGGCCGCACCGAGCGGCCCCGGCGCCGTACTCGCCGTGCTCCTCGGGGTGAACATCGGCCCCAACCTCACCTACGCCGGTTCGCTGGCCACCCTGCTGTGGCGGCGCATCGTCCACCACCACGAACACGACGTCAGACTGCGGGAGTTCACCGTGCTCGGGCTGCTCACGGTGCCCGCCGCGCTGGCCCTGGCGACGGTGGCGCTGTGGGCCTCGCTCCGGCTGATCGGCACCGGCACCTGACGCGAGCCGCCGCCTCACGGCCGCCCGGCCCGCCTCAGGGGCCGCCTGGCCCGCAGCAGGACCGCTCGGCCCGCCTCAGGACCGCCTGGTGCGCATCAGGAACAGCCCCACCGCCGACCCGATCACCACGACGCCGCTGCCGACGCTGACCAGTACCTGCTGCACCCCGTCGAAGGCGAAGCTGGTGGTGACGTTGAACGCGACGGCGACCACGAGCACGAACCAGAGCAGGGCTTTCATGGGCGTTCTTCCTTCCGAAGGGGCACGCACACCGAAGAGTTGATGCGCGTCTCGCTGGGACCGAGACTGCCCGCCGCGGACCGCCGGTTCGAGGGGGTGTCCTCCCGAATGCGGGGTGGAGCCCGCTACACCCCCGACCGGGGGGCGCACCCGACTGCGCCCGCGGAGCGGCTCGCCTAGCCTGAGCCCATGGGGGAGACGGTGCGGCGGGCGGGGCGGGCCACGGCTCAGCTGATGACGGCGGCCGGGCTGGCGCTGCTGTCGTATCTGTTCCTCGCGGTGCTGCTGTTCACCGCCGTGGCGACGCTCCTCGTGATCGGCGCGGGGGTGCTGCCCGAGACGGTGCTGCTGCTGCGCCGAACGGCCGGGTTCAAGCGGCGGAGGGTGGCGGCCTGGACGGGTACGGCGGTGCCCGAGGCGTATCTGCCGCTCACCGGGGAGCTGTCCGCGCGAGTGCGTACCGCGCTCGCGGACCCGGGCACCTACCGGGATCTGCGCTGGCTCGCCGTCCACTTCGGCTACGGCTGGCTCCTGGCGTATCTCGCGCTGCCGTTGTGGGCGGTCGGGCTGCTGGCCGACGGGGTGTGGTGCGGGCTGCTGCGGCGCCGCGCCGTCGTGCTGCCGCTGATCGGGCGCCTCGCCGACCTCGACGCGGCCTGGTCGCACGCGCTGCTGCGGCCGCCGGCGGACGGCGGTCAGCGGGCCCGGCTCGCCGAACGGGTCGAGGAACTGACCGTCACCCGGGCCGGCGCGGTCGCCGCGCACGGCGCCGAACTGCGGCGTATCGAACGGGATCTGCACGACGGCACCCAGGCCCGGCTGGTGGCGCTGTCGATGCGGGTGGGACTGGCCCGGCGGGCCTACGACACCGACCCCGAGGCGGCCCGCCGGCTCCTCGACGACGCCCAGGACCAGGCCGAGGAGGCCCTCACCGAGCTGCGCCAGGTGGTCCGCGGCATCCATCCGCCGATCCTCACCGACCGGGGTCTGTCCGGCGCGGTGCGGGCGCTCGCGGCGAGCAGCGGCCTGGAGGTGACGGTGCACGAGGACGGACCGGCGGAGGGCCCGCGCGCCCCGGCGGCGGTCGAGGCGGCCGCGTACTTCGTCGTCGCGGAGGCCCTGACCAACGCCGCCAAGCACAGCGGGGCGGACCGGGCCCGGGTGGAACTCGCCCGCGCGCCCGGCCGTTTGACGCTGTCGGTACGGGACGAGGGGTGCGGCGGCGCGGAGGCCGCCTCCTCGGGGGCGGGCGGCAGCGGGCTGCTCGGCATCCGGCGCCGGGTCGCGGCGCTCGACGGGACCGTACATGTGACCAGCCCCGCCGGGGGCCCGACCGTGATCGATGTGGAGCTGCCGTGCGCGTGGTGATCGCCGAGGACAACGCCCTGCTCAGGGAGGGGCTGGTACTGCTGCTGACCTCCGCCGGGCACGAGGTCGTGGCGGTCGCGGCCGCCGGTCCCGAGGTACTGCCCGCGCTCCTCGCCCACCGCCCGGACGTCGCCGTGCTGGACGTCCGGATGCCGCCCGGCTTCCGCGACGAGGGGCTGCGGGCGGCGCTGGCGGCCCGGCGGGAGATCCCCGGCCTGCCGGTGCTGGTGCTGTCGCAGTACGTGGAGGAGACCTACGCCACGGAGCTGCTGGGCGGCGGTGCGAGCGGCGTCGGCTATCTGCTGAAGGACCGGGTGGGCCGGGTCGACGCGTTCCTGGACGCGCTGGAACGGGTCGCGGCGGGCGGCACCGCACTGGACCCGGAGGTCGTCACCGAACTGCTGACCCGCCGCCGCGACGACCCGCTCGCCACCCTGACCCCGCGCGAGCGGGAGGTGCTGCACCTGATGGCGGAGGGCCGCGACAACACCACCATCGCCCGCCTCCTGGTGGTGTCCGACCGCGCCGTCAGCAAACACATCGGCAACGTCTTCACGAAACTGGGCCTGCCGCCCGGCGACAGCGGCCACCGGCGGGTGCTGGCGGTGCTGGCGTATGTGAACGGGGGGTAGGGGGCGGGCCGGTGGGCTCGGCGGCGAGGACGAGGCCGGGCCCGGTGACCAGGCCCGCGCGAGCGCGACCAGGCCGTTCAGGCCGTTCAGGCCGTCTCCGGCCCCGTGCCGCCGGGCCCTTGGGCGCGCAGGCCCTGGAGCAGCAGCGTCAGGCCGAACTCGAAGTGAGCGGCGAAATCCGTGCTGGTCAGCACCGGTAGCGCGGTGGCGAGATGGGGGTACCGGCCCGGCGTCAGGGCCGCCCGTAGCCGTTCCGGGTCTGCCGGGCCGTGTTCGCCCGCGCCCTGGCGGGCGGCCTGTTCCTCCAGGGTGTGGCCGAGGGTGAAGTGGACGACGGTGAGGGCGGCCCGTGCCGCGTCCTCGGCGGTGAAGCCGGCCTCGCGCAGGACGCCGACGAGGGCGTCGGCGAAGCCGAGGGTGTGCGCGCCGGTGGCGTGCGTACCGGCGTAGACGCGGGCGCCGTCGCGGCGGGCGAGGAGCGCCGTCCGCATCCGCCGGGCCAGTTCGGCCAGCCGCTCGCTCCAGTCCGGTGACGACAGCGGCCGGTCGAGACAGTCGGCCAGCAGCACTTCGGCCATCGCGGTCAGCAGGTCGTGCTTGGTCGCGAAGTAGCGGTACAGCGCACCGGCCCGCACGTCCATGGCCTCGGCCAGCCGCCGCATGGTGAGCGCGTCCAGCCCGGCCTCGTCCAGCAGCGCCAGCGCCACCTCGACGGTGCGCGCCTGATCGAGCTTCGGGGGGCGGCCCCGCCCGGTGGTCGCGGCGGTCCGGTCACCAGGAGGGCTGGACGGGCTGGGGGTTGACGCGGCACTCATGGCCCTCACTATAGTGAACAGCGTTCACGTGAACACCGTTCACTAAATCGGAACGGGCAAGGTCAGGTCGGACGGACATACGGGGAGGCAGCCGATGGACACCGGTACAGAGGGCGGGGCCCAAGGGGCCCAGGTCGCTACCGAGGTCGATGTGCTCGTGGTGGGGGCGGGGCCGACCGGGCTGCTGCTCGGTGCCGAACTGGCGCTGGGCGGCGTACGGGTGGAGATCGTCGAACGGCGGGCCGGGGCACAGCGGGATTCCCGGGCGCTGACCCTGCATCCGCGCAGCGTCGAGCTGATGAACCAACGCGGCCTGGTGGACCGCTTCCTGGCCCAGGGGCGCCCGGTACCGGGCTGGCACTTCGCCGGGCTGGACACCCCGCTGGACTTCGGCGCGCTGGACACCCGGCACGGCTACACCCTGTTCCTCGCCCAGGCCCGCACCGAACAGCTGCTGGCGGAGCGCGCCCGCGAACTCGGCGTACCGGTCCGGCGCGGCCACGAGGTGACCGGGCTGCACCAGGACGACGGCGGGGACGGCGACGGGGCGGGCCGGGGCCCGGCGGCGGGCGGGGTCACCGTGGAGGTGCGCGGGCCCGGCGGCGAGGTGCGGACCGTGCGTGCGCGGTATGTGGTCGGCTGCGACGGCGGACGGAGCGTGGTGCGGCGGGCCGCCGGCATCACGTTCCCCGGCACCGAGGAGACCCTGACCGGCGTCCTGGGCGACTTCGCGGTGACCGACCCGGCGGCCCTCGACCGTGCGCGCGCCCATGGCGTCCTCGTCGCCCCGCTGGCCGAGCCGGGCGGCCCGGCGGAGCAGCGGGCGGACGGCCCGGCGGAGCAGCGGGCCGACGGCCGGGCCGGGAAGCCGGCGGGCGGCCTCACCCGGATCGTCTTCGTCGACCCGAGGCGGATGCGCACCCCGTCCGCCGAGCCGGTGACCCTGGACGAGTTCCGGACCTCCCTGGCGGAGATCTGCGGGACCGACTGCGGGGTGGCGGAGCCCCGCTGGCTGTCGCGGTTCGGCAATGCGACCCGGCTCGCCGCCCGTTACCGCGCCGGGCGCGTGCTGCTGGCGGGCGACGCCGCCCATATCCACTTCCCGGCCGCCGGGCAGGGCCTCAACACCGGGCTCCAGGACGCGATGAACCTGGGCTGGAAGCTCGCCGCCGAGATCAACGGCTGGGCGCCGCCCGGACTGCTCGACAGCTACCACGCCGAGCGCCATCCGGTCGGACGGGCGGTCACCGAGAACACCGAGGTCCAGACGCTGCTGCTGGAGCTGACCCTGCTCCCGCCCTATCAGCGCCCGGCCGCCGCACTGCGCACCCTGCTGACCGAACTCCTGGGCATCGAGGACGTCAACCGTCTTCTGGCCGGCCGGATTTCCGCCCTCGACACCGTCTATGCACCCACCGCCACCGACGCCGACCCCCTGGTGGGACGGCGAATGCCGGACGTCGGCCTGACGGCGGCCGGTTCAGCGGCCGTACGCGCCCATGAGCTGCTCCCGCCCGGCCGCTTCGTCCTGCTGGACCTCGCGGGCGACACGCAGCTGAGCCGGATCGTCACCACGGGCTGGGGCACCCGCGTGACCCCCTTCCACGTCACCCGGCACGACCACCGCACCGACCTCGACGGCGTACGGGAGATCCTCGTCCGCCCCGACGGCCACATCGCCTGGGCCGCCCGCACCCCGGCCCTGCCCACCCGCCGCCGCGAACGCCACCGGGCCCTGACCGACTGGGCCGGCACGCCGGGGCGGGGATAGCCAAGGGGGAGGCGGCCGCTTCCAGGAGCGGGCCGGTGGGGTCATGCGCGATACGGGCGAAGCCGTGGCTGAGGAAGATCCCCGTTCCGCTCGCGCCGGAGGACCTTGGCGACGCCGGTCAGCACCGCCAGTACATGGGTCCCGGGCTCGCCCTGACGGAGCATCATGGTTCCGGCCGGATGGCGGCGCTCGTAGGCCTGGTCCAGGAGGTGCCGCCAGACCGTGTCGCCCACGAAGTGCCGCAGTGTCCGGCCTGGCGCGACCGGCGCTCCCCCTTCGCGCTCACCCATGTGCCGAGCCTAGAAGAAAGTCCTCCCGCCGTGTCGGCGGAAGGGGGTGGGACGGGAGCCGGTCCCCGGCCGGCTCCCTCGCACCTCAGCCTCCCTCAACCCCCACTGAGCCCCCCTCAGTCTGCTCGGCCGCGCGGCCTCAGCCCGCGCGTACCGGGCGCCCCTGCCGTCCCGGACGTCCCGGGTTTCCCGCGTTCACCGGGTCCAGGGGGTGCGCGCTCGCCGGACTCGCGGGCCGGTCCCGGCGCTCCGTGCCGTTCGTGTCCTGCGGGTTCTCCGGGTAGTCGGAGTGATCCAGGCTGTCGGACGGGTCGGCGCTGCCCGTCGTGTCCCGGGCGCCGGCATCGTCGGCACGGCCCGGGGTGTCGGAGGCATCCGAGTCATCCGCGCGGTCCGGACGGTCGGAGGTGTCCTGCCGGTCAGAGCTGTCCTGACCGTCGGAGGTGTCCTGGCCGTCGGCACGGTCCGGGCTGTCCGAGCGGTCCTGATCGTCACGACGGTCCTGGTCATCGCCACGGTCCTGGTCGTCACGACGATCCTGATCGTCGCGGCGGTCCTGGTCATCGCGGCGGTCCTGATCGTCGCCACGGTCCTGATCGTCGCGGCGGTCCTGATCGTCGCGGCGGTCCTCGTCGGCGGAGGGGACCGGTTCCCGCGGGCCGTTCGCGCTCAGCTGGAGGCTGCCGAACTTGGCGTTGCGCCAGCCACGGGCGGGGACCACGGTCACCACGGAGCCGGTGCAGTCACGGCCGTTGTAGAGGACGAGGTCGGTGGGGGTGTCGTTGTCCACCTCGCCGTAGCCGTCCCCCACTCCGTAGCAGTGGTCGTCGCCGGGGTCGAGGATCTCGTGCGGCCGGTTCTCGGGCCGGGTGTGGTACGTGATGACGCCGGTGACGGCATGCGCGCCGGAGGGAGCGAACGCGACGAGCCCCCCGGTGAGAGCCAGCGCCCCAAGGAAAGCGGTCTTGCGTCGCACAGTCGGAACTCCTGTCAGCCATGGCGGCGGGCCGGTCCAGGTCAGGCCCATACGAAAGGTCGCCATGTGGGGTTCCCGACCGCCTCACGGGATATTCCGGTCTCATCGGATATTCACCATGCAGCAGGACATTCCGTACGCCGGGATGGGGCCCCGGCGCCTCCGGCACCGCCAGCCTTCCCGCCCCGCCTGCGCCGTCCGCGGTCAGCCCTCCCGGGGCGGCCGCACGCTGCCCAGCCACAGGACGTCGCGGGCCCGGGTCATGGCGACATAGAGCTGACTCCGGGCCAGTTCCGCACGCTCGTGGGCGGTTTCCGCGGGGGCGCGGCCGTCCGGGGCGCCCATGGGCAGGTGGGCGTCGTGCCGCGGCAGATAGACGCGCTTGAACTCCAGGCCCTTGGCACGGCGGTAGCTGCCGAGCTTGACGGCCTCGACCGGTTGCCCGTCGTAGCGGTCCAGCAGGCAGACCGGCAGACCCACCCGGGTGAGGAGGCGCTGGTAGTGCTCGATCGCGCGCTTCGAGGGGCACAGGACGGCGGAGCCGGCCAGCTCCTGCGGGGTCAGGCCGCGCAGCGCGGTCAGCAGCGCCTCGTCGTGCGCGTCGGGGGTGGGCAGGACGGCGCGCTGTACCTCGCCGTCGTGGTAGGTCAGATCGATGTCCCGCCGCCCCGGGGTGCGCAGCCCGTCTAGGTCCTCGAAGGAGTCGTCGGCCACCACGGAGAGCGCGGTGTCCACGATCTCCTTGCTGTTGCGGTAGTTGGCGCACAGCACCTGGCCGCGGTCGCCGCGGATGTCGATGCCCGCGTCCGAGAGCCGGAACCCGCCCGGGTAGACGGCCTGTTGGCCGTCGCCGACCAGGAGGAGGCCGTTGGGGGTGTCGCCCACCAGGGCGTGCAGCAGCCGCACCCCGACGAGGGTCAGGTCCTGGACCTCGTCGACGACGACGGTGGTGTAGGCGCTGTGGCCGGTGCGGCCGGCCGCCTCGGTGAGGGCGAGGGAGAGCACGTCGTTGAAGTCGTGGACGGCGCGCTCGGTGCGCTGCGTCTCGTACGCCTCGTAGAGGGACCACACGGCCTGGCGGTGCGGGCGGCGCAGACCGGCACGGCGGCGACGGCGCGGGAGTGCGGCGTACTCCTCGAAGGTGGTGATGCCGCGGCCCTTGATGACGTAGTCGATCTCCTCCCGCCAGTACGGGTGCTGCGGATCGATCTCGGTCAGACAGCTGTTCCGGCCGACGTGCTTCCAGGCGAGGCTGAAGGCCGTCTCCGCCTTCTCCTTGTGCAGGTGGACCGGGACGCCGCGGTCGCGCAGGTACTCCTGTGCCCAGGAGTGCAGGCTGCGGAAGTCGACCCGGCCGGCCACCGCCGGGGCCATGGTCTTCAGGAAGGTGGCCTGTACGCGCGGCAGGTTGTTGGCGAAGGTGACGTACAGGACGCGGCCGTTGGTGCGCTGGGCGAGGTAGGCGGCGCGGTGCAGGGCGATGACCGTCTTGCCGGTGCCGGCCGGGCCGCTGATCCTGGCCGGACCGGCCCAGTTCCGCCGTACGAGCGCGAGCTGGTCGGGGTCGAGGAAGGTCATCCACTGCTCGATCGGGGCCCGGCGCGCCTCGTCGAGCGCGGCCTCCCGCAGCCCGTCGAGATCGAAGAGGCCGTCGGCCCCGGCATCCGCCGCACGGGAGGCGGCGGACGCGGCACCGGCCGCGGGCGGGGCGTCGGCCAGAGGCGAGGCGTCGCCCGCAGACGGGGAGTCGCCCGCAGACGAGGCGTCGGCCGCAGACGAGGCGTCGGCCGCGGGCGGGACCTCGGCCACCGACGGGACCTCGTACTCCGGGAAGGCCCGCTCCAGATGTTCGGCGAGGGCGCGGACGGACTGCGCCGACAGCCGGGTGCGCTCCGACAGCAGCGCCGGGCCTATCTCGCGCTCCCCCAGCAGCCGCACCCGGCCCAGCTCCGCGTCGACCCGGTGCCCCGCGAAGGCCAGCAGCGGGCGCACCGCCACCGGCGACATGCCCAGCGACGCCACCGCGCTCTCCGCGGCCTTGGTGACCGCCAGCAGCTTGCGGCGGTGCTCGTCGCGGGAGAACCCACCGG
Source organism: Streptomyces sp. NPDC001219 (assembly GCF_053597915.1). Taxonomy (NCBI): domain Bacteria; kingdom Bacillati; phylum Actinomycetota; class Actinomycetes; order Kitasatosporales; family Streptomycetaceae; genus Streptomyces; species Streptomyces sp. NPDC001219. The sequence continues at coordinate 206,732 of NZ_JBSFJF010000001.1, read as the reverse complement.
CCCGCAGCCGGCCGCCGGAGGTCTCCGGCGCGGCCCGCCAGTTCTTGACGTCGATGACGAAGACCCCGCCGGGCCCGATCAGCAGCATGTCCACATTGGCCGCGCGGGTGCCCGGCCAGCGCCGGTCCACGAGCAGCCGCCAGCCCCGCTCGGTCAGCATCAGCAGCTGGGCGGCGACCCGCCGCTCCCCCTCGCCCGCCGCCTCCCAGCGTTCGGCCCGCCGCCGGGCGGCCTGCCACTGCTCCCGTAACAGGCGCTCCTGCCGACGGGCCTGCTGCGCCCGCCGCCCCGCCGAAGCCCCGGCCGGCCTGCCCGCCGCACTCCCTGCCGCCATCGTCCGCCCCCCTCACCGCTCGCCCCCGTAGGCATGGGCCAAGAACCCTAGGCCGAGGCCACATGACACGGAAGTGCGCACGGGAGGGGCACGGGCGCATGGCGCGGAAGTCCGCGGTGAGGCGGGTTACGCGTGGGACTTGGCGAACTCCACCAGCCCGGCGAACCCCTGCCGGGTCAGCGCGAGCTGCGGGCCATTCGGGACCTTGCTGTCACGGACCAGGAACTCACCGGTGGCCGCCGCATGCTCAGGCGCCCACTCGATGCACTGGCCGCCGTTGTCGCTGTACGAGGACTTGAACCAGCGGAGGGATTCGGTCGTCACGGGGTGCCCTTTCGTCTGCGTACCTGCTCAACACTGATACGGACGGAGAACGGATTACGCGTGGGACTTGGCGAACTCCACCAGCCCGGCGAACCCCTGCCGGGTCAGCGTGAGCTGCGGGCCATTCGGGACCTTGCTGTCACGGACCAGGAACTCACCGGTGGCCGCCGCGTGCTCCGGAGCCCACTCGATGCACTGTCCGCCGTTTTCGCTGTACGAGGATTTGACCCATCGAAGGGAGTCGGTCACGGGGTGTCCTTTCGCAACTGGTTGATCAGGGCCACAGATGCCGCCTGAGAGAGCGCTTCGGCCTGTAGTTGATGGTAGGCCGTCAGTATGGGCAGCACCGAGGTACTTTCCCGTTCGAGATGACCCCGGTGGGCGGACTCGGCGTACGACATGAGCGAGCGATCCGGCAGCGTCAGCACCGTGATCGGCAGACTGAACGGCCGACGCTCTCCCAGCTCGAACGGCGCTACCTGGAGCACGGTGTTCGGCAGGTCGGCGAACTCGACCAGCCGCGCCAACTGCGCGTCCATGACGGCAGGTCCGCCAATGGGCCGCCGAATACAGCTCTCATCCAGCACCACGAAGACCAGCGGCGGGCGCGTCCGGACAAGTGTCGCCTGCCGTTCGGCTACGAGCGACACCCGTTCGTCCGCCTGCTCAGGCGTGATCGCTCCTCGCTTGACGGCACTTTCGACGATCACGGATGCGTACTTCGGGGTCTGCAACAGACCAGGGACGACACCCACCTCATACAGCCGGATCTCCGCCGCCCGGCCCTCGTGACCGACGTACTCCGGGAAGCCTTCCAACAGGCTGCCGTGGCGGATCTCGCGCCAATGACGCTCGAACGTGTCCACGGTTCCTTCGGTGCCGAAGGTCCGGTCGGCGCTGCGCGAAAAACGCAGAGTAGGGGGTTTCCGTGCAGTTTCCACCGCCGAGACGTGCGTACTGGAATACCCCATCAGTTCGGCGAGTTCGTCCTGCGTCCAGCCGCGCGCCTCCCGTGAGCTGCGCAGCCGCGCCCCGAAGGCGGCCTGCGGACTACTGTCCGGCGTCAACTCCTTGCGATTCACAGGGCTTTCACCAACGCTTCCCCCTCCTTCGACAGGTTGAGTAGCTCCCGACTCTAGGCCACTCTGGCCGCCCTTGGTAGTGGAATGACTACGGAGAGGAGCGGGCGTTGAGCGGTCCAGAGGATGAAGCGGTGGACGTCGGCTTAGCGGAAGACGCGGACCCGGAGCGCCCCGAACGGGCCGATGCCAGCGACAGCGACAGCGAGACCCTCACGCGTCTTCGTGCGCGGGTGCATCAGGACTACGCGCGGCGGCAGCGCCACGGTCAGCTGGGGAGGTCGCTGTGAGCTGCACGGTGTGCGACACCTTGCGGGCCGAGCTGGCGGCGGCCGAGCGGCACGGGGACCAGTCGAAGGCCGTCGACTGCCGGGTGTTGCTGCGGCGACACCCGGAGCACGACGACCCGCCGGTCGAGGGGAAGGCCGAGAGGAAAGGGGAGCCGTGAGGCCGCCGGACGCGGAGAAGACCGGCGCGGACCCCTTCGTGGGTACGCCGTACGAGGCGAGTCCCGAGGGGTGGTGGACGAGGCACGGTGGAGCGCTGGACGTGGAGTCCGGGGTGGTCTACCTCCCGCCCGGTCCCGACCTGCCGCCGTGCCTCGTCCCGGAGTGCCGGTGCTATCCGACCGTCACGGACGGCCGGAAGAACCGGGCCGCCGAGGTGCCCAGGCCGGTCGGCGCGCCCAGACGGCCCGGCGAACCGTTCGGGTGGCGCAGTTCGGAAGGCCGGTAGCGGAGGCAGTCGCGGTGCCAGATGAGGATGCCGGCCATCCACTGCTCCAGCTCGCGGACATAGCCGTCCAGCACCTCGCGCTCCGCCGCCGAGAGCTGGAAGTCGTCGCAGACGACGGGGAGTTCGTGAGCCGCGACATGCTGGAACTCGCGCATCCGCGAGGTCATGAGGTCATGGACGATGGCCTGCGCGGTCGGCCGGTCGCAGTCGAAGAAGGTCTGGACGACCAGGATGCCGTTGTGGACCTCGCCCTCGTACTCGATCTCCTTCTGGTAGGAGAAGACGTCGTTCATCAGGCCCGCGTAGTCGGCGGCGGCGTTCTCCAGTGCGCGCAGCGGACCGGAACGGTAGATCTCCGGCGGGATCTGCCGGGCGCGGGTGAGCCGGCTCAGGCTCATGGTGAGGTCGGCGCCGAAGGTCGCCCGGCGCATCTCGATGTAGTCCACCGGGTCAGGGACGCGGTGCTGGATCTGGTTGCCGATCTCCCAGAGCCAGCTGGCCGTCATGGTGTCGACGGAGGCCCGGAACGCCTCGCGCGCCTCGGGCGCCAGGCCGTCCGTCGTACGCCGCCACAGGTCGGCCAGGCCGCGTTCGAGGGCGTTGACCGGCTCCGGTACGGGCGTCGCGGCGTCGAGCGGCATGCAGGCCGACAGCCGCTCGGTGCACACCTTGGCCGCGGCGAGGTCGCGGGTGCGGCCGAAGACCGCCGGGTAGTAGTCGTCGGCGTAGGTGCCCCAGGCCAGCCAGGCGGCGGTCAGGTCCAGTTGCTCCGGGGTGGCGTCCGGGTGGATGCCCGCCGCGCACAGCGCCAGGTCGTACCGGATCATCGCGGGCTCGTCCCAGACGTCGGAGAGCGGGACACCGGGCTGCGGACGGAGGAGGCCCATCCGGTGCGCCCACGCGATGACGCGGCCGCGGGCGCCCTCCAGGTGCGGGCTCAGCGTGGTCGTGAACGGCATGGCGAAGTCGGGGAGTTGGGACGGACCGGTCTTCTGGTGCGGGACGTGGGTGCCGCTGCGGAGGCGGAGCGCACCGGCCGTGGCCAGCGCGGTCCGCAGGTCCGCCGCCGAGGTGCCGAGCCCGCCGAGGGCGAACGGCGACCAGGGCCGCGCGGTACCGGCCGCGGTGCCGCCGCCGTTCATGTAGCGGCTGGAGCGCATGTGCCACTCGTGGCCGCCGGCCTGCCAGTCCTGGAGCCCCTTGGCGTACGCCAGCACCTTCGCGCAGGACTCCGGGTCGAGCCCCTTCTCCAGGAAGAGGGCGGGGAGTTCGGCGACGACGGTGTTCTCGAACTGCTGGAGCCGGGAGGTGATCAGGTCGTTGACGGCGTCCGCCGCCTCCTGGGTGGTGCAGTCCAGGAAGGTCTCCAGTACGAGGACGCCGTTGCTCAGCTCGCCCTCCTCCTCCGTCTCCCGCTGGTAGGAGAAGAGGTCGTTCCGCAGGTGGACGCCGTCGGAGAAGGTGTCGCGCAGTACCCGCAGCGGCCGGGAGGCGGCGACGGAGGCGGGCACCTCGGCGCCGGTCGCGTACTCCACCAGGCCCGCCGACCAGGGCGCGCCGCCGACCTTGCGGCGCATCTCGATGTACTCGACGGGGTTGGGCACCCGGTGGATGTTGATATTGGACAGTTCCCACAGCGACTCGTTGAGCAGATGCTCGGTGCTCTCGGCGAACCGCCGCCGCCAGTCCAGGGACATCCGCGGCACGGTGCGCGTCCACAGGTCGGCGAGCCCGGCCTCGACCGGGTTGACCGGCTCCGGGAGGGGCGTGGCCAGATCCATCGGCATGAAGGCGGGCAGCCGGTCGAGGTAGGCCTTGCCGCCCTTGCGGTCCAGTGTCCGCTTGAACGTCTCCAGGAAGTGGTCGTCGAAGAAGAAGACCCAGACGTACCAGTCGGTGACGAGGGAGAGCGCGTCGGCGTCGCAGTCCGGGTGGGTGTAGGAGCACAGCAGCGCGTAATCGTGGGCGTCGAGGTCCCGTTGCTCCCAGATGCCCGAGCCCTCCAGCATCCCCATGTCACGGGCCCACTTCCTGGAGTGCGTACGCGCCGTCTCCAGGTGCGGGTTCAACCGCGCCGGATGGGGCGTGTAGAAGTGGGGCAGTTCAAATGGCTCTGTCACCGGTGCCGGCCTCTTCCCATACGTACGGAAGGAAGGCGCCCTGAACCACGCCCCCCTTGACGGGGCAGCGCTACCCCCGGGGTCGGCGCCTTAGGCCTTGTGGAGGAGGAGCTTCCGCCTCCCCTCCGCTTCGGTCCGGAGTGGCCCGAACCTGGCTCATTTCTCGCTTACTTGTGGCACTTTTCTTTCGCCTGCGCCGACGGCGCGGCCTGCACCGCCGGCGCGGCCGTTGCCGCCGTTGCCGCCGTTGCCGCCGGTGCGGCCGTTCGCCGCGGTCCGCAGTGCGAGGGTGGCCAGCGCCTCCGGGGCACCGGCCTGGCCGCGGATGCCGGGGAAGGCGTTGATGTCGACGATGAGGGGCGCGCCGCCCCCGGCGTCGAGGACATCCACCCCGTAGACGTCCAGGCCGAAGACCTCGCCGGCCCGGAGCGCGGCGGCGGCCCAGGCCGCGGGCAGTTCGGCGGCCGGCAGCGGCAGGGTCGGGCCGCGGCCGTCCGGGGCCAGCTCCGAGCGGCGCAGCGCGGCGAAGAGCTGCCCGTCGACCACCCACAGCTTGTGGTCCCAGCCGCTGTTCTCGGTGAAGTCCTGGACCACCACCGGCTCCTCGGCCCAGTCGGCGGCCAGTTCCCGCAGCCGTACGGCGCCGTCGGCACGGGCCACCAGGTCGCCACGGCGGCTGAACCGGCTCTTGATCACCAGCGGGCCGCCCGGTGCACCGGCCGCGGCCAGCTCCCCGAGGGTGGCCACGGAGCGGGTCGCGGCGAACGGCAGCCCGGCCGTGCGGGCCACCTCGGCCATCGCCACCCGGTCCTGGCACCGGGCGGTCGCCGCCGCCGAGTTGAGCACCGGCGCGCCGTGCTCCTCCAGGAGCGCGGCGAGCGCCAGCGCCCGGGGCGTCCGCGCCTTGAGGAGATAGACATCGGCGAGCGAGGAGAGGTCGGGGCCCGGCCCCGCGGCGCCCGGGTCCAGGGTCTCGACCCGGTGCTCCGGCGTCAGCAGCCCGGTGACCGCGGCCAGCAGCGGATGTCCGGGGTCCGCGGTGACCAGACAGACCCTCACCGGCCACCCCCGAGCGGCGCCACGGACCGGACGGGGCGGGGCACGGACGGCGCGGGCGGCACGGGCGAAGCGGGCGGCACGGACGGAGCGCCGGCCGGGGATGCCGGGGCGACGGGCAGGGCCGACACGGCGTCCGCCACGGCCTCCGCCACGAGGCCCCCTACGGCTTCCCCTACGGCCTCCCGTACGGGCGCCTCCCCCACGGAGGCCCCCCGCCCCCTCGCCCCCCTACGGGCGAGGTCCAGCACCGCTGCGGACACCCGGGCGACCGCGTCCGGGACCTGGCGGAAGCTGGGGAAGTCGTTGATGTCGACGACCACCGGGCCGTCGGGGCCGAGCAGGATGTCGACCCCGTAGAGGTCGAGGCCGAAGACCTCGCCTATCTCGGCGGTGATCCGGGCGATCTCCGGCGTCAGCGGCACCTGCCGTTCGCGTACCGCGTGCGCGGGGTGCAGCGGGGAGCGCCGCTCGGTGGCGTACAGCTCACCGGCGACGCTGTACACCTTCAGGTCCGTACCGGAGTTGGGCACATAGGGCTGGGCGATGAGCAGCCCGCCGGCCTCCCCGTCCCGGCCCGCCGGACCGCCCGGCCGCTCCGGCTCCCGCAGCCGGTCCGGCGTCGCCACCAGCCGGACTGCGCGCCCGGAACTGCCGTCGGCGGGCTTGACCACGAGCGGGAACTCCGCCGCCGCGACCTCCGCGAACTCCTCGGGACGCGCCGCCGCATACGTCACGGGGACCGGCAGCCCCTTGCTGCGGGCGATCACCGCGGCCAGCGCCTTGTCCCGTACGCCGCGGATGGCCCGGACGTCGTTCACCGTGGTCAGCCCGACGGAGGCGGCCGCCTCCAGGAGCGTCAGCCCCGGGCCGCCGGAGACGGTCTTCAGGACCCAGGCGTCGTGGCTGCCCGCCCGTATCGCCTCGGATATCCGGATCAGCGAGCGGCCCGGCCACACCACGTCCACCCGGTGGCCCCAGGCGCGGAGTTGGCGGACCACCTCCAGCGGCATGCCGTCATGGCGGTACTGCTCCTCCACCAGGAAGCAGAGTCTCATCGGGGCACCCTCGTCATCGCCGCACGTCCACCGTCCGTCCGGCAGATCCAGGACCCACCAGGATTCCATGCGGCCCCCGCCGGGGACGGGGGACCCACGCGCCCGGCCACGGCCCGCCCACCGGCGACGGGCGGCCCGCGCCCGGTGTCGCTACCGTGAGGCGACCGCGACGGAGCGGAGCCCGGGAAGACCGGGAAGGACCGGGGACCATCGGGAGGCCCAGTGACCCACAAGGCCGTGCCCTTCGACGACCTCGACCGCAAGATCGTTGCGGCGCTGATCGACAACGGCCGGGCGAGCTTCGCGGAGATCGGTGCGGCGGTCGGGCTGTCGTCGACCGCGGTGAAGCGGCGGGTGGACCGGATGCGCGAGAACAACGTGATCACGGGTTTCACCGCCACCGTCCGCCCGGCCGCGCTGGGCTGGCTGACCGAGGCGTATGTCGAGGTCTACTGCGACAGCGCGGCGCCGCCCCGGCGGCTGGCGGAAGTGGTGCGCAACCACCCGGAGATCGCCGCGGCGATGACCGTCACCGGGGGTGCCGATGCGCTGCTGCACGTACGGGCGACCGATGTGGAGCACTTCGAGGAGGTGCTCGAACGCATCCGGACCGAACCGTTCATCCGCAAGACGATCAGCTACATGGTGCTGTCCCATCTGCTCCCGGACAGCCCGGAGGCGGGCGCCCGGCGGTCCTCCGAAGGGACCGCCGGCTGAGGCGGCCGGTGCGCGCGGCCCGTCACAGCCGCCGGAAGCCCCGCACACCGGCCGGGAAGCGGGCCTCGCCGCCGCACTTCGCGCAGCAAAGCTGCGTTTCAGTTGACGAACACGCAGCATTGCTGCGCCGCTGAGCAGCATTTGTTTCTTGTGACCGGAATCCCCTGCTCCTTACCGTGGAACCACCCCGGGTGACGCTCTGTGACACCCGGTGACCCCGCACCTTGGAAGCGAAGGGACCGTCCTGTGCCGATGAGTCGTGTCTCGCGCCCCCGGCGCTATCTGGTCTGCGAACCCAGACACTTCGATGTGCAGTACGCGATCAACCCCTGGATGCGTGCGGACGTGCCGGTGGACACCGCGCTCGCCGCGCGCCAGTGGGAGACGCTGATGGGCACCTACCGCGCGCACGGCCACACCGTGGAGACCGTGCCCCCGGTGGCCGGTCTGCCGGACATGGTGTTCGCGGCGAACTCCGCGCTCGTCGTGGGCGGCCGGGTCTTCGGCTCGCACTTCCACGCACCGCAGCGGCGCCCGGAGTCCACGGAGTACGAGACCTGGTTCAAGGCGGCCGGATACGACGTCTACCGGCCGGAGTCGCTATGCGAGGGCGAGGGCGACCTGGTGCCGGCCGGCCGCTTCATCCTGGCGGGCACCGGCTTCCGCACCACCCCGGCGGCGCACCGCGAGGTGCAGGAGTTCTTCGGCGTCCCGACGATCGGCCTCCAGCTGGTGGACCCGTACTTCTACCACCTGGACACCGCGCTGTTCGTCCTGGAGGAGTCGCCGGAGACCGGTGCGGCGAACGTCGCCTACTACCCCGAGGCGTTCTCGACCGGCAGCCGTGAGGTGCTGCGGCGGCTGTTCCCCGAGGCGGTGCTCGCCACCCGGGAGGACGCCATGGCCTTCGGCCTCAACTCCGTCTCCGACGGCCGCCATGTCTTCGTCGCCCCGCAGGCGACCGGCCTGATCGCGCAGCTCGGCGCGCACGGCTATGTCCCCGTCCCCGTCGACCTGTCGGAGTTCCACAAGGCCGGCGGCGGCATCAAGTGCTGCACCCAGGAGATCCGCTGATGACCGCTCCCACCCGTACCGTCCCGGCCCAGGCTCCCCGTTCGTCCGCGGAGCTGATCCAGGCCGAGAGCCCGGTCCTGGCGCACAACTACCACCCGCTGCCGGTGGTGGTGGCGCGCGCCGAAGGGGTCTGGGTCGAGGACGTCGAGGGGCGCCGCTACCTCGACATGCTGGCCGGCTACTCGGCCCTCAACTTCGGCCACCGCCACCCGGCCCTCATCGAGGCCGCGCACCGCCAGCTCGACCAGCTCACCCTCACCTCACGGGCCTTCCACAACGACCGCCTCGCCGGTTTCGCCGAGGGCCTCGCCGCGCTGACCGGCCTGGACATGGTGCTGCCGATGAACACCGGCGCCGAGGCGGTGGAGAGCGGCATCAAGGTCGCCCGCAAGTGGGCGTACGACGTCAAGGGCGTCCCGGCGGACCGGGCCACGATCGTGGTGGCGGGCGGCAACTTCCACGGCCGGACGACCACCATCGTCGGCTTCTCCGACGACGACACCGCCCGCGTCGGCTTCGGCCCCTTCGCCCCCGGCTTCCGCACCGTCCCGTACAACGACCTCGCCGCGCTGGAGGCGGCCCTGGACGAGACGACGGCCGCCGTGCTGATCGAGCCCATCCAGGGCGAGGCGGGCGTCCTGATCCCCGACGACGGCTACCTCACCGGGGTCCGTGAACTGACCCGGCGCAACAACTGCCTGTTCATCGCCGACGAGATCCAGTCCGGGCTGGGCCGCACCGGCACCACCCTCGCGGTCGAGCACGAGTCCGTGGTGCCGGACATGCTGCTGCTCGGCAAGGCGCTCGGTGGCGGCATCGTCCCGGTCTCCGCGGTCGTCGCCCGCCGCGAGGTGCTCGGTGTGCTCGGCCCCGGCCAGCACGGCTCGACCTTCGGCGGCAACCCCCTGGCGGCCGCGGTCGGTTCGGCGGTGATCGAGCTGCTGGCCACCGGCGAGTTCCAGCGCCGTGCCGCCACCCTGGGCGAGCAGCTGCGCACCGGACTCGCCGCCCTGACCGGCAAGGGCGTGACCGGCTTCCGGGCCCGCGGCCTGTGGGCCGGTGTCGACGTCGACCCCGCCCTGGGCACCGGCCGGGAGATCAGCGAACGCCTGCTGAAGGAAGGCGTCCTGGTCAAGGACACCCATGGCTCGACGATCCGGCTCGCCCCGCCGCTGACCATCACCGAGGAGGAACTGGCCTCGGCCCTGGGCAGCCTGGAGCGGGCGCTGGGGTAGGGACGGCGGCCCCGGAAGACAGAGCGCGGCCCCGGCGGTTCGTTCACCGCCGGGGCCGCGCGGGCGTGTCGGGGTCAGCCGCGGTGCGGCGGCGCCTTCGTGGACGCGGACGCGGATGCGGATGCGGACGCGGATACGGACGTGGACGCCGCCCCGGCCGTGGCCGTGGACCGCCCGCTCGTCGCCGCGGCCGGCCGGTCCTCGGGGGCCGGGGTCACCGCGCCGTTGTGCTGCGTGGTCCAGCCGTCCAGGGCGGTGCGGCAGGCGTGGTCCAGGTGCCGCAGCTCCGTCAGGTCCAGCTCGACGGTCCGGTCACCGGGCAGCGCCTCCAGCGCGTCCAGGATCTTGGGCAGCCGCAGGAAGGTCGCGTTGCCGCTGAGCGCGACGAGCGTCCGTCCGCCCGTCAGCTCCCGTACGTCGATCTGGACATGGGAGGTCTCCCAAGCGGTCTTCACGACGGCCAGCAGCAGGCCGAGCAGCACGCCCTCGAACATGTTGGTGAAGACGATCGCGCCCGCGGTCACCCCGAGGATCACCGCCTCGCCCCGGTGCTCCCGCCACAGCTGCGGCAGCTGCCGTACGGGCACCAGCTTCGCCCCGGCGTGCACCAGGACGGCGGCGAGCGCGGCGAGCGGGACGACCCCGAGGGCCGCCGGGAGCAGCGCCGCGAAGACCAGCAGCCAGACGCCGTGCAGCACCCGCGAAGCCTTCGTGCGCGCCCCGGCCTGCACATTGGCCGCGCTGCGGACGATCACCGCGGTCATCGGCAGGGCACCGAGCAGCCCGCAGACCGTGTTGCCCGCGCCCTGCGCCATCAGCTCCTTGTCGTAGTCCGTACGGGCCCCGGTCATCCGGTCCACCGCCGCGGCGCTGAACAGGCTCTCCGCGGAGGCGATGAGGGCGAAGGCGAGCACGGTGCCGAGGACGGACAGCTGGGCCAGTCCGCCGAGTTCGCCGGCGCCGGGCGGCTGGATCGACGCCAGCAGGCCGTGCACCTCCACCTTGGCGATCGGCAGCGCGAACACCGCGGTGACCAGGGTGGCGACGGCGATGGCCGCCAGCGGCCCCGGCACCAGACGGACCTTCGCGGGCAGCCGCGGCCACAGCACGAGCAGGCCGAGGGTGCCCACGCCGACCGCGAACGCGGTGAGGGCCTCGGGGCTCGTCGCGAGGGAGGCGGCGAGACCGGGCAGCCCGGTGATCTTGGCGAGGCCGGTGCCGGGCTGGTCGGCGTCGGCCAAGGCGTAGACCTGGCCGAGGATGAGGATCAGCCCGATCCCGGCCAGCATGCCCTGGACGACGGCGACCGAGATCGCGCGGAACCACCGGCCGCAGCGCAGCGCGCCGAGCGCCAGCTGCAGCAGCCCGGCAGCGAGCACGATCGCGCCCAGGGCGGCGAGGCCGAATTGCTGCACGGCCTCGTGGACGAGCACGGTGAGTCCGGCCGCGGGGCCGCTGACCTGGAACGAACTGCCGGGCAGGCAGCCGACGACCAGGCCGCCGACGATGCCGGTGATCAGCCCGAGTTCGGCCGGCACCCCGGAGGCGACGGCGACACCGACGCACAGCGGAACGGCGACGAGGAAGACGACGAGTGAGGCGAGGACATCACGGCGGAGGGTGCCGGGACTGAGCCCGGGGAGCTTGGCGGTGGTGCGTTGGAGCGCGGTGAGCATGGGTCTCTCCGAGGGGGTGCGTGGGGCGGGACGGACGGCGGGTCGGTCGGGCGGCGGGTCGGGCCGGCGCCCGCTCACAGCGCCTCGAAGCGCCCCGACTCCGGCCGGTGCCGTCGCACGGCCCCCGTGTGTACCTCGTAGAACCAGACGTCCAGGGACAGCCGCCCGGCGGCGAGGCCCTCCGCCACGCACGGGTAGGACCGCAGCCGCTCCGCCTGTGCCAGCGCGTGCCGCTGGACGGCGTCGGCGAGCTCCGGCGTGCCGGCGTCCGTCCCGGCGCCGCCCGGGAGGTCCGGTGCGGCGCTCTCCAGCCAGCCCCGGACCGCGGGCACCCCGGTCAGGTCCTCCCCGCGGACCAGCGCACCGACCGCCCCGCAGTGCGAGTGGCCGCACACCACGATGTGCGCCACGCCCAGGACCTGTACGGCGTACTCGATGGTGGCGGCCTCCCCCGCGGGCCGCTCGGGTCGGTACTCGGGAACGATGTTGCCCGCGGTGCGCAGTTCGAACAGATCGCCCGGCGCCGCCCCGGTGATCAGTGCGGGCACGACCCGCGAGTCGGAGCACGTGACGAACAGCGCCTGCGGCGACTGCCCGGCTCCGAGCCTGCGGAACTCCTCGCCGCGCTCGGCGCAGCGGCTCTCGAAGGAACGGGCGTGCGCGGTGAGTTGTTGCATGGTGGCCTGCCTCCTACTCGCCCCCGTGGGGCGCGTGGTGTGGTCGGGTCGTGGGTGGCGCGGCCGCCGCCTCGACGGTGAGACGGCGGTGTGCCCCGGCGCGGGACAGTTCCTGTGCCGGGCGCGCTCCCTGAGCACGTGGCGCCACCCTCGCGCACCCTTCCTGAAGGCAACCTGAAGACCTCCGGACGCCAGGTGTCCCGGCCCGGGGGCATCGGCACCCGGGCGTCAGGCCCCGTCGCGCGCCGCCCCGGACCCCGCCGCACTCCCCGCCGCCTCCATGAGCGCGGCGGCGGCGACACGGGCCTCCCGGGCGGCGGGCTCGCCCATGAGGGCGGCACCGGCGATCGCACCGTCGATCAGCAGCACCAACTGCCGTGCCAGCGCGTCCGGTTCGGCGACCGGCACCGCGCGCACCAGGCCGGTCACATACCCCAGCAGCGCCTCCTTGTGCTCCCGCGCGACCCACCCGACCCGGTCGGAGGTCGCCCCCAGCTCGCCGTACGCGTTGAGGAAGGCGCAGCCACGGAAGCCGCCCTCCGCGAACCACTCGCCCAGCCAGTCGAAGACCGCGAGCGGCCGGGCCGCGGGGCCGCCGGGCCGCGCGTCGACATACGCGGCGAGGGCGGCGCGCCAGCGGGTGTCGCGGCGGCGCAGATACGCCTCGACGAGGTCGTGCTTGGCGGGGAAGCACTGATAGAGCCGCTTGAGCGACACCCCGGCCGCGGTGCGGAGTTCGTCCATCCCGACGGACTGGATTCCGCGCGCGTAGAAGAGCTTCTCCGCGGCGTCGAGTATCTGCGTACGGGCTTCGTCGAGGTCCATGGCACGTCCGGGACTTTGCAGGAGAACGGTCGTTCTCTACACTAGCCGACCAAGCGAGAACGACCGTTCTCCGATCTTGGCCAAAGGAGCCCGCCATGGCGCCACGACCGCCCCTCCCGCCGTTCGACGAGCCGAGCGCACTCCAGAAGGTGCAGGCGGCCGAGGACGCCTGGAACACCCGCGACCCGGAGCAGGTCGCCCTCGCCTACACCGAGGACTCCGCCTGGCGGAACCGCGACACCTTCCTCACCGGCCGCGCCGAGATCGTCGACTTCCTGCGCCGGAAGTGGACCCGCGAACTGGACTACGCGCTGCGCAAGGAGCTCTGGTCGTACGACGGCAACCGCATCGCGGTGCGCTTCCAGTACGAGTGCCATGACGCGGCCGGCCAGTGGTGGCGCAGCTACGGCAACGAGCTGTGGGAGTTCGACGGGAACGGCCTGATGCGGCGCCGGGAGGCCGGCATCCACGATGTCGCGATCACCGGCGACGAACGCCGCATCTTCGGCCCCCGCCCGGCGGAGGAGCGGGGCCGCCCGCTCCCGTTCCGCTGATCATCCGGAACCGGGAACTCCCGGTCACCCGCGGACGTTTCGCCTCCCCGCGCCATGGGAAGGAAGAAGCCACCGAACCACTGGGCTGCCCATCCCTCCTCGGGGATGCGCAGCCCGCCGTGCTGTTGCCACGTGTGGACTGTGGTTGTGGTGCCCCGGAGCGGGATCTGGACGGCCCCCCACAGAAGGGGTCCACATGAGCACGAATCTCCTGATGCCGACGCAGAATTCGCCGGCACCGGCCGCCTCTCCCGCCCCGGCGCGGGCAACGGCGGCGCCCGTGACCTTCCTGGCCGTCACGACGATCCCGGTCGGCACCAACCCGGTCGGGCTGGCGTTCATCCCCAACGGCGACCTCTACGTCGCCAACTCCGGGTCGAGCAACGTGCAAACCATCGACACCGCCACGGACACCGTCATCGGCGCCGCGATCCCCACCGGCACCACGCCGGCCTGGCTGGCCGTCGCCCCCAACGGCAGCGCCTACGTCCCCAACAACATCTCCAACAACGTGACGGTGATCGACACCGCCACCAGCACCGTCATCGCCACGATCCCCCTCAGCGGCGGCCCCGCCGCGGCGGCGGTCATCCCCAGCGGCAACGTCTACGTCAGCCGCTTCGCGGCGAACAGCGTGCAGGAGATCGACACCACCACCAACACCCCCGTCGGCGCCGCGATCCCCACGGGCAGCGGCCCGGTCGGCATCGCGGTCGCCCCCAACGGCAAGGCGTATGTCGCCAACCGGAACGGGAACAGCGTGACGGTGATCGACACCGCCACCGCCGCCGTCATCACCACGATCCCCGGCTTCAACCAGCCGAACTTCGTGGCGATCGGCCCCAACGGCAACGCCTACGTCGCCAACATCGGGTCGAACAACGTGTCCGTGATCGACACCACCACGGACACGATCATCACCACGATCCCCGTCGGCACCAACCCGTGGGGCATCACGGTCGGCCCCGACGGCAACGCCTACACGGCCAACCGCGGGTCGAACAACGTGACGGTGATCGACACCACCACGAACACCACCATCGGCGCCCCGATCGCCGTCGGCAGCCAGCCGATCGCCCTGGTGGTCGCGCCCAACAACAAGGTCTACGTCACCAACATCGCCGGGGCCAGTGTCAGCGTCATCCAGTTCGACCCGACGATCACCAGCATCACCCCCAACTCGGGTCCCATCACGGGCGGCACGGTGGTGACGATCACCGGCACCAACCTGACCGGGGCGAGCGTCGACATCGGCGGCAACCCCGCGACCGGCGTGACGGTCAACGCCACCGGCACGCAGCTCACCGCTACCACTCCGCCCGGGGTGGCCGGCCCCGCGGACGTCACCGTCACCACGCCCGGTGGCAGCGCCACTCTGGTGGGCGGCTTCACCTACTTCGTCCCCGTCCACGCCACCTCGCTGACCGCGACCCCGGCGCTGACGAAGCTGTTCCCGCCGCACGTGTACTTCCCGTTCCTGACGGCCACGCTGACCGACCAGGTCACCGGCCTTCCGGTGCCCAACCAGCCGATCCTGTTCAAGGCCGGCAGCAACGTGCTGGGCATCGCCAACACCGACGCCCAGGGCGTCGCCCGGGTGAACGAGACGCTCACCCTGACGCTCATCCTCCTCAACCACGGCTACGAGGTCAGCTTCGCCGGCGCGGTCACCCCGACGGCCATCCTGTCCCCGTCCAGCGACACGGCACCGGTCATCGAGCCCTGACCACCGCCCGCTTCACCGGCTGGTGACTTCGCCCGGTCACCGGTCGGCCGGTCGCGCGGCGTCCACCCAGACGTCGGGCGCCCTTGCGAACGGCCCCCGTTTCACTGCCCGGACCGGTCCGGGCGGCCCCGTCACCCGCCGCGCAGCGTCTCGCCGATGACGGCCACGCCCTGCGTGATCTCGTCCGGTGTGCGGGCGGCGTAGCCGAGGACCAGGCCCGGCGGGGCCGGGAGCTGGCAGTGCCAGGACAGGGGGTGGACCTTGACGCCCCGGGTGAGGGCGGCCGCGGCCAGGTCGGTGTCGGAGCCCCGGTAGCCGTCCGGGCCGAAGGTGACGGTCAGATGGAGACCCGCCGCGGCGCCGTGCACCTGGGCACCCGGCAGACGGGCGCGGATCGCCGCGCTCATGGCGTCCCGGCGGCGACGGTGGCGACGCCGCAGGAGCCGCAGCCGGCGCTCCAGTTCACCGGACTCCATCAGCCGGGCCAGGACCAGTTGCGGCAGTGCGGCACTGCCGAGATCGGCGAACCGCTTGGCGTCGACCAGCGCCTCCCGGTACTTCGGCGGCGGCACCAGCCAGCCCACCCGCAGCGCGGGAGCCAGCAGCTTGGAGACGCTGCCGGCGTAACAGACCTGCTCGGGGAGGAGCGAGCGCAGGGCGGGGACCGGTGCGCGGTCGTAGCGGTGCTCGGCGTCGTAGTCGTCCTCGACGATCAGACCGCCCTCGGCCGCCCAGCGCATCAGCTCACGACGCCGTGCGCCACCGAGCACCGCCCCGGTCGGGAACTGGTGCGCCGGAGTGAGCAGCACGGCCCGCGCCCCGCTGGCCCGCAGCGCGTCGACGCGAATCCCGTCCTCGTCGACCGGGACCGGCGGTGTCACCATCCGCCAGTACTGGAGGTGCTGCCGGGCACCCAGCGACCCGGGGTCCTCCACCGCGATCGACGGCATCCCGTCACGGTGCAGCACCTCGGCGATCAGGCCGAGTCCCTGCGCCGTACCGGCGACGATCAGCACCTCGTCCGGGTCGGCCCTGATCCCGCGGTTGCGGGCCAGCCAGGCGGCGACGGCCCGGCGCAGTGCGAGGGTGCCGCGCGGGTCCCCGTATCCGAAGTCGGCCGACGGGAGGTCCGCCAGCACCGCCCGTTCGGCGCGCAGCCAGGCGGTCCGGGGGAAGGCGGTCAGGTCCGGCACACCGGGCGAGAGGTCGATCCGTGCGGGTGCGGCGCGCAGCTCGTCGAAGATCTCCGAGCCGGGCGCTGCCACGAACGGGGCGGGGCCCCGGTGGGCGCGGGGCGGCGCTCCCGTGGGCGGCGCGGCGGCCGTCACGGGTGCGGCGACGACGACCGTGCCGCCCCGCCCCCGCCCGGCGAGCTGCCCGTCCTCGGTCAGCCGCTGGTACGCCTCGGTGACCACACCCCGCGAGACCCGCAGGTCGGCGGCGAGCGTACGGGTCGCGGGCAGTCTGCTCCCGACCGGCAGCCGGCCGTCCGCGACGGCCCGCCGCAGCTCCCGGGCCAGCCAGTCCGCCCGGCCGCCCACGGGCGCGTCGCCGAGGTTCAGCTGCAGGAAGTCGGACGTACCGGGGGACGGGGAACGGGGCGGCGGGGCCGGGAAGGAGGGGGCCGGAGGAGGCGGGGGCGAGGGAGATACGGACCCGTTGACAGGGCGCTCTTTGGACCTGTGCACCGGTCCATTGTCCCGGCACGGTGGGGACATGACGACGAACACGGCCTATCTGCACGGCTATTCACCTCAGGAGGCACGACGCCTCGGCGACCAGGCGGACACCCTGGCCGCTCTGCTGCACGCCGGTACGGCCTACGCCCCCGGCAGCCGGGTGCTGGAGGTCGGCTGCGGGGTGGGCGCGCAGACCGTGCATCTGGCCAGGAGCAGTCCGGGGGCCCATATCGTCGCGATCGACCGGTCCGCGGAGTCGCTTTCGCGGGCCCGCCGGCATGTGACGGCGCAGGAGCCCGCGGCCGACGTGGAGTACCGGACCGCCGACCTCTTCCACCTGCCTTTCGCCTACGGGGAGTTCGACCACGTCTTCGCCTGCTTCGTGCTGGAGCACCTCCCGGAGCCGGACCGCGCGCTGTCCGGCCTTCGGCGCGTCCTGCGGCCCGGCGGCACCCTCACCGTGATCGAGGGTGACCACGGCTCGGTGGTCCTCCACCCGGACAGCCTCCACGCCCATGAGGTGATCGGGCACCAGGTGCGGCTGCAGGCCGCGGCCGGCGGAAACGCGCTGATCGGACGGGCGTTGCAGCCGCTGCTCAGCGACGCCGGGTTCGACCGGGTGGTGGTCCGGCCGCGGACCGCCTACGCCGATGCCACCCGGCCCGCGCTGGTGGACGGCTTCACCCGGAAGACCTTCATCGCCATGGTCGAAGCGGTCCGGGACCAGGCGCTGAGCACCGGCATGACCACCGCCGCCGACTGGGAGCGGGGCGTCGCCGACCTGCGGCTGACCGCGGACGAGGGCGGCACCTTCCACTACACCTTCTTCAAGGCCGTGGCCGTCAACCCGGCGTGAGGCCGGGCGGATGGGCGGATCGGTGGATGGGCGGATGGGTGGATGGGTGGATGGGCGGATGGACGGATGGGCGGAACGGAAGGTTCCAGATGTTGTCGCCGCCGATATCCCCAACTCCTCGACAAGGAACGGGACTCGACGTATCTTGGAATGGTCGTTCCGAGATGACGGGGCGGCGGGACCGACCGACCCTGCACCACCTCTCGTGACGGCGAAACGAGCGACCCGGCCATGCCCGACATCAAGCACTTCAACCCCGATCTCGTACTCGACGAGGCGATCCAGGTCTTCTGGCGCCACGGCCTGCCGACGACCGGCATCCAGGCGCTGGTGACCGCGACCGGAGTGAGCCGCTCCAGCCTCTATGCGACCTTCGGCAACAAGGACGGTCTCTACGCCGCCGCGCTGAACCGCTACATAGCGCAGCACTCGACACCGGCCTTCGCCCACCTGTCGCAGGCGTCCGCAGGGCTCACCTCGATAGAGGCGTTCTTCGCCGGGCTGATCGAGGTGCGCTGCTCCGGCCCGGTCGCCGGCTGGGGCTGCATGGTCACCAACGCCCACGCCGGCCCGGAGTGCGACGACACCGGCATCCGTACGGTGCTCGAAGACCACCACCGGATGCTCCGGTCCGCGATGCGCGCGGCCCTGGCCAACGCCGCCGACCTGGGGCATCTCCATCCGTCCTGCGATCTCGACGCCGCCGCCGATGTGCTGGCGACCCTCGCCTACGGCGTCAACCTGCGCTCCCGCGCCGGTGCCGACGCCCGGGAGCTGACCGACACGGTGACCGCCGCCCTCGCGCCCCTGCGCGCCCCACTCCCCTCCTAGGAGCACCCCCCGCAATGAACCTCCACGACGAACTCACCGCCGTCCTGCGCGCCCTCCCCGACATCCCGGCCGCCGACCGCGCGGTGATGGAGCGGGCCGGCCGTGAGCTGGCCGCCTCCGGCCTGGCCGAGCGCGCCCTGCGAACCGGCGACACCGCCCCCGGCTTCAGCCTCCCCACCCCGGCCGGCGACACCGTCACCCTGGACGCCCTGCTGTCCGCGGGCCCGCTCGTGCTCACCTTCTACCGCGGCGCCTGGTGCCCGTACTGCAACGTGGCGCTGCGCGCCCTCCAGCACCACCACGCCGATATCACCGCCCGCGGGGCCCAGTTGGCCGCCATATCGCCGCAGATCCCCGACGAGTCCCTCACCCTCACCGAACAGCACGCGCTCGCTTTCCCCGTCCTCAGCGACCTCGGCTGCGACACCGCCCGGCAGTTCGGCATCAGCTTCGACCTGCCCGACGACCTGGCCGCGGTGTACGAGTCCTTCGGCTTCGACCTCCAGCGGGTCAACGGCGGGCATGCGCGCACCCTGCCGCTGCCCGCCACCTACGTCATCGACCGGGACGCCACCATCCGCTGGTCCTTCATCGACACCGACTACACCACCCGCGCCGAACCGTCCGACATCCTCGCCGCCCTCGACGCCCTTCCTTCGGCACGCTGAATTCCCGCCCCGGAACATCCGCCTCCGCACCGAACCATCGAAAGGCCGACGGTCCCACGGAAAATTCCGTTCCGTATTCGGCTCTTTCCTCACAGGAAATTGACGGGCCGTGAGGTTGCGCCAACTCGCCACCCTCCCCCCCATAGGCCGCCGCGCACCGGAGCGCTAAGGTCGGATTTCCAGGAACGTGAACGGGGGAGGGCAGCCGCGGATGGTGCAGGACGATGCCGTGATCGGCTGTACGGGAGTGCTTCTGATCGGCACTCGTGGGGCTGCCGGCCCCGGTGAGGTTCTGGTGCGGGTCAGGGGCGGCTCCGAGGCCTTTCTCGCCTGGTCCGCCGAGCCCCTTCCGGTGGGGGCGACCGTACTCGTCATCGAGTCCCGTGGCAGTCGCCAGGTCGACGTCATGGAGTGGGCCGATCCGTTGGACGCGTTGACCGGGGAATCCGGCGACGCAGGCTGAGGAGACAAAGGATGTTCGGTTACCGCGTTCCCGCCCCCGACCAGGCGATGCTGATTTCGGGTGGCAGGCGTGGGCAGGGGGGCGCACCATTCCGAGTGGTGACCGGGCACGGCAAGTTCGTGCTGCCGGTCTTCCGCAAGGTCCGCTTTCTGACCCTGGCGATGTGTGAGTCGGAGGTCGCCGAGACCTGTGTGACCCGGCAGGGCATCGCGCTGACGGTGCGCGCCGTGATCGCGTTCAAGGTCGGCAACGACACCGAGAGCGTGGTCAACGCCGGTCAGCGGTTCCTCTCCGACCAGGACCAGATGTCGGTCCTGACCGGCCGGATCTTCGCCGGTCATCTGCGCTCCATCATCGGTTCGATGACGGTCGAGGAGATCGTCACCGAGCGGCAGAAGCTGGCCACCGAGGTCCTGGAGACCTCCAAGACCGAGATGGCGAAGATCGGTCTGATCGTCGACTCGCTCCAGATCCAGTCGATCGACGACGGCGAGACCGGCTACATCGAGGCGATGTCCGCGCCGCACAAGGCCGCCATCCAGCGGCAGGCACAGATCGCCCAGGCCCAGGCCACCCAGGCCTCGGTCGAGGCACAGCAGGAGGCCGCGCGGAATCAGGCCGAGTACTCCCGGCAGACCGCCGTGGTCCAGGCCGAGTACAACGCCGAGGTGGACCGCGCGCAGGCGCACGCGGCCCAGGCCGGCCCGCTCGCCCAGGCCCACGCCCAGCAGGAGGTCCTCGCCGCGCAGACCGAACTCGCCGAGCGGGCGGCCCGGTTGCGCCAGCAGGAGCTGGTGGCGGAGGTCGTCAAGCCCGCCGAGGCGGAGGCCGAGCGCATCCGTCTGCTGGCCCTGGCGGAGGCCGAGCGGATGAAGATCCAGGCCGAGGCCGCCGCCTCGCACGACCGGGTGGCCCTGGACCGGATGCTGATCGACCAGCTCCCGCAGATCGTCAAGGAGGCCTCCGCGGGCCTGGCCAACGCCAACGTCAACGTGCTCAACGGCACCGACGGTCTCGGCGAGATCGCCGCCGGTCTGGTCGGCCAGGGCCTGACCATCCTCGACTCGGTCCGCCGCAACCTCGGCACCCCCGAAGGCCAGGACGCCACCACCGACAAGAACAGCGGCACCGGCACGGCCGCCAACGGCCACAGCGGCCGCGTCGAGATCGAGTAACACCGAGGGTGCGGGGCGGCACCGCCCCGCACCTCACCCGGCCCCCGCCGCACCCCGCTCACACCCGCGCCGCCGCAGGCGTTCCTCGTCCTCGTGCTTGCGGCGGGCGTAGCCCACGAGGCGGTTGAGGACGGCGACGGTGGTGGCGATGTCGTCGTCGTCGAAACCGGCGAGGGCCTCATGGAAATTGGCCTGTCCGGTCTGCCGCAGGCGGTCGAGAACGGCCCTGCCGTGCGGGGTGATCGCCACCTTGCGGGCCCGGCGGTCAAGGGCGTCCGGGGTCCGCTCGACCAGATCCTGGGACTCCAACTGGCCGATCTGTCGCGTGACATGAGGCGGTTCGACCATCAGCAGGGCGGCCAGATCGCCGACCCTGCTGATGCCTCCGCTGTCCTCCAGGGCCATCAGCAACCAGAGATCGGAGCGTGCCGCCGTGACGCCCGCCTGGGCCGCCTGGCGCTCGTGCGCCCGGGAGCGGGTGAGCAGGTACGACAGCGTGGCCAGCACTCTCTGCAGTGCGACGGTGGGGTCCTGGTCTCTCGCGGGGTCCGGCATGCAGGCACTGTAGCGGCCCCCACAGCGCCGCGATCCGCCCCGTGACCTGCCCGTTCCGCAGCCGCGCCCGGCCGGATCGAGCCAACCTCGCATACGCCGCGAATATCCCCTTCCTTCCCCCTCCAGGCGTGCGTTAGCTTAGTTGCTTAAGTTAGGTAATTACTCGTCACCGGTTGTGAGCGCCGCTGGTCACCGCGGCGCCACATCGGTCACCGAGTTCGTCTGTCCCGTCGAGGAGTGGCGCCACCCGCATCGTCCGTCACGGCACCGCCGTGTCCCGACCGTGGAAGGACCAGCCGCATGACGACCGCACAACGCAGGGACAAGGAGAGGGAACGGGACGCCGGGACGGGCACGGGGCGCGCACCCGTCGCCGTCCCGGGCGCACGGGCCACCGGCTGCCCCTTCGACCCGGCACCCGAGATCGCGCGGGCCCACCGGGAGGAGCCGGTCACCCGGGCCACGCTGTGGGACGGCTCGGCCTGTTGGCTGGTGACCCGGCACGAGGACGTACGGCAGGTGCTCGGCGACCCGCGGTTCAGCGCCGATGCCAACCGCCCGGGATTCCCGTTCCTGACCGCCGGCGCCCGGGAGTTCGCCACCGGCAACACGTCGTTCATCCGCCAGGACGACCCCGAGCACGCGCGGCTGCGCCGGATGCTCACCGCCGACTTCATGGTGAAGAAGATGGAGGCGATGCGCCCCGAGGTGCAGCGCCTCACCGACGAGCTGCTCGACCGGATGACCGAGGGGCGGCAGGCGGCCGATCTGGTCGCGGAGTTCGCGCTGCCGCTGCCGTCGCTGGTGATCTGTCTGCTGCTCGGCGTCCCCTACGACGACCATGAGTTCTTCCAGAAGCGCAGCAGCGTGCTGCTCGGCCTGCGGTCCACGCCCGCACAGGTCCGCGCCGCACAGCAGGAGCTCCACGACTATCTGTGCCAACTCGCCGACTCCAAGCGGCGCGCGCCCGACGACGGCATCGTCAGCCGGCTGGTCGCCCGCGGCGAGCTCGACGACGCGGAGATCGCGGCCATGGGACGGCTGCTGCTGGTCGCCGGCCATGAGACCACCGCCAACATGACCGCGCTGTCCACCCTGACCCTGCTGCGCAACCCCGGCCAGCTGGCGCGGCTGCGCGCGGACCCGTCGCTCATCAAGGGGGCCGTCGAGGAGCTGCTGCGCTATCTGACGATCGTGCACAACGGTCTCCCGCGGGTCGCCGACGAGGACGTCGTCGTCGGCGGCCGGACGATCCGCGCCGGCGAGGGCGTGCTCTGCACGCTCAACACCGCCAACCGCGACGAGGCGGTCTTCCCCGGGGGTGAGGCGCTCGACGTCGGCCGGGACGCCCGCCGTCATGTCGCCTTCGGCTTCGGCGTCCACCAGTGCCTGGGCCAGCCGCTGGCCCGCGTGGAACTGCAGACCGCCCTGGAGACCCTGCTGCGCCGCCTGCCCGGCCTGCGGCTCGACGCCCCCTTCGAGGACCTTCCGTTCCGTCATGACATGGGGATCTACGGGGTGCACGCACTGCCGGTCGCGTGGTGAGCAGCCACGCCCGGTGCCGCCGCCCCGGCCGTACCCGTCATCCCGTCACCACCCGTCCGCCCAGCGCCTTCGGAAGCCGGGCGGCCCACTCTGGAGAGAGCCATGCGCGTACTCATTGACCAGGACAAGTGCTGCGGCGCCGGAAGCTGTGTGCTGTCCGCGCCGGAGGTGTTCGACCAGCGCGAGGAGGACGGCATCGTCCTGCTGCTCGACGCCGAACCGCCGGCCGCGCTGCACGACGCGGTGCACGAGGCGGCGGCCATCTGCCCGGCCGCGGCGATCACGGTGGAGCAGGCGGAGCGGGTGTAGCGCCCACCCCGACGGAGCGAGCGGCCCCGCCACGGCAGCCGGCCCGCCACGGCATCCGGCCGTCGGCGGGGCGGCGGGGCGGCGGGGCGGCCCGAGCCGCCGGGCGCCGCCGCTACAGGCGCCCTACGCCTGCGGCGCCAACCCGTCCTCGACCAGCCCGGCCAGCACGGCCTCGCCCAGCGCCTGCACCGCGGACTGCGGCCGCACCATCACCGTGAACTCCTTGATCAGGCCCGCCTCGTCGAACTGGAGCAGATCGATACCGTGGATCTGCCTGCCGTTCACGGTGGCCCGGAAGACCAGGACCGTGGAGTCGGCGGAGCCGCCGTCCGGTCCGGCCGCGGTCTGTGCGCTGCCCGCCAGCTCGCCGACGTAGTGGAAGTCCTCGAAGGTGCGCAGCAGCACCCCGAACAGCCCGAGCACCGCCGGCCGCCCCTCGAAGGGCGCGAACTTCACCGGGCTGTAGAGGCGGACGTCCTCGGTGAACAGCTCTTCCACCGCCTTGAGTTCCTGTGCCTCCACCGCCGCCTTGAAGCGCTCCGCGGTCGTCGCCATGTCACTCCTCCTCGCCTCGGCCGGGCAGCCGTCCGCACCGGCCCGGCACACGCCGGCCGGAGTGCGGACGGCCGCCCTCATAGTCGCGACTATGATTAGTCATATTCTTGAGTATGGGAAGGGGCGGCCGGGCCATGGCTCTCCGACATGCGGTGCTGGCGGCGCTGCTGGACGGTGAGTACAGCGGCTATCAGCTGGCCAAGGCGTTCGACGCCGGAGTCGCCAACTTCTGGCACGCGCTGCCGCAGCAGCTCTACGCGGAGCTGACCAGGCTGGAGGCCGACGGGCTGGTCGCCGGCCGCCAGGTGATCCAGGAGACCCGGCCCAACAAGCGGCTGTTCCATGTCACCGAGGAGGGCCTGGCCGAGCTGGAACGGTTCGCGGCGGCCACGGCCAAGCCGTCGTTCATCCGTGACGACCTGCTGGTCAAGGTGCAGGCCGTGGACCGGATCGACGCGGCGCCGGTGATCGGGCAACTGAAGGCGGGGGCCAACAGGCCTAGGGCGGCGCGGCCTTCGGCACGTCGGGCTCCGGCTCCGCCCGGCCCCGGCTCACCCCACCCCGCCCCCGAACAACGGCCGAGCACGTGTCTCGGCGCAACTCCTTCGTGTGACGACGTACATCACTGGGCGAATGACCGGGAAGCACACATTCCGCACAGAACCGGAACGGAAGGAATGTCCGTATGCGTCTTCGTCACACCGCCGCCACCGCCCTCGGTGCGCTCGCGCTCGCCCTGTCCCTGCCCGCCGCCCCGGCCGGCGCGGCCACCGGCCCCTTCACCTACGTCTACACCGACCAGACCGGCACACCGCATGTGGGACTGCTGCCCGACCCGGTGAGCCGGGTGTGCATCACCCTCCCCGAGGTGGCCGACCCGGCCCTGCCGCCCGCGCACACCCCGAAGAACTACACCTCGTCCGTCGCGACGGTGTTCGCCGGCCCCGACTGCACGGGCGACTTCTTCAGCCTCCGGCCGAACGGCGGTCACGGCTCGGAGCGGCTGAAGGTCCGTTCGGTGGTCTTCGCCTGATCCGACGCCAGCCGCCGGAGCGCTTCGGCCGACCGCGACCCCGGTTCGGCGTGGTAGGTGATCACCTGCTGGTCGGGGTCGGCGGGCAGGGTCAGGGTCTCGTAGGCCAGGGTCAGCCGCCCGGCCAGCGGATGGCGGAGGACCTTCCGGCCGAAGCCCTTGTCCTGCACGTCGTGCGCGGCCCACAGCCGGCGGAACTCCGGGCTCCCGGCCGAGAGCCGGCCGATCAGCGCGGCCATGGCCGGGTCGTCCGGGTTGCGGCCCGCGTCACGCCGCAGATAGCCGACCACGTCGGCGGCCTTGGCGTCCCAGTTCTCGTACAGCTCACGGGCCGCCGGGTCCAGGAACACCTGCCAGGCCAGGTTGCGGCGCTCGGGCGGCAGGGCGGCGAAGTCGCCGAGCAGGGCGCAGGCGAGGCGGTTCCAGCCGATGACGTCCAGCCGCCGTCCGATGACATAGGCCGGGACCCGCTCCATCGTGTCGATCAGCTGCTGGAGCGCGGGGCGTACCCGCTGCGGACGGACGGCGGGCCGCACCCGGCGGGCGACGGGGCGGACGAGATGGGTGAGGTGGTCGCGCTCGGCGGGGGTCAGCCGCAGGGCGGTGCCGATGGCGTCCAGCACGGCGGCCGAGACATTGCGGCCGCGGCCCTGTTCGAGACGGATGTAGTACGCCACACTCACTCCGGCCAGCTGCGCCAGCTCCTCCCGGCGCAGGCCGGGCACCCGGCGCCGGCCGCCGTACTCCGGCAGCCCGACGTCCGCCGGCCGCAGCCGGGCCCGCCGGGAGCGCAGGAACTCGCTCAGCTCGGTGCGCTGGTCCAGGACCGCGTGCGGCGGCCGCCCCCCGGCCCGGTGGGTGGTTCCGTCAGTAGTAGGCACGCCATGCATATGTTCAAGGGTGCACTGGTTACGCACACCCGGACGCCGCATCCTCGGTGGCATGACGCACACCTCTGTCTCCGCGTACGCCGCACCCGCCCCGAAGGCACCGCTGGAGCGGATCACGATTCCGCGCCGCGAGCTGGGTGCCCACGACATCCTGATCGACATCAAGTACGCCGGTATCTGCCACTCCGACATCCACACCGTGCGCGCCGAGTGGGGCGACGGCGGGGCCTTCCCGATCGTCCCCGGCCATGAGATCGCCGGTGTGGTCGCCGAGGTCGGTGCCGAGGTCACCCGCTACCGGGCGGGCGACCGGGTCGGCGTCGGCTGCTTCGTCGACTCCTGCCGGGAGTGCGACAACTGCCGGGCCGGGCTGGAGCAGTACTGCACCGGCGAGCTGGGCAACGTCGGCACGTACAACGCCACCGGCCGGGACGGCGAAACCACCTACGGCGGCTACTCCACCCATATCGTCGTCGACGAGAACTACGCCCTGCGGATACCGGAGAGCATTCCGCTGGACGCCGCCGCGCCGCTGCTCTGCGCCGGCATCACCCTCTACTCACCGCTCGCCCACTGGCAGGCCGGGCCCGGCCGGAAGGTCGCGATCGTCGGCCTGGGCGGCCTCGGCCACATGGGCGTGAAGATCGCGCATGCGATGGGCGCGGAGGTCACCGTGCTGAGCCAGTCGCTGCGCAAGAAGGACGACGGTCTGCGGCTGGGCGCCGACCACTACTACGCGACGTCCGACCCGGCCACCTTCGAGGAGCTGGCCGGCACCTTCGACCTGATCGTCAACACCGTCTCGGCCAACCTGGACCTGAACGCCTACCTCGGGCTGCTGCGTACCGACGGCACCCTGGTCCAGGTCGGCGCTCCGGAGAACCCGCTGCCGGTCGCGGCGTTCGCGCTGATCCCGCAGCGCAAGTCGCTCGCCGGCTCGATGATCGGCGGCATCGCGGAGACCCAGGAGATGCTCGACTTCTGCGGTGAGCACGGGCTCGCCGCGGACATCGAGGTGATCGGTGCGGACCGGATCAACGAGGCGTACGAGCGGGTCATGGCGAGCGATGTGCGCTACCGCTTCGTGATCGACACCGCCACGATCTGACCCGGCGGGGATTCTCCGGCCCAGGCGCCGGTCCGCCCGGGGTGGCCTGCCGCAGGCCGCCCCGGGCGGTGGCGTTCCCGGCCGCCGCCCGGGCCGCACCCCCCCTAATTGAAAACGGTACCCATTTCCATATAGCCTCCCGGGGACGCCCGCCGCCGGTGTGCCGCACCGGCTCACCCGCCCGTCCCGTAGGAGGCCCGCCCCATGGCCGTACCCAAGCGCAAGCTCTCCCGCAGCAACACCCGCCACCGCCGGGCCCAGTGGAAGGCCAGCGCACCGCAGTTGGTGCCGGTCACCGTCGACGGCTCCGTGTACCAGGTGCCGCGCCGCCTGGCGAAGGCCTACCGGCTCGGCCTGATCGACCCGAAGGGCTGACCGGCCATGACGCACCCCCGGCTGCCCGTCACCGTGCTCTCCGGCTTCCTCGGCGCCGGCAAGACGACGCTGCTCAACCACGTCCTGGGCAACCGCGAGGGCCTCCGCGTCGCGGTCATCGTCAACGACATGAGCGAGATCAACATCGACGCGGCGCTGGTGCGCGGCGGTGACGCGGCGCTGTCCCGTACCGAGGAGCGGCTCGTCGAGATGACCAACGGGTGCATCTGCTGCACCCTGCGCGACGACCTGCTGACGGAGGTCGAGCGGCTGGCCCGGGCCGGACGCTTCGACTATCTGCTGATCGAGTCCAGCGGCATCTCCGAACCGATGCCGGTCGCCGCGACCTTCGCCTTCCCCCGCGACGACGGCGCCACGCTCGGCGACCTCGCGCGCCTGGACACCATGGTCACCGTCGTCGACGCGGCCGGCTTCCTGCCCGAACTCACCGGCGGCGACGGCCTCGTGGAGCGCGGCCTGGACCAGTACGAGGACGACGAGCGCACGGTCAGCGATCTCCTGATGGACCAGGTCGAGTTCGCCGACGTCCTGGTGCTCAACAAGACCGACCTGGTCGACGCCGCGACAACCGAGCGCCTGCGGGCGACGCTGGCCCGGCTCAACCCGGCCGCCCATGTCGTCACCGCCCGCCACGGCGCGGTGGCGCTCACCGAGGTGCTGGGCACCGGCCGCTTCGACCTGGAGCGCGCCCAGCAGGCACCGGGCTGGGTCCGGGAACTCAACGGCGACCACGTCCCGGAGACCGAGGAGTACGGGATCTCCAGCACCGTCTTCCGCGCTGCCCGGCCCTTCCATCCGGCCCGCCTCTGGCAGTTCGTCACCGAGCAGCTCGACGGCGGCGCCTTCGGCCAGATCCTCCGCTCCAAGGGCTTCTTCCGCCTCGCCACCCGCCCCGGCCTCACCGGCCTGTGGTCCCAGGCCGGTGCGGTCGCCCGCTTCGAGCCGTCGGGCATGGACGACGGGCCCGCCCCCACGAGCGGCACGGAGCCCGCCCAGACCGGCCAGGAGCTGGTCTTCATCGGCACCGGCCTGCGCCCCGGCCCCCTGCACACCGCCCTGACCGCGTGCCTCCTCGCCCCTGACGAGCCCACGCCCACGGCCACCGACGACCCGTTCCCCGCATGGGAGGTCCACGGCACGGAGGACCACTGCACACACGAGGACACAGCGGGCCCGCCGGCCGTGCCGCTCGCCGGCTGACGCGGCCAACGGCACGGGCGCGGGCGCGCGTCACGGCACGGGAGCGGGCGGCACGGGCGCGGTCGGCACGGGAACGCCGTTCTGCGCCCGCCGCATCATCCGGGACGGCCACCAGCTCGCCCGCCCCAGGAGCAGCAGCGCCGACGGCAGGATCACCACGCGGATGACGAAGGCGTCCAGCAGCACGGCCACCGCGAGGCTGAAGCCGATCTGCTTCATCTCGGCGAGGTGCAGGAACATGAAGCCGCCGAAGACCGTCACCATCACCAGTGCCGCGCTGGTGACGACCTTGGCGGAGGTACCGACGCCGTCGAGCACCGCCTCCCGGGCCGGCACCCCGCGCAGCGCCGCCTCCCGTATCCGGCTGACGACGAAGATCTGGTAGTCCATCGACAGACCGAAGAGGATCACGAACAGGAACAGCGGCACACGGGAGCCGATGGCGCTGGTCGCCGCCGGGTCGAACCCGAACAGCGTGCTGGCCAGGCCGTGCTGGAAGAAGAGCACGACCATGCCGAACGCCGCGCCCGCGGAGAGCAGGTTGAGCGCCACCCCCAGCAGGCCGATGACCACGGAGCGGAAGACCACCGTCGTCATGAGGAAGGTCAGCACCAGCAGGGCCCCGACGACCAGCGGAAGCTGTCCCTCCTGGTGGGCGAGGTAGTCGGTGTCGTGTGCGACGTCCCCGCTGACCGCGAACTCCGCCCCGGCCACCGTGCCCACGGTGGCCGGCAGATGGACCGTTCGGAGGCGGTCGAGCGAGGCGACCGCCTCGGGGGAGCTGACCTTGTGGGGCGTCGGCAGTTCCATGGTGAGGGTGCGGCGGTCCTGCGAGGTCCGCAGGGCCGGGGCGACGCCCTTGGCGTAGTGCGGGTCGGACTGCGTCCGCTCGCTCAACTCCCTTAGCTCCCTCGCCACTTCCGATGCCTTGCCGGCCGGGGCCCGGACCACGATCTGATGCTGGACGCGCAGCTCGGGGAAGGCCGTGGTGAGCCGGTCGTAGGTCTGCAGGGCGGGGATCTCGCGGGAGTGGCTGTCCATGTTGAGGGTGCGCAGCTGCATGCCGAGCGCGGGCGCCGCGAGCGCCAGCATCACCAGTACGGACAGGCACAGCGTGCGGGCCGGGTGCTCGCTCGCCGGGCGCAGCAGGGCGCGCCAGAGCCGGCCGGTGCCGGCCGGACGGTCCCGCCGCGCCGGGCGGCGGCCGGTCCGCGGCGTCCGGCGGGCCGCGCGGCGCTCGGCCCGCTGGGCGATCTTGACCAGCAGTGCCGGCAGCGCCGTCAACGAGCTGAGGACGGCGGCCAGGACGACGATGACGGTGCTCGTCGCGAGCGAGGAGAAGACCACGTCGGTGGCCAGATAGAGGGTTGCCGTGGAGACGACCACCGCGAAACCGGAGGCCACGATCGCCCGGCCGGAGGTGGCGGCGGCCAGTTCCACCAGCGCCTCGGGGCCGAGCCGGCCGCCGCAGCGGGCCCGTTCCTCGCGTTCGCGCTTGAGGTAGAAGAGCGTGTAGTCGACGCCGACCGCCATCCCGATCAGCAGGATGACATTGGCCCCCACCCCGGCGTCCGGGGACAGGTGGGAGGCCACCATCGACAGCCCCATGGCGGCCGCGATGGAGGACAGCGCGAGCAGCAGCGGCACCGTCACCATCAGCGCGGACCCGAAGACGGCGAGCAGGGTCAGCAGGGTGACGGGGACGCTGATCGCCTCGGAGAGCGCCAGGTCCTCGCCGCGCTGGGTGTCGACCCCGGCGCTGACGGACGGCCCGCCGGTCTCCTCCACCCGCAGCGCCGGATGGCCGCGCTGGACCGCGGCGGTCTGGGCGGCGAGCGGCGCGACATGGCCGTCGGCGTCCGCCTCCGCACCCTTCATGACCACGGCGACCCGTAGCGAGCCGCCGCCGGCCGCACGAACCGGCGGCAGCACCCGCGCCACCTCGGGCAGCTTCCGCATCCGGGCGGTGAGGTCCCGGACGGCCGCATCGACGGCGGCCCGCTCCAGCGGACCGGACCGGGCGGCGATCAGCACCTGCTCGACCGGCTCCCGGTCAAGGCCGGCCTCAGCGGCCAGGTTCTCGGCGCGGCCCGCCTCGCCGACGCGGTGGTCCGCCCCGGTGGCCTTGTGGGTGCCCACCGCGAGGCCCACCCCCAGGCACAGCACCACGAACGCCAGCCATCCGGCCAGCGCGCGCCAGGGATGCCGCGCGCTCCAGACCGCCACCCGCACGGTGACCGGCCGTTTCTCCGTCGGCCGCGGTGCCGCCGGCCGTACTCGTTCCGCCCCGTTCACTTGCCCAGCTCCTTCGATCGCACGTCGCACCCCCACTGGTACGCATGTAAGTTGAGAGTTACAGGTGTCAATCGAAGCGTCAACCGTAGGATTGCGGTAGCCGGAGGGCGGCAGGGCGTTTGACAGCCCGTCGCGCCATGCGAAAACCTCCGCTGACAGGCGTCCGGAACGGCGAGAAGGTGGGCCATGAACAGCGAGGAGCTGCTGGCCCTGCTGTCCGCCGTGGGCCATGCGCAGCGGCTGCGGGTGATCGGTGAACTGGCCGACGGCCGGCTGTACGTGAGCGAGCTGGCCCGGCGGCTGGAGATGTCCCGGCCGCTGCTCTACATGCACCTGGACCGGCTGGAGAAGGCCGGTCTGGTGGTGGGGAACCTGGAGCTGTCCGAGGACGGCAAGGCGCTGAAGTACTTCGAACTGGCGCCGTTCGAGCTGACGCTGAACGTGGCCACCGTTCTCACCGCCCTCCAGGAGGACCGGTCCGGGGCGACGGCGCCCGACACCGGGGACGCGGCCGATGCAGGGTCGCCGCCGGCCGCGAAGGGACCGAACGACCCTAGGGGGACCCGTACATGAACGGCAGCATCATCATCCCGATCGCCGTCCTGGTGATCATCTTTGCCTCGGTCACCAGCATCGTGGCGTCCTACTTCAAGCTGCAGCGGCACCGCGCGGATGCCGCGGCGCTCGCCGAGTACCGGCGGCTCGCGGACCGGGTCGTCGCCCAGCAGGAGACGATGAGCGCCCAGCTGGCCGAGCTGGGCGACCGGGTCAAGGCCGTGGAGAAGCTGCTGCAGAGCGTGGGCTGAGGGCCGGTCGGCGCGCGGGTGCGGAACGGCGGGAGATTTTTTTCGCGCCGCCCGGCAACCCCCGCCCCTGCCGCACGTCGTCAGGGGTGAGGGCGCCATCCGGCGCCGCCCCGTCGAAGAACGTGGAGCAGCCGACCGTGAAGTCCACCCGTACCTTCCGCACCACCTCCGCCGCCCGGCCGTACGCCGCCCGCCCCCGACTGCACGGTGCGGCCGGCACCGGGCTGGCCGCGGCGCTCGCCCTGGCCGCGCTGTCGGCCGGCACCGCGCACGCCGAGGGCGGCCAGGCGGCCCGGCCGCACTACCTGTCCGCCGGCCAGGCGGCCCCCTCGCCCTCCCCGAGCGACGGCAGTGAACGGCCCACCCCGCCCAGCGACGCCACCCCGGCACCCGCCGAGCCGCCCACCGCGCCGCCCTCCGCCCCCGCCTCCCCGCGGCCCTCCAGCAGCCCGACCCGCCCGGGGCCGCAGCCGAGCGACGCCACGCAGCCGCCCAGCGCCACACCGTCCTCCCCCGGCAAGCCCGCCCCCGCCCCCGGGAAGGACGGCGGCAAGGAACTCGCGCACACCGGGGCCTCCACGACCACCATGGCGCTCGGCGGTGTCGCCGCGGCGCTGCTGGTCGCGGGTGGCGGCACCGTCTACACGGTCCGCCGCCGGCGCGCCTGAGCCACCGCTCCCGCTCGCCCGCCCCGAGGAAGCGATGGAGTACTCCGCCGCCCCGCACCCCGCCCCGGTACGGTTCGCCCTGCCGGGGCCCCGGCCTGCCCTGTGGCGGTGGCTGCTGCGCACCGTCCGCCCGGCGGCCGCCCGCCGCGAGACACCGCGCCCCGGCCACCCGTCCCGGCCCGCCGGCCACGGCCGGCCCGACAGCTCCCGGGCCCGGTTGCCGGACACCGGGAGCGCCGCGGCGCCCGATCCCGCGCCCACGATCAGCGAGCTGTACCACGCGCACCGGCTGCCCATGGTCCGGCTGGCCGTCCTGCTCGTCGACGACCGCGCCACCGCGGAGGACGTCGTGCAGGACGCGTTCGCCGCGCTCTACAAGCGGCACGGCGAACGGCTCGACGAGGTCGACAACGCGCTCGCCTATCTGCGCACCGCGGTGGTCAACGCCGCCCGCTCGGTGCTGCGGCGCCGGCGTACCGCACGCGACTACACCCCGCCGTACGAGGCGGACGCCCCGTCCGCCGAGGAGCGGATCGTGCTGGACGAGGAGCACCGGGAGGTGTTCGCCGCGCTGAGCGGGCTGACCGCCCGCCGCCGGGAGGTGCTCGTGCTGCGCTACTGGGGCGATCTGACGGAGGCGCAGATCGCGACGACACTGGGCATCAGCCGCGGCGCGGTGAAGTCCCTCGCCAGCCGCGCCCTGGACTCGCTGGAGAAGATCTTGGAGGCGCGGTCATGAACGGCCCCGGCACTACCGGCCGCACCGGAGGCGGCCCGGCCGGCGGCGGCGTCTCCGGCCCCGGCGGCGCGGGCGGCATCGGGCCCGGCCCCGAAGGCCCGGTGTCCGGGCGCCCCGTGGAGGACCGGCTGCGGCGGGCCTTCGCGGCCCGCGCGGAGAGCATCGGCCTCCGGGACCTGCGGCCCGCCGCGCCCCCGGGACCCGCGCTGCGCCGCGGGCGGCTGTCCGGTCCACGGCCGCCCTGGCTGCGCCGTTTCGGGCTGCCGCTGGCGGCGGCCGCCGCGGCCGCCGCCGTCGCGCTCGGCTATCTGGCCGCCGCACCCGACGGCCCGCCGGACCGGCCGCGGCCCGCACGGCCGCCGCACCCCGTCGGCCCGTCACCGGACGCGACGCCCACCGAACCGACGCCCCGGCCCAGCGCACCGCCGACCGGCGGCACGAGCACCGCAGGCCCCGGTTCACCGGCCCCCCGCACCGCCCCGGCCGAGCCGCCGAGCCGCCGTCCCACGGACGCCCCCACGGCCCGGCCGTCCGACCGCCCCTCCGGGACCGGGCAGCCGCCCTCCGCACCCCCGACCGGCACCGCCACCCCGCGCGGGGGCGACAAGAGCGGCACCCCTTCGCCATCGGGGAGTTGAAGAGTTCACGGACGTCCGGCACCGGGTGCGGGGACGGCGGACCGGCGCCCCCGCACCCCGAGCGCCACCACGAGCAGCGTCCCGCCCGCGCACAGCAGGGCGAACAGATCACCGGTCCGGCTGTAGAGGGTGTCGGTGCGCGGCTGCACCGGCACCTCGGCGACCAGCGTCTGCCGGTCCGCGGTGAAGTAGTCCGCCGCGGCCCGGACCCGGCCCTGGTGGTCCACCGCGGTGGCGACACCGTGCACGGACTGCCGGACCATGGCGTAGCCGTACTCCACGGACCGGAGGACGGCCCGCTGGGCGTGCGGCGACTCGAAGCCCGCCCAGTCGTTGGCGGGCACCATGAGCAGTCCGGTACCCCGGTCCGCCGCCTGCCGCATCAGCGCGGGGAAGTCGGCGTCGTAGCAGATCACCGTCGCCAGCCGCCCGTACGGCGAGCCGGTCACGGGCACCTCCCCCGGGCCGGGCGTCATCGGCTCCATCGGGGTCGGGTGCGTCTTGTCGTAGGTCCGGGCGACCTTCCCCTCCGGTGTCACCAGCGCGGCGACGTTGCGCACATGGGGCGGGCGCGGGGTGTAGAGGGCGAAGGCGGTGTCGACGTAGACCTGACGCTTGCGGGCGATCGCGGCGACCCGGGCGAGCAGCCGCTCCCGGTCCTCCGCCAGGACCCCGGCCTGGGTCTCCGGCCACACCACGATCCGCGCCCCGGCCCGCGCCTCCCGGTCGGTGGCCGCCACCAGGTCGTCGGTCACCGGCGCCAGCGCGGCGCCGACCCGCCGCGGATCGGCCCGCACCACGTTCCGCGGCCGCCACAGCTCCGTCCCGGCCCCGTGCAGCGCCCGCTCGGTGGCCCGTTCCGCGGCGCGGCCCGCGCTGACGCCCGCGACCCGTACGGTCGTTGTCGTCGGCGCGAAGGCCACCAGCCGTACGCCACCGGCCCCCAGCACCACGGCGAGCACCCCGGCCCACACCACCACTCCGCGCCGGATCTCCCGCCACCGGAAGCCGCGCCCCCAGGCCCAGTGCGCGACCGAGGCCGTCCACGCCACCACGAAGCTGACGCCGTACACCCCGGTGACGGAGGCGAGTTGGACCAGCGGCAGAAAGCCGTGCTGGGTGAAGCCGAGCACCCCGTAGTCACCGAAACCGGCCAGCAGCGTGAAGAGATACTCGCCGCAGACCAGCACCACCGGGAAGACCAGCGTCGACCACACCGCACCGGTGCGCGCCGCGACCAGCCGGTCGGCGGCGAACGGCAGCGTCTGCACCACGGTGAGCACCGCGAACACCGCCACCACGGACGGCACGAACACCAGGCCTGTCGAGGCCAGCCACGCCAACTGGGCGAGTCCCAGCGCGTATCCGACGCGCGGCAGCCCGCGCCGGGCCGGCCGCAGCCGGGCGTAGCGCAGCAGAAAGACCGGAAACAGCCAGGCGGCCGACGCCAGATGCCAGTTGCTGTGCACCGCGAGCACCAGCAGCACGGTGCCCGCCCCCCACAGCCACCCCCCGGCCGGCCGCTCCCGCGCCGGCCGCTCCCCCCGCTCCGCCTTCCCGCCCCTGGCCTTCCCCTCTGCCCCGCCCGCGGTCCCGCGCTCCCGTATGCCGAGCACGCCGTTCTCCTCTCGCCCTCCCCGTGCGCACCGCTCGATGCGTACCGGGACGCTAGGTCCGGCGGTTCGCCGGTCACCACTGACGTTCGGCAGGAACGGCCCCCGACTTTCGTCACGGTCCCGGGAGCGGCGGCCCGCACAGGTGGCGCGCCGGGCCCGCGTTAGCCGTGCGTTAGCCGATCGCCAGCACCCCCACCGAAGGTCGTGTACACGCCACCGTCCGGGGAGCACCCATGCCCATCACTGTCACCGCCACCGCCCGCCGGGCCGCCGCCGCAGCGCTCCTCGCCACCGCCACGCTGGTCCTGACCACCGGCTGCCACGACGCCGGCCGGCAGGCCGAGGGCTCGGCCAGGGCCGTGTCACCGGTCCCCACCCTGTCCGCCTCGCACGACGACGGCGCCCCGCCCCGCGGTCCGGACGGCCGGGTCGTCTGCACCCCCGAGATGCTCAGGTTCCACGCCGGCGCGATGCCGCGTCGGCCCCACCGCATGCTGCTGACGGTCACCAACTTCTCCGACCGCTCCTGCACGTTCGCCGCCCAGCCCTACCCGCTGCTGCGGTTCGGCGACGACCGCCGGGCCCCCCTCCCGGCCATCGAGGCCAGCGCACCGGCCGCCGTCGTCGCCCTCGCGCCCAACCGGACCGCGTACGCCCTGATCACCACCTCCGCGGCGCACGGCGGGCGCCACCGGGGCGGCAAGGTCGCCCAGTTCGGCGTCGCCCTGACGGCCCGCGCCACCCCCACCCAGGTCGGCCTCGACGGCCGCGCCCCGGTCCATGTCGACCCGCACACCGCCCGGGTCACCTACTGGCTGCCGAGCCTGGCCACCGCCCGGAAGTGGTGACGGCCCGCCGCGCGACACCGGGCCGGCCCCCGCCACGACAGGCCGTCCCGTAGGCCGTTCGGGTCGCATCCGGCCATATCCGCCGAACCTCAGCTCCCCAAAGATCCAAATTTGCGGCCAATGATCCTTTTGCACTGCTGCGGCATGGCTGCGCCCGGCGCCGCTCGCCCGGTAGGCTTTCCGTGTGATCTTCAAGCGCATCGGAAACGGCCGGCCGTACCCCGACCACGGCCGGGAGAGCACCCGCCAGTGGGCGGACGTGGCCCCGCGCCCGGTACGCCTCGACCAGTTGGTGACGACCAAGCAGCAGCTCGATCTGGAGACGCTGCTCGCCGAGGACTCGACGTTCTACGGCGACCTCTTCGCGCATGTCGTCAAGTGGGAGGGCGACCTCTACCTGGAGGACGGGCTGCACCGCGCGGTGCGCGCGGCCCTCCAGCAGCGCCAGGTGCTGCACGCCCGCGTGCTCGAACTGGACTGACGCCGCCCCACGCCGCCGCCGGTACGAGTAGACCGGCCGGCCGGCGGCCAAACGGCGAACGGCCCACCGGTGAGCACCGATGGGCCGCCCGACTCAGCCGTGGGTCACGGCATCTGAATCCAGGGGCTGCGCGGGATCACATTGTGTGAGGACCCCACGCCGCGGAGCCGGGCCACCACCGTGTAGCGGCCGGCCGACTTCGGCTCCCAGTCGAACCCCTTGATGGTGTACTTGTTCACCTTGCTCTTGGGGCAGGGCCGGGTGGCCGCCTTGTAGACCTTGCTGCCACTGCCCTCCTTGAGGACGTTGAACTCCACCTCGCACTTGTCGTGGTTGGCGGGCAGCCAGACGCGCGCGTAGGCACGCAGGAGTCCCCGCCCCGGCTTGCTGACGCACGACTGCCAGTAGTAGATCTTGTTCTGGTGCTCGTGGGTGTTGGAGTAGTCGTAGCAGCCGCCCTTGCCTTCGGCGTAAGCCGCCGGTGCCAGGGTCAGTCCGGTCAGGGACACGGCCGCACACAGCGTTCCCACCGTGGCGGACTTGAGCATCTTCATGTTCTTGCTTCCCCCAATGGACGTACCGGGGGCAGAGAAAACGCCCCCTGAGGTGGTCATGACAAACCCTAGATCATTCCCGGCCGCCACTGCCGAAAATTGATGCTTTCGGGTTGGGTCTTGCGCCACGCGTTGATCATTTAGTAGGCACGGAGCGCCGTCCGCACTACGCTGCGCCCATGAGCATGCTGACGCCCCCAGGCATGGGCGGTAGGAAGTACCGCATCACGGGCGACAGGTATCCGCGGATGCGCCGTCCCCGCCACCGTCGCCGCATCGTTCTCACCCTCGTCGCCGCCGCCTGCGCCCTCGGCCTGGCCGGCTGGGGGACCCTGCAGCTCATCGACGTCTTCGGCGGCCGGAGCAACACCGCGCACGCCGCCCAGGACAAACAGAAGTGCCCGGACGGCGCCCAGGCGGACGCCACACAGGCGAAGACCGCCGCCCGCAAGCTGCCCGCGCCCGGCACGCTGACCGTCAACGTCTTCAACGCCACCCCGCGTTCCGGGCTCGCCAAGCGCACCGCCGACGAGCTCCAGAAGCGCGGCTTCAAGATCGGCAAGGTGGGCAACGCCCCCGCCGCCTACGACAAGAAGATCAAGGGCGCCGGGATACTCCTCGGCCCCGACACGGCGGCCGACGGCCCGCTCAAGGTGCTCGGCACCCAGCTCACCGGCGCCGAGCGGAAGACCGACAGCCGCAAGGGCACCGAGCTCGACCTGATCATCGGTGACGGCTTCAAGGCGCTGTCCACCCAGCGGCAGGCCACCAAGTCGCTGTCCCTGCTGACCCATCCGTCCCCGGCCCCCGCCGCCGACGCCAAATGCTGAGCGTATGAGAACGGGCCCCGCACCAGCCGTGGTGCGGGGCCCGAACAGTGTTCAGGGGGGAAAGGGCGGAGCCGCTCAGCCGGCCGTGCCGTACATCCGGTCGCCCGCGTCGCCGAGGCCCGGCACGATGTAGCGGTCCTCGTTGAGCCGCTCGTCGACCGCCGCGGTGACCACCGTCACCGGCGCCCCGGCCAGCTCCTTCTCCATGACCGCGACACCTTCCGGCGCGGCCAGCAGGCAGATCGCGGTGACATCGTCCGCACCGCGCTCGATCAGCTCACGGATCGCGGCGACCAGCGTGCCGCCGGTGGCGAGCATCGGGTCGACGACGTACACCTGACGGCCCGAGAGGTCGTCCGGCATCCGCGTGGCGTACGTGTGCGCCTCGTAGGTCTCCTCGTTGCGGACCATGCCCATGAAGCCGACCTCGGCGGTGGGCAGCAGCCGGACCATGCCCTCCAGCATGCCCAGTCCGGCCCGCAGGATCGGGACGACCAGCGGACGCGGGTGCGACAGCCGCACGCCGGTGGTCGCCGTCACCGGGGTCTCGAGGTCAACCTGCTCGGTGCGCACATCGCGGGTGGCCTCGTACGCGAGCAGGGTGACCAGCTCGTCGGCGAGGCGCCGGAAGGTGGGGGAGTCGGTGCGCTTGTCGCGCAGAGTGGTGAGTTTGTGCGCCACCAGCGGGTGGTCGACGACGTGAATCCGCATGACATCGACAGTAACCGAGGCGGAGAGCCCGGGAGCCCGCCCTGCAGACGGGCGCCGCCGCCCGAGGCGACCGGCATCAAACCGCCGAAAGGAGGGAAAGGGGGCACGTACGCCCGATTGGCCGTTCCGCGATCAGGCGAAGAGCCGGCCCGAGGTGGTGTGCCCGTGCCCGACCGTAAGCGGACCGATGACCCGAACGACGCCGTCCCGGACGACCGGAGCGGGCCCCCGGACACCGGGAGCGAAGCGGCGCGCCGACGGCGCCGCGCCCAATTCCTGCGGGAACTCCACGAGGCCAAGGAGCTACGGGACCGCGTCCAGCCGCGCCGCGCACGGGCCGAAAGGATGCGCCAGGCCCTGCGGATGCGCACCTTCCGCGGGTAGCGGAGCCGATTGCGCCGGTAGCGGAACGCCCCCGCGCCCCCGCTCGCGCTGCGGCACGTGAGCGACATCTCTCACAACCTCCGCACGACGCAGCGCCGAAGACCCCGCGCGGACGCGTTGTTTCTGCCACGATTCCGAAGGGGCGGGACCAACGGCGTGCAGCGCCGCCCCGCCCGGCCCGGCACGCCTATGACCAGTGGGAGAGTCACGGTGTACTTCGCCGCACTGCTCGCGCGCACCGAAGACGGGTGGGAAGCGAGCGATACGGAGCTCGACGATGTGGAGACGCTGACCGATCTGGCCGACCTGGCCCGAGAGGCGGCGGTCGACGACGACACGGTGGTGGCCTTCATCGAGCAGGAGGACGCCTGGTTCGGCGTCATCCGGGTGGACGGCGAGGACGACCCACGGGTCTTCCTCTCCAACGCCGCCATCGCCGCCAGAAGCTCGTACGGCGCCATGCTGACCGACGAGCTGCTCGGTCGCGACGACGATGACGCGACCGACGACCTCGACAGCCTCGACCTGGACGGCACGGAGGACGGCGAACCCGAATCCGACCACAGCGTGGACGACCCCCTGGAGGCGGTGAACGGCTCGGACGGCCCGCCCCACGGCCCGCTCGGCGATGCCGGTCTGCTGGCCGACCTGGGTGTCGGCGAGCGGGAGCTGCTGGCTCTCGACGGTGATGCGCTGAGCACCATCGCGGACTCGCTGGGCTGCACGGAGGTCCTCGAAGCCGTGCGCTGATCCGGCCCGGCTCGCTAGGCCCCCGGGGTCCGCGGGCCCCGCCCCGGTCACGTCCCCGACACTGGGGACATGACCGTCCCCCCATCCGCCTCTCTTCCCTCCCCCGCGCCCGACCCGCTGCGCGATCCCTGGACCGCGGCGATGCGGCAGGCGCTGGGCGAGGCCGCCCGCGCCCCCGGGACCGGCGACGTCCCGGTGGGCGCCGTCGTGCTGTCCGCGGACGGCACGGTCCTCGGCACCGGCCACAACGAACGGGAGGCCACCGGCGACCCGACCGCCCATGCCGAGATCCTCGCGCTGCGCGCCGCGGCCCGGACCTTGCGCGAGGCGGCCTCGCGCGCCGGGTCCCGCGGGGACGGCGGCGGGCGACGGGCGGGCGACTGGCGGCTGACCGACTGCACGCTGGTCGTCACCCTCGAACCGTGCACGATGTGCGCCGGTGCGATCGTGCTCTCCCGGGTCGACCGGGTCGTCTACGGCGCCCGCGACGCCAAGGCCGGCGCGGCCGGCTCCCTCTGGGACGTCATCCGTGACCGACGCCTCAACCACCGCCCGGAAGTCATCGTCGGCGTCCTGGAGGCCGACTGCGCGGCCCTGCTCACCACCTTCTTCCGCGAGCGCTGACCGGTGCGCGGAGCCCGCGACGACCGCCTCCCGGAATCCGATTTCGGCGCACGGCCCCCCATGGGCTAGGCTTCCTCTCGGTAGCGTGTCCGAGCGGCCGAAGGAGCGCGCCTCGAAAGCGCGTGAGGGGGCAACTCCTCCGTGGGTTCAAATCCCACCGCTACCGCTCAGAGGGCGAAGGCCCCGATCCTTACGAGGATCGGGGCCTTCGTCGTGTCCGGGGGCCGCGACGACCGACGGGGCGACGACCGACGGGGCGGCGACAGGCGCCGCGAGGGCCCCACAGAGGATTCCGGTCGACCCGGTGGTGGGCGAACTCGTCGTCGCGCACGACCAGATCGTGCACCTCGCGCCGCCGAGTCGGCCGTCGGCCGTTCCGTCGAGAGCGCCCCGCCGCTCCCGCACCTGCGGCCGTACCAATTCCCCGAAAAGGTCATCCCGTTGTTCCGCGCCATCGAACCGGCCCCCATGGCTGCTCGAAGGGCGCGGCGGAGCCGGGCCACCGGCCGGGTGAGCCGTACGCCGGGCAAGGAAAAGCGGCGCGCCCGTCGGAACGGGCGCGCCGCCGGGTCGACCGTGGTCGGCCGGACAGGTCCTAGTGGGCCTCGCGCCTGCGGCGGGAGCGGCGGACGAAGCGCACCAGCAGCCAGATCGCCACGGCCACCAGCGCCAGGAAGAGGACGAAGAGCACGATCAGGACGATGCCGAGCTTCTTGAAGAAGCTGCTCTTCTTCTTCACCTTCGACTTCCACTTGGACGCCTTGGACTTGGAGACCGAGGTGACGTGCGACGTCTTGTGGGTGCGGTGGTGGCGGTACGAGAGGGGCTGCGCGGGCGCGGCGGCGAGCCCGGCGGAGGCCTCGGCGCTCCGGCTCGGGGCGCTCGCGGCGGCCACCGTCCGTACGGTGTCCCCGGCGCCGGGGCCCGCCGCCGCCGCGGGTGCGACGGCCGCGGCCAGCAGACCGGCCAGCAGCGCCAGCACGACGGCCGGCCGCCGCGTCAGAGGCGAACGGAGGCCGCCGCGGGCCGGCCGGGCGGCTCGGCGGGACGAATCGGGCGCGGTTGCTGCGGAGTTCATGGGCATCCTTCGGTTCCCCCTTGGGACGAGCGTCCCGCCATTATGTGCCGCGGCCCGGTGCCTGTCTCCGTATACGAGGGGAGCCCCGCCGCCGTGCCGTTTCCTGGATTCCCCCGTGGTTGCCAGGGGCGGCCCGGTGGCGGAGCTCCTGCTCGGTGGGGGCGGCGGCGTCCGGGGACGGCCGCTCCCCCGAGGGGACCGCGCCTCCAGTCCGCGCCACCGTCCGGGGACGGTCCTGGCACGGGCCCCGCAGCGAGGCTCCGGTCCCGGGGCCGTGGATTCCTGCCAGATCCATTGGCCCACCTCTCAGGGTGCCTCCCGGAGCCGTCCCAACAGGCAGACGAAGGGCCCCCTTTGGTGGGCCTTTGGTCCATAAAGTCAGGATCAGTCCGGGCGGCGCCGGAAGCGCACTGCGGACGGGCCCGTGACCTCGGCTCCCGAGATCGAACACCTGTGGTTACACTCGCCCGACTGCAAAGGGAGCTGCAGGTACTGCCGTAGGGGACTGCGTAGGGGAGACGGGACGATGGCGCAGGCGAAGAAGATCGCGTTGTACATGATCATTGTCTTCGTGCTGTACACGATCATCACGTCCCCGCAGCGGGCGGCCCAAATGGTGCAGATAGGCTTCGAGGGCATCTCGTCCGCCGCGCAGGGCGTCGGCGAGTTCATGACCCAGCTGATCAAGTAGGGATCGCACGCTCCGGGCGGCGGCCCCTCGGGACCGCCCGGGACCGGGCCGGCCCACGGTCGGCCGGTGCCCCAGCCCCGGCCCAGCCGTCCGACGACCGGACCGGCTGCGCCTCGTATGCCGCACGGAGGCCCCCGTGATCCGCCACCTGGTCCTGTTCAAGCTCAACGAAGGTGTCTCCCGCGACGAGGAGCGGGTGCAGGCCGGCGCCCGCGCGTTCGCGGCGCTGGAGGGCGAGATCCCGGAGCTGGAGTTCTGGGAGTGCGCCTGGAACATCACCGACCGCCCGATCGCCCACGACTTCGCGATCAACTCCGCCGTGGCCGACCGGGACGCCCTCACCCGCTATATCGAGCACCCGGCCCACCAGGCAGCCGCCGCTCAGTGGCGTGAATTCGCCACCTGGGTGATCGCCGACTACGAATTCTGAGCCGCGGCACTCCCCCGGCCCGTCACGCCGAGCCCCTCGCCCCCGCGGGCGAGGGGCTTTGTCGTACCCCGGGTCACCACCGTCCGCCACCTGCCCGCACACCCTCCCGCAGCACTCAACTCTCTGTTCAACACGGCGTTATGGGGTGCTTGCACACAGTGCACATGTCTTGTGATGCTATGACCGCTTTTGCCGGATACATGCACTGTGAAGGGTGGCGTGACCGTGACGGCCCGTACTGCGCCCAAGGCTCCATCCCGCGAGAGCCGAAGCGCGGACACGCGGGCGCTCACGCAGGTGCTGTTCGCGGAGCTGACGGACCTCGACCCCGGCACACCGGAGCACACACGGGTCCGCGCAGCCCTGATCGAGGCCAATCTGCCGCTGGTCCGGTACGCCGCGGCGCGTTTCCGCAGCCGCAATGAGCCGATGGAGGACGTCATCCAGGTCGGCACCATCGGTCTGATCAATGCGATCGACCGATTCGATCCGGACCGGGGCGTCCAGTTCCCCACCTTCGCCATGCCCACCGTCGTCGGCGAGATCAAACGCTACTTTCGAGACAATGTCCGCACGGTCCATGTGCCGCGCCGACTCCACGAGCTGTGGGTCCAGGTCAACGGCGCGACCGAGGACCTGACGGTGCTGCACGGCCGCTCCCCCACCACCGCCGAG
Source organism: Streptomyces sp. NPDC001219 (assembly GCF_053597915.1). Lineage (NCBI taxonomy): Bacteria > Bacillati > Actinomycetota > Actinomycetes > Kitasatosporales > Streptomycetaceae > Streptomyces > Streptomyces sp. NPDC001219. The sequence goes on along the minus strand of NZ_JBSFJF010000001.1, from coordinate 163,461 downwards.
ATCGCCGAGCGACTGAAGATCGGCGAGGACGAGGTGCTGGCCTGCCTGGAGGCGGGCCGCTCGTATCACGCCACCTCGCTGGAGGCCGCACAGGAGGGCGACGGCCTGCCCGGCCTGCTCGACCGCCTCGGCTACGAGGACCCGGAGCTGGCCGGCGTCGAGCACCGCGACCTCGTACGGCACCTCCTCGTCCAGCTGCCCGAGCGCGAGCAGCGGATTCTTCTGCTGCGTTACTACAGCAATCTGACGCAGTCACAGATCAGTGCGGAGCTAGGGGTGTCGCAGATGCATGTCTCGCGGCTACTGTCGCGGAGCTTCGCCCGGCTGCGATCCGCAAACAGGATCGACGCATAGCCGGGACGGGCGACCCGATCCTGCGCAGATATGTCGACATGGCGCTACAGCGTGTTGCCGACATGTGACATTCTGCAGGAACCGCGTTTGCCGTGGCGCTGCCTCCGGTATTCAGGTGGAGGTATAACTCCTCGTTCCGCCCCGGTCCGAGGAGCGCCGCAGCGACCCGACCGCGACCTCAAGGGGGTGGCATGTCCGTAGAACTGGGCAGCTCAAAGGTGCTTCCCGCGATTCCCGCGCCCGCACCGCACGTGCATGACGACGACTCCATCAACACCCGCACGCTCTCCCGCTCCCTGTTCCTGCGGCTGGCCTCGCTCGACAAGGACTGCGTGGAGCGTACGTACGTCCGCGACACGCTCATCGAGCTGAACCTCCCGCTGGTCCGCTACGCGGCGGCCCGCTTCCGCAGCCGCAACGAGCCGATGGAGGACATCGTCCAGGTCGGCACGATCGGCCTGATCAAGGCGATCGACCGTTTCGATTGCGAACGCGGCGTGGAATTCCCGACGTTCGCGATGCCCACCGTGGTCGGCGAGATCAAGCGCTTCTTCCGCGACACCTCGTGGTCGGTCCGGGTCCCGCGCCGGCTCCAGGAGCTGCGGCTCGCCCTCACCAAGGCCAGCGACGAGCTATCCCAGAAGCTGGACCGTTCCCCGACCGTTCCCGAACTGGCGCTGTGCCTGGGGGTGTCGGAGGAGGACGTCGTCGACGGCCTGGCCGTCGGCAACGCCTACACGGCCTCCTCGCTCGACTCCCCCTCCCCCGAGGACGACGGCGGCGAGGGCTCCCTCGCGGACCGCCTCGGCTACGAGGACAGCGCCCTGGAGGGCGTGGAGTACCGCGAGTCCCTCAAGCCCCTGCTGGCCAAACTCCCGGCCCGCGAGCGCCAGATCATCATGCTGCGCTTCTTCGCCAACATGACGCAGTCGCAGATCGGCGAGGAGGTCGGCATCTCCCAGATGCATGTCTCCCGGCTGCTCACCCGCACCCTGGCGCAGCTGCGCGAGGGCCTCATCTCGGACTGAGGAACGGTCCGCCGAGGGGCTGCACAACGCCTCGTGCCGCTCGGCGGACAGTCGTAAGGGAACACGAGGAGCACAACCAGCAGGACCAGCAGGACCAGCAGGACCAGCAGGAGGAAGGCGGGGCGCAGTGCGGGGGATTCCCGCCCCGGCCGACCGAAGTTCCGTACGAGAAGCCGCAGAAGAGCGATAGGTGGCCGGCAGAGCCGTCGTGGCCAGAGGCGGCCGTACGCGGCTTCGTGGCTTCGTGGTCTCGTGGCTTCGCAGCTTCGTGACTTCCTGGTTTCGTGACTTCCTGGCTTCATGGGCTCGTGAGGTGAGCCGACGCCCGTGATGGCTTCAGGTCTCCCAAGGTGGCTCGTGGACCGCGTACTTGATGCGGGTCCCGGCGTCCCGGCGCATCATGTCGCCCGGCCCGTCCGGCCCTTCCCGCGCACGGCCGTCAACCTCCCCGCCGATTCAGCCATCCCGCTATGCGGTGATTCGGGCCTCCAGGCGATTCGGCCCTCCACGAGTCCGGCGGCCGGACCTCTGTACACCTGACGTATCGTCAGCAACACTGCCCCCCATGCGACGGACGACGACTGTTGCCTCCGCCTCCGCGGCCGTGCTGTGTCTGGGTGTCCTGCTCACGGGGTGCGGCAGCACCGCCGGCGCGGGTCATGCCGCGGTGGGCGCCGCGGGGCCCGCCGACGGCCGGGGGCCGACCCAGGCCGTACCGCCCGAGGGCCGCGTCGAGCTGACGCCCCTGGACGGCGACGGGGGCCGTGGACGGCACGGAGGCGGCAGCGGCGGCAGGGACGGCGGTGGCGGCGGTACGGAGACCGGCCGGCCCGGCTCCGGGGCGTCCGGCGGCTCCGGCAGGGGCGACGCGGGTGACGGCGCGCGGCCGCCCGGCCGCCCCGGTGCCTCCGGTGCCCGGCCCGGCTCCTCCCCGGGCCCCACGGGAACGCGCCCCGGCCACGGAGGCGGCAGCACGCCCCCGGCCTCCCCGAGCGCGCCCAACTCCCCCTCGCGTCCCGGCCATCCCACGCCGCCGCACGGCACCCCGGACCCCGAACCGCCCTCCCCGACCCTTCCGGCCGGCCCGGACACCCCCGACGGCCTGCTGATCGGCCTGCCCGGGCGGTCCGGTACCGACGTGCGCTGGTGCGAGAAGGTCACCCTGGAGTTCCTCAACACGGGCGACCGGCCCGTCACCGCCGGCACGGTCACCTTCGGGACCCACATCATCGGCGGCCTCGGCATCGACTGGGCCACCATCAGCTCCACCCACAAGCTCCCGCTGCCGCTCGCCCCAGGGAAGCGGAAGACCGGCAGCTGGCGGGTGTGTGTGGACGGCTGGCGGGTGCCGGCGGGCATGCACCTCGACACCAAGGACGTGACGTTCGGCTGGAAGTGAGGCCGCCGGGGCGGGCCACCCGAGGCCCCCGGGTGTGCCACCGGAGGCGGCCGGAGCCGTCACCGACGGCCAGGGCCGGAGCGGGCCGCCGGGACGCTCTCCCGGCCGCTCCGCCGCGCTCCCCCGCCTGCCCGCGAAGGCCTCTCCCTGGATAGCGATGAGTTCCGAGCGGTGCGACGGTCTATAGAGGCACCGACGCGGCCACCGGCCGCGAACCGTCCCAGGGAGAGACCATGCCCAAGATCACGCCCAACCTCTGGTTCGACACCCAAGGCAAGGAAGCCGCCGAGTTCTACTGCTCGGTGTTCCCGAACTCGAAGATCAACACAGTCACCTATTACAACGAGGCGGGCCCGCGGGAGGCCGGCACCGTGCTGACGGTGGAGTTCGAGCTCGACGGCCAGGAGTACCTCGCGCTCAACGGCGGCCCGGAGTTCACCTTCTCCGAGGCCATCTCCCTGATGATCACCTGTGCCGACCAGGACGAGATCGACTACTACTGGGCCAAGCTCTCCGAGGGCGGCGAAGAGGGTCCCTGCGGCTGGCTGAAGGACAAGTACGGGCTGTCCTGGCAGGTGGCGCCCGGTGGCATGGCGGAGATCCTGAACGATCCGGACCAGGAGCGCGCGGCCCGTGCCATGAAGGCCATGTTCGGTATGAAGAAGATCGATATGGCCGCGCTCCAGGCGGCGGCCGACCAGGCCTGAACCGCCGCTTCCGGCCGCTGCCCCACCCCACGGGAGTCCCGGGCCCGCCCGGTCCGGGGCTCCGTGGTGGGGCGGCCCGTCCCCGGCCGTCTCAGGAGCGGCTGGGATTCCGTCCGGTCCGTATGGGGCGCGGGGCGGCGGTGTGGCGTATGTCCACGTCACGCAGGGCCCGGGTGGCCGCGTCCAGGGTCGTGGGGGACGCCTCGGCGAAGAGGGCCTCATGGGCGTCGGCGTTGGCGCGGACGGCGCGCTCGGCCGTGCGCACCCCGTCCGGGGTCAGGCTGATCATGGTGCTCCGGCCGTCGTCCGGCGAGGGCTCGCGGCGGACCAGGCCGCGGCCGGCGAGGTGGTTGACGACGTTGCTGATGCCGCCGGAGGACAGCAGCAGGGCGCGGGCCAGTTCGTTCGGCTTCATGCGGTACGGCTCACCCGCCCGGCGCAGGGCGACCAGGATGTCGAACTCGGCGACGGTCAGACCGAGTTCGGGCAGCACACCGCGGGTCGCCTGGTCCAGGGCACGGGCGAGCCGGGCTATGCGCTTGGACAGCTCCGTCGACGGGCGGAGCACGTCCGGCAGCTCGGTGCGCCAGGCGTCCAGCAGGGCGTCGACGGGGTCGGGGCGCGGTCCGGGTGGAGCAGTCACGTCGGCAGGATAGATCAGCATCATGATAGCTTTCTATAAAGCTTTCTTCCGAACGTGTAGAGGATGACTTGCCATGGGAACCGAGCGCCACCACTCACCGCGCCTGCTTCTGCGCGGCGGCCTGGTCATCGACACCGCCCCCCACCCCGTCGTCCACCCGCACACCGACGTCCTCGTCGAGGAGGGCCGGATCGCCGCCGTGGGCCGCGGGCTGCCCTGCGACGAGTCCGACCGCACCCTGGAAGTGATCGACGCCCGGCAGCTGGTCGTCCTGCCCGGCTTCGTCGACACCCACCGGCACCTGTGGCAGGCCGTCCTGCGGTCCGCCGCGGTCGACGAGAGCCTCGACAGCTACCTCGGCCGGATTCTCGGCGACCTCTCCGGCCGCTTCACGCCCGCCGACGTGTACACCGGCAATCTCCTCGGCGCGCTGGAGTGCCTGGACTCGGGCGTCACCACCGTGCAGGACTTCTCGCACGTCCAGTACACGCCGGAGCACAGCGCGGCCGCCGTCGAGGCGCTGGAGGAGGCGGGCATCCGCGCCGTCTTCGGCTACGGCTACCCCGTCTTCGACGACACCGCCCGGCGGGCCGACTGGGTGCGGGAGGTCCACGCCCGGTACTTCCCCTCGCGCGACGCACTGCTCACGATGGCCCTGGCGCCCGTCGGCCCGTCCTTCGCGCCGCCGGAGGCCGTCCGGGAGGACTGGCTGCTGGCCCGTGAGCTGGGGCTGCCGATCGCCGTCCATGTGACCGCGGGCCCGGTGGCGATGCGGCCGATCACCGCCCTCCAGGAGCAGGGGCTGCTGACCTCCGGCACCCTCTACGTGCACGGCAACTCCCTGCCCGACTCCGAGCTGCGGCTGATCGCCGAGTCCGGTGGTGCGGTGGCGATCACGCCGGCGATCGAGGCATCGATGCGCTTCGGCGCCCCGATGGCGGGACGGCTGCGCCGGGCGGGCATCCCGACCGGCCTGGGCGCGGACGCGGTGACCTCGGCGCCGGGCGACATGTTCTCGCAGATGCGCGCCGCGCTGATGAGCAGTCACTTCGACGGCGACGGTGACGGCGAGGCCACGGTCAAGGCGGCCGACGTCCTGCGCATGGCCACCGCGGAGGGCGCCGAGGCCCTCGGGCTGGCCGACGAGGTGGGCTCGCTGGGCGTCGGCAAGCGCGCCGACCTCGTGCTCCTGCGCGCCGACGACATCAACCTCGCCCCGGTCGCCCACGACCCGATCGGCGCCGTGGTGACCGCCGCGCACCCCGGCAACATCGACACGGTCCTGGTGGACGGCCGCCCGGTCAAGCGCGCGGGTCGGCTGGTCTACGGGGAGCTGGGCGGCGTACTGGACACGGCCCACCGGTCGGCGGAGCGGCTGGTGGCGGCGGTCTGAGAGCGGCCGGGGACGGACGGGGGGCCGGTCCCCCTTCAGGCGCCGGACCGGGGCTCCGTCACGCAGGAGCCGGGTCGGCGGAGGCGGCCGCCGCGGCACTCCGCTTCCGTGTCCACAGGCTGTGGGAAGCGCTGGGGCGGGCCCCTGCCGCACGGGGCGCGGAAAGAGCAAGGGCCCGGCATCGTGATGCCGGGCCCGGTGTGGTGCGGGAGTTGTTCAGGAGAGGGCCAGCCAGGCGGCGCCCGCCACGGCCAGGATGGCGACGATCACACCGACGATGAGGCCCACGCGGGGGCCGGCCGGCTGCTGGGGGGCGGCGGCGCGGCGGCTGCCGGCCTGCGGGGTGCCGCCCTCGTCCACGAAGGCGCGGAACATCTGCGTGCTGCCCGCCGGGTCGTAGTTGCCGCCGGCCTGGTTCTGCGGGTTGGTCGCCATGGGCAAGGACCCTAGCGAACCAAGGGCGGGGCGGCACCCCTGGGGCGCCCGCACCGCACCGCCGGGGGCGCCTGCGGAGCGGGCACCGGACGCGTACGGGGCGTGGGCGGGGGCGCGGGCAGGTCGTCTGAGGGTGTCCCGCTACCGACCGGTATCGGGCGGTGGCCGCCATCCGGCCTCCGACCTGCGGATTTGTCCGCCTCGGCGACTCCATTGACCAATCCCCGGTCCAGACTTTTGACCCCCTTTACTTCAACCCTGGACGAATCGTTTGCCTTCAGCAACCAACTTGCCTATGGTTGCCCCAAGCAACAAAAGATGTGCGAGGGATGCGTGGAGGAGCCGGTGGCAGCTCACAGTCAGTACGAGGAGCTGGCCAGGCAACTCAGCGCCATCGGTGCCGTCAAGCGCGAGATGGGGCGGATGCTGCCCCAGGAGTGCCCGCCCGCCTCGGCCGGGGTGCTCGCCCTGCTCGACCGGCACGGCGAGATGCGGATGAGCCAGCTCGCCGAGCTGCTCGCGATCGACATGTCGGTGACCAGCCGGCATGTGGCCCACGCCGCCGAGCGCGGCTGGATCGAGCGGAAGCCCGATCCGGCGGACAAGCGCTCACGGCTGCTGCGCCTGACCCCGAGCGGCACCGCGCTGCTGGCGGAGCTCGCCGAGCGCTACACGGCCACGCTCGCCCGGCACTTGGACGACTGGTCCGACGACGACGTCGGGCAGCTCACCGAGCTCCTCGCCAGGCTCCGCACGAGCTTCGGCGACTGCCGTCCCCGGGCACATCACGACCCCACCCGTACACCCGCAGGATGAAAAGGAACTACATGGCTACGACCACACCAGCCGGTGTGCGGGGCGGCCACGCCAGACACGGGGGCGGACAGCACGCCTCCGACGGAGCCCCGATGACGCACCGTCAGATCATGGAGGCGCTGTCCGGGCTGCTGCTCGGCATGTTCGTCGCCATTCTGTCGTCGACGATCGTCTCCAACGCGCTGCCGGAGATCATTCATGACCTCGACGGCGGGCAGAGCGCCTACACCTGGGTGGTCACCGCCTCGCTGCTGGCGATGACCGCGACCACCCCGCTGTGGGGCAAGCTCTCGGACCTGTTCAGCAAGAAGCTGCTGGTGCAGGTCGCGCTGGTCATCTACGTCGCGGGCTCGGTCGTCGCGGGTCTGTCGCAGAACACCGGGATGCTGATCGCCTGCCGCGTGGTGCAGGGCATAGGCGTGGGCGGTCTGTCCGCCCTGGCCCAGATCGTGATGGCCGCGATGATCTCGCCGCGGGAGCGCGGGCGTTACAGCGGCTACCTCGGCGCCACCTTCGCCGTCGCCACCGTCGGCGGCCCGCTGCTCGGCGGCGTCATCACCGACACCGACTGGCTCGGCTGGCGCTGGTGCTTCTACGTCGGTGTGCCGTTCGCGATCATCGCGCTGATCGTGCTGCAGAAGACCCTGAAGCTGCCCGTCGTCAGGCGCGAGGGCGTCAAGGTCGACTGGGCGGGCGCGTTCTTCATCAGCGCGGCGGTCTCGCTGCTGCTGGTGTGGGTGACGCTGGCCGGTGACAAGTACGACTGGATGTCGTGGCAGACCGCCGCGATGGTCGGCGGCGCGGTCGTGCTCGGCGCGGTCTTCGTCTTCGTCGAGACCAAGGCCAAGGAGCCGATCATCCCGTTGCGGCTGTTCCGCAACAAGACGATCACCCTGGCGTCGGTGGCCTCGCTGTTCGTCGGTATCGCGATGTTCTCCGGCACCGTCTTCTTCAGCCAGTACTTCCAGCTGGCGCGCGGTGAGTCGCCGACCATGTCCGGCGTCCTGACGATCCCGATGATCGGTGGCCTGTTCGTCTCGTCCACCGTCTCGGGCCAGGTCATCACCAAGACCGGCAAGTGGAAGGCCTGGCTGGTCAGCGGTGGTGTGCTGGTGACCGCGGGCCTCGGTCTGCTGGGCACCATCCGCTACGACACCGAGTACTGGCACATCGCGATCTTCATGGCGCTGATGGGCCTGGGCATCGGCATGATGATGCAGAACCTGGTGCTCGCCACGCAGAACCAGGTGGCCCCGGAGGACCTCGGCTCCGCCTCGTCCGTCGTGACCTTCTTCCGCTCCCTCGGCGGAGCGGTGGGTGTCTCGGCCCTCGGTGCGGTGCTGGCCAACCGCGTCACCCACTACGTCAAGGACGGGCTGGCCGACCTCGGCCCGAAGGCCGCCAAGGCCGCCGCCCACGGCGCCGGCAACAGCGGCGGCGGCATCCCCGACCTGGACGCCCTCCCGGCGCCGCTGCGCACCGTCATGGAGAGCGCCTACGGCCACGGTGTCGGCGATGTGTTCCTCTACGCGGCGCCCTGTGCGCTGCTCGCCTTCCTCTTCACCCTGTTCATCAAGGAGGTCGCGTTGAAGACGCGTGGCGGACTGGCCCAGAGCTCGGAGGGCGAGGAGGCCGCGGCCGTCCCGGCCCAGGCCCCGGCCGCCGCCCCGGAGGCCGTCATCCCGGCGCAGGCCGAGGAGCGGGAGCCCGCCCTGGTGGGCGCCGCCCCGGTGGCCCCGGACGACACGGCGCACACGCCCTCCTGGGCGCGCCCGGCCGCCGCGACGGCCACCCGGCCGCTGGCGGCGTACGCCTCGGCCGGCGGCGGGGACGGCATCCCGTCCGGCCCCGCGGTGCACGGCTTCGTCCGGAACGCGGAGGGCAACCCCGTACCGCGCTCCGCGGTGACGCTGATCTCGCTCGGCGGGCGGCAGTTGGGCCGCGCGGTCGCCCAGGCCAACGGCTCGTACGTGCTCGACGCCCCCGGCGCCGGCTCGTACGTGCTGATCGCCGCGGCCGACGGCCACCAGCCGCAGGCGTCCACGGTCGTCATCGGCGAGGCGCCGCACGCCTACGACATCCTGCTCAGCGGCACCAGCGGCCTCGGCGGCCAGGTCCGCAGCGCGGCCACCGGCGCACCGGTCGACGGGGCGATGGTCGTCGTCACCGACGTCCGCGGCGAGGTGCTGGCCACCGGAAAGACCGGCGCCGAGGGCCACTTCGCCTTCGACGAGCTGGCGCCCGGGACCTTCACCGTCGCGGTGAACGCCCCGAATCACCGCCCGGCCGCGCTGCCGGTCGAGATCGGCGGCCAGGGCACCACCCGGATCGAGATCGAGCTGCTGTCCGGCGCGCGGGTGCAGGGCGTCGTGCGGGCCGGTGCGCACCGCCGGCCGCTGCCCGACGCACGGGTCACGCTGGTGGACGCGGCGGGCAATGTCGTGGCCACCTCGACGACCGGGGAGGACGGCGCCTACGCCTTCACCGACCTGGACGCCGGCGACTACACGGTCATCGCGAGCGGCTACCCGCCCGTCGCCACCGGCCTCGCGGTCGAGGCGCACGGGGTCGACGGCTACGACGTCGAACTCGCGCATCCCGGGGACTGAAACCCCCCGGGCCCGGGGATCTCACCCGGGAGCGATACCCCGGTCCGGCGCGCGCGTTGAGCGGAGGCGCGCCCCGGACCGGACCCAGGGCTCCGGCGGCGGCGCTGCGCACAGGCAGGGGACGGCCTGCACGCCGCCGTCCGGAGCCCGCACACTTTCCCCCGTGCTCCTGGGTCCCCCGCTCCGCTTCGGACGGGGACCCCGGGAGCACGGGGACACCACCAGGCAACAAACGGGAGAGGCAATGACTTCGACGGGCGCGGGAGCTGCGGGACTGAGGGCCCAGGTCCGCACACGGGACGGCTGGGCGGTCCAGCACGCCGTACTGACCGTCACCGACATGACCGGCGCGCAGGTGCTGCGGGCCTCGGCGGACGACGAGGGCACCCTCCGCAGCGCGGAGCCGCTGCCGGCCGGCCCGTACACGGTCATCGTGACGGCCGTCGGCTACGCACCGGCCGCCTCCAGCGCGATCGTGACGGCCAGCGGCCGGATGGACGTCGGCACCGTCGTCCTGGCCCGGCAGGGCGGGGCCGAGCTGCCGCCGCCCGGTACCTGGACCATCGACCCGATGCACTCGACGGTGGCGGCGGTCGCCCAGCACCTGGGGATCTCCAGCGTGCACGGCCGGTTCACCGAGTTCAGCGGCCGGATCGAGATCGCTGAGGACCTCAGCGCCTCGCGGGTCGAGGCCGTCATCAAGGCCGCCTCCATCGACACCGGCAACGGGATGCGGGACGGCCATCTGCGCTCCGAGGACTTCCTGAACATCGAGGAGTACCCGGAGATCACCTACCGCAGCACGGGACTGGCACCGGCCGGGCCGGACCGCTGGACCGTGCACGGCGAGCTGTCGCTGCACGGTGTCGTCCGGCCGGTGGACCTGGCGCTGAGCTACCTCGGCACCGGCCCCGACCCCTGGGGCGGGGTGCGCGCCGCGTTCCGGGCCACCGCGGAACTGCGCCGCGAGGACTTCAAGATGAACTACAACCAGGTCGTGGCGGCCGGTATCGCGGCCATCGGGACCACGCTGAAGGTCGAGCTGGACGTCCAGGCGGTGCAGGGGGAGAGCCTGCCGACGGGGTGAGGCCTCCGGGTCTCCCCCGGGCCCGCGCGCGTCACTCCCCCGCCCGGTCCCGCATCGCCTCGATCCCGGCGATCTGGAGGTCGAGGGCGAACGCGAAGTCGCGGTCGCGCATCTCCCGTACGGTGCTTCCGCCGCGGGCCTCCATGACCTTGGTGGAGTTCTCCACCGTCTCCGCGAACTCCGGACGGTTCCGGACCGAGGCCAGCACCTGCTGGAAGTAGTCGTCGACGGGCATCCCCGCCTCCTCGCAACGGGCGTTGAACAGGCCCTCGATGGTCGCGAAGCCGTAGACGAACTGGAAGACGGCGGACAGCCCGCCGGTGATCTGCTGGAGCGACAGCCCGCTCTCCTTCATCACCCGCATGCTGGCGTTGGAGAAGGCGATCGAGTGCGGGCCGATGTTGATGTACGTGCCCAGCAGCCGGGCCACCCAGGCGTGGCCGGTCAGCAGGGTGCGGTACTCGTGGGCCAGTGAGCGCAGATGGTCCCGCCAGTCCCGGCCGGTGTCGGCCTCGTCCGGCAGCCGCATCTCGCCCATGACGTGGTCCAGGGCGAGTTCCAGCAGGTCGTCCTTGGTGTCGACGTACCAGTAGACGGACATCGCGGTGACGCCCAGCTCGGCGGCGAGCCGGCGCATGGAGAACTTCGCCAGGCCCTCGGCGTCCAGCAGCCGGACCGTCGCCGCGACGATCTTGTCGCGGTCGAGTCCGGCCGGCTGGTCCGCCTTCCGCTTGAGCGGGGGGCGTTCGGTCAGCCAGACGCTGTTCGGCCGCTTTCCGGTACGGCCGTCCGTCGCTGCCATGGCGCCCCTCCCTGCCCTGAGCGTCTTCGACGTCCTGGGTGTCGTCGTCGGTGTCGTGTGCGGCGTCGTGTCCGGTGGACGGCGCGTACGGGTGTCATACGCGCCGTCGGCACCCGCCGTTCACGATCATGTCCCCGCCGATGCTATTCCGCCGCGGCGGCCGCCGGTTCCGCACCTGAGGAGGGGGCCGGTGCCGCGGTGTCCTGGCCGGTGCGCTCCGCCCGGCGCAGCAGGACGGCGGCGACCAGCCCGCCGAGGAGCACCGCGGCCGCGCCGACCAGCTGACTGGTGCCGATACCGGCGGCGAAGGCGTCGTGCACGGCGGCCCGTTCGGCGTCCGTACGGGTCCGGGCGAGCGCCGCGGGCAGCGAGCCGGCACCGGCGGCGGCCAGCGGAAGCAGCGCGACGAAGCGGGAGTTGAGGACCGCGCCGAGGACGGCGACGCCGAGCCCCTGGCCGAACTCCATCAGCGTGCCGTTGACGCCCGCCCCCACCCCGGCCTTGGCCGGCGGGATCGCGGACATGATGGCGTTGGCCATGGTCGGCATGGCGAAGGCGACCCCGACGCCCATCACGATCAGGCCGGTCAGCATGCCGCTGTAGCTGTCGCCGCCGAGCAGGGAGATGGCGGCGAGACCGGCCGCGAGCAGCGACATCCCCGAGACGATCATGCCGGGGGTGCCGAGCCTGGGCAGCAGCCGCGCGCTCAGCCCGGTGAAGTTGATCAGGATGACGGTGACGGCGAGCGGCGCCATCCGCAGTCCGGCGTCCAGCGGGCCGTAGCCGAGGACCAGTTGCAGATGCTGGGTGAGCAGGAACATCGAGCCGCCCATGCCGAAGGCGACGAGGATGCCGCCGGAGACGGCCCCGATGAACCGGCGGTTGCGGAAGAAGTGCATGTCCAGCATCGGATACGGGACGCGCAGCTCCCACAGCACGAAGGCCGCGAGACCGATGAGGCCGATGGCGGCGGAGACCAGCACCCGCCCGGACAGCCAGCCGGTGACCGGCCCGGAGATGATCGCGAAGACCACCCCGACCATGCCGATCATGGACAGCAGGGCACCCGGGAGGTCCACGGGCGTCGCCCCGGCCGGGCGCGTGCCGGGCCCGCCGCCGCTCGCGGACTCGGGGACCAGGGTGAGGACGGCGGCCAGCGACAGCACCGCGACCGGGAGGTTGACGAGGAACAGCGAGCCCCACCAGAAGTGGTCGAGCAGCGCACCGCCGATCAGCGGTCCGGCGGCGAAGCCGAGCGAGTTGACCGAGCTCCAGATGCCGATCGCCCGGGGGCGCTCCTCGTCGTCGAAGATCTGCATGACGACGGCGAGGGTGGTGGTCACCAGCAGCGCGCCGCCGACGCCCATCCCGGCGCGGGCGGCGATGAGCTGGCCGGGGGACTGGGCGAGGGCGGCGCCGAGCGAGGCGGCACCGAACAGCACCAGGCCGACGGCGAGCATCTTCTTGCGGCCGTAGCGGTCCGCGGCGTTGCCCGCGGTGAGCAGCAGGCCCGACTGGACCAGTGCGTAGGCGTTGATCATCCACTGCACGTCGGCGGTGCTCGCGCCCAGGTCCCCGGTGAGCGAGGGGATGGCGACGTTGAGGACGGTGTTGTCGAGGATGACCGTCAGCTGGGCGAGGCAGATGACGGCCAGGATCAGCCAGCGGGCGGCGGTCCGGCCCGGCGGCTGGAGTGTGGTGGTGGCGTCGGAGGCCACGGGGGACATATGGGCTCCCTGTCCGGTGTGGGCGTTGACTTACACCGTACAGGGAGCGCTATACGCCGTACATTTCGTTTTCGGCCGGACGGGGGACGTGTCCCGGCGGGGCGCGGCTGCCGGGGGGCGAGCCCCGCCCGCGTCTGGCTGCCGGGCGCGCCCCGCCCGGATCACTTGGTGGCGCCCCCCGTCACGTCTTCCGGGCGGTCAGGTCGTAGAAGGTGGCGTCGCCGACGGTGACCTTCTCGAAGGTCTTCGTCACCCAGGCCGAGATCTCCGAGGCGTCGCCCCCGTTGCCACCGGGGCCGCGACGTCCGCCCGCGACGAAGTAGTGGATCTTTCCGTCCGCGACGTACTCCTTGAACCGGGCGAGGGTCGGCGAGGGGTCGCTCCCGTTGAAGCCGCCGATCGCCATCACCGGCTTCTCGGTGGCGAGTTGGTAGCTCGCGGCGGTCTGGGAGCCGATGGCCGCGGCGGCCCAGGTGTAGTCGTCCGCGTCCTTCGCCAGCAGCGCCTTGGCCCGGTCACTCACCTTGGCGCCGTTGAGCAGCCCGCCCATACCGCCCATCCGGCCGCCGCCCTCACCGGAGCGGCCCATACCGCCGGGGAAGCCACCCCGGCCCCCGGGCCACCCCTGGGCACTGTGCTGGTTCCGGCCCTGGTTCTGGCCTTGCTTCTGGCCCTGGTTCTGGCCCGGGTTGGTGCCCTGCGGGCCGCCCGGGGGCCGGCCCTGGCCCTGGCCGGCGCCCTGGCCCTGGCCCGCGCCCGGAGCGCCGCCGAGTGCACCGCCCGGGGCGCCGCCGTTGCGGCCGGGCATCCCGCCGCCCGGGAACCGGCCGCCGGGCCCGCCCATACCGCCGCGCACCGTGGGACCGGCCGTGACGATGGACCCGCCCTTGGCCGTGTTGACCGTGTCGAGCGTGTACGCCACCGGACCGGCCAGCGCCGTCACCACCCCGAGCCCGGCCGCGACCACCGCGAGCCGCCGTCCCGCCCGCACCGGCGCGCCACCGGCCACGGGCGCCCCGTCCACGGCGGGTGCCCCGTCCGGAGCCACCGCCCCCTCCGCGGCCGCCGCCTCCTCCTGCGCCGCCGCCTCCTTAGGTGCCGCCGCCCCCTTCCGCGCCGACAGCAGCAGTCCCAGCGCCGCGAGCAGGCCGAGCGCAGCCACCGTCCAGCGCAGCCACGGCAGCCACTCCGGGGAGCGGTTCAGCAGCACGAACGACCATCCGGCGGTCACCGCCACCGTCCCGGCCAGGACGTACGCCGCGAGCCGACCGCCGCGCCGCCACAACAGCGCCGCCCCCATCCCGACCAGCGCCGCGACATACGGGGCCAGCGCGATGTTGTAGTACTGGTGGAAGATCCCGGACATGAAGCTGAAGGTCGTGAAGGTCATCAGCAGCGCGCCGCCCCAGACCAGGAACTCCGTGCGCTGAGCGGCCTGTTCGGCGGCCACCGCACGCCGCGCCCGCCACAGCACCGCCACCGCCGCGACCAGCAGGATCAGCGCCGCGGGCAGCAGCCACGAGATCTGCCCACCCATGTCGGAGGAGAACAGCCGGGTGATCCCGGTCTCGCCCCAGCCGCCACCGCCGCCACCGGGACGGCCGCCGCCCCCGACGCTGCCCTTCTCGTTGCCGGTGATCCGCCCGAAGCCGTTGTAGCCGAAGGTCAGCTCCAGGAAGCTGTTGCCCTGCGACCCGCCGATGTACGGGCGCGAGGCGGCCGGCCACAGCTCGACGAGCGCCACCCACCAGCCGCCGGACACCACGAGCGCCAGCCCGGCGAGCAGCAGCTGACCGAACCGCCGGCGCAGCGCGACCGGCGCACAGCAGGCGTGGACGACGGCGAGCGGTGGCAGGATCAGCCACGCCTGCAGCGTCTTGGTGAGGAAGCCGAGCCCGAAGCAGACCCCGGCCAGCACCAGCCACTTCGTCCGGCCGCGCTCCAGGGCGCGCAGGACACAGGCGACCGCGCAGACCATCAGCAGGCACAGCAGCGCATCGGGGTTGTTGAACCGGAACATCAGCGCCGCGACCGGCGTCACCGCCAGCGTCGCGCCCGCCAGCAGCCCCGCCCCCGCGCCGAACCGCCGCCGTACGGCCCCGTGGAGCACCCCGACCGCCGCCACGCCCATGAGCGCCTCGGGCACCAGGACCGCCCACGAGCTGAGCCCGAAGAGCCGTACGGACAGCGCCATCGGCCACAGCGCGGCCGGCGGCTTGTCGACGGTGATGGCGTTCGCGGCGTCGGACGAGCCGAAGAAGAAGGCCTTCCAGCTCTCGCTGCCGGCCTGTACGGCGGCCGAGTAGAACTGGTTGGCGTACCCGGAGGAGGACAGGCTCCAGAGGTAGAGCACCGCGGTGACCAGCAGCAACGCCAGCAGTGTGGGCCGCTCCCAGCGCGCGGCCGGCGCCGGTGCCAGGGGCGCCGGGGGCTCGTCGGCCGCGGCCGGCGCGCTCCCCTGTGCGGTGGTCGGCGGCGGGGCGGGTGTGCCGGGCCGGTGCTGCGGGGTCATCGAGTGCTCCTGGTGAGATCGTTGTCGTACGAGGGGTGCGCCGGGGCGGCGCCTTCGTCCCGCCGGTCGCGGTCCGGGAAGACCCAGGCGCGGAAGAGCAGGAACCGCAGCACCGTCGCCGCGAGGTTGGCGGCCACCAGCACCGCGAGTTCGGTGCCGTGCGAGGCGGTGCCGCCGGCCGCTTCGAGGGCGGCGAGGGAGCCGCTGGTCAGCACCAGTCCGATGGCGAAGACCACCAGGCCCTGGGCCTGATGGCGGACCGCCCGGCGCCGGCCGCGCACCCCGAAGGTCAGCCGCCGGTTGGCGGCCGTATTGGCCAGCGCCGACAGCAACAGCGCGGCCGCGTTGGCCAGTTGGGCGCCCGTGCCGAGGCGGAAGAAGGAGAAGAGGGCGAGGTAGAGCAGGGTGCTCAGCCCGCCGACGACGCAGAAACCGACCAGCTGACGGGCCAGCCCGCCGGGCACACCGGCCAGCTCACGGTCCCGCGGATCGTCCCCGAACGGCCGGGCGAGCCGGTCCAGCGGCAGCCCGCCGGTCGCCAGCGCCCGCCCCACCCGCCACACGCCCTTGAGGTCGTCGGTGGCCGTCCGCACCAGCTGCACGGTGCTGTGCGGGTCGTCGACCCAGTCCACCGGCACCTCGTGAATCCGCAGCCCGGCCCGCTCCGCGAGCACCAGCAGCTCGGTGTCGAAGAACCATCCGGTGTCCTCGACCATCGGCAGCAGCCGCGCGGCGACCTCGCCGCGGATCGCCTTGAACCCGCACTGCGCGTCGGAGAACCGGGCGGCGAGCGAGCCCCGCAGGATGAGGTTGTACGTCCGCGAGATGAACTCCCGCTTCGGCCCCCGCACCACCCGCGCGCTGCGGCTGAGCCGGGAGCCGATCGCCAGGTCCGAGTGCCCGGAGATCAGCGGCGCCACCAGCGGCAGCAGCGCGTTGAGGTCGGTGGACAGATCGACGTCCATATAGGCCAGCACCGGCGCCTCGGAGAGCGACCAGACGGTGCGCAGCGCCCGCCCGCGCCCCTTCTGCTCCAGCCGCACCGCGGTGACCTCGTCGAGCGCCTCGTCGAGCCGCGCGGCGACCTCCGGCGTCCGGTCCGTACTCGCGTTGTCCGCGATGGTGATCCGGAAGCCGTACGGAAAGGTCCGGGCGAGGTGCTCACGCAACCGCCGCACACAGGTTTCGAGGTCGCGCTCCTCGTTGTAGACGGGGATCACCACATCGAGAACGGTCGCGATCTGACCGAGCCGCAGATGCTCACGCGGCGGCAGGGAGCCCAGCGGAGCGCGGGCCGGCTGTGTCGTCGTCATAGGACGACAGTCACCATCCCCGCTGTCACGGCAGTGTGCTGTGCCTGTGTCCGGGCTGTGAGTGCCCCGGGGGCGGGGGGCGGGGGCCGGGGGGGTGTGACCTGGGGTGGGGTGTTTCTCGCGGGGCTGTCTTTGGGCCGCGGGGCTGTCTTTGGGGCGCGGGGGCTGCCTCAGCTGTACGGGGGCTGCCTCTGGGGCGCGGGCTGCTCTCTGCGTTCAACGGGGTGCACGGGCCCACCG
This sequence comes from Streptomyces sp. NPDC001219, assembly GCF_053597915.1. Lineage (NCBI taxonomy): Bacteria > Bacillati > Actinomycetota > Actinomycetes > Kitasatosporales > Streptomycetaceae > Streptomyces > Streptomyces sp. NPDC001219. The sequence goes on along the minus strand of NZ_JBSFJF010000001.1, from coordinate 146,396 downwards.
GCGTACGCCACCACCCACCGTTTTCCCACCCCCCAACGGGAGGGGACGGGCCGGAGGGGCAGGGGTGTGGGACGTAAAGCGAAGCAGTCCCACACCCCTGCCCCGGAGGCCCGTCACCGCACCCCGACAGCCCCGCGCAGCGGACCCACGCCCACAGACGGCAACGTCACCGAGAAGACGGTCCGCCCCACCACACTCCCAACCCGCACCGTCCCACCATGCGCAGCCACCACCGCCTGCACAATCGCAAGCCCCAACCCCGTACTCCCAGCGCCCCGCGACCGCGACGCATCCCCCCGGGCAAATCGCTCGAAGACATGCGGCAGCAACTCCGCCGGAATACCCGGCCCGTCATCCTGAACCTCCAGCTCCACGGCCCCGGCGGCCGCGCCACGAACGGCCCCGCCGCCCCCGGCGCCCCCGGCGGCCTCGGCGGCCCCGCCCGCGACCGCACGCACCCGAGCCGTCACCGTGGTCCCCTCCGGCGTATGCGTACGCGCATTGGCCAGCAGGTTCACCAGAATCTGGTGCAACCGTCCGGCATCGCCGTACACCAGCGCCGGCTCCTCGGGCAGCTCCAGCCGCCACCGGTGACCGGGACCGGCCACCCGCGCGTCGCTCACCGCGTCGACCACCAGCGGCGACAGATCGGTGCGCGCGTACGCGAGCGGGCGCCCGGAGTCCAGCCGGGCGAGCAGCAGCAGGTCCTCCACCAGCCCCGTCATCCGCTCGGCCTCCGACTCGATCCGCCCCAGGGCGTGCCGGGTCTCCGGTCCGGGCTGTTCCCGCCCGCGCCGGGTCAGCTCGGCGTAGCCGCGGATCGACGCGAGCGGGGTACGCAGCTCATGGCTGGCGTCGGCGACGAACCGCCGCACCCGGGTCTCGCTCTCCTGCCGGGCCGCGAGCGCCGAACCGACGTGCCCCAGCAGCCGGTTCAGCGCCGCCCCGACCTGCCCCACTTCCGTACGCCCGTCCGACTCGGACGCCGGGACCCGGACATGCAGCGCCACCTCGCCCTGATGGAGCGGGAGTTCGGAGACACGGGTGGCGGTCGCGGCGACCCGGCGCAGCGGGCGGAGCGCGATGCCGACCATGGCCGATCCCGCGAGCCCGGCCGCGGCCAGCCCGGCGGCCGTCACACAGGCCTCGATGAGGACGAGCCGGCCGACGGTCTTCTGGACATCGGTGAGCGGCATGCCGAGCACCAGAGGGCGGTCGCCCTTGGCGGACGCGACCCGGTAGTCACCGAGTCCGGGCAGCTCGGCGGTGTGCGGACGGCCGTCCCGCGGAACCGAGTTCAGCGCCCTGACCTGCGCGCGGGTCAGCTTCGCCAACCGGTCCTCGGGCATCCGTCCGGTCGGGTTGTCCAGCTTCGCACCGTCCGTGACCGTCCCGTCGGGCCCGACCCGCCCGCCCACCGACCCGAGCGGCTGGCCACCCATCGCCACGAATTCCAGACCGTCCTGGGGCGGCATGGGGTCATGGGGACGCACGAACTGGGCACGGTGCACGGAATCCCGCAGCCGTACGTCCAACTCCCCCTGCATGTAGGAGTACAGGGCGATGGTCGTCACCGTCCCGATGACGGCACCGACGACGGCGATCAGGGCCACCGCCGACACCACGAGCCGCGTCCGCAGCGACCACCGGCGACGGGGGGCACGGGCCGCTGCGGGCTGCTGGGGCGGCTCGGACAGCTCGGATCGCTCGGACGGCCCGAGCGGCCCGAGCGGCACGGACCGCTCGGGCGGCTGGGGCGGCTCGGCGGCCTTGGCCGGAGCGGGCCCCGGGACGGGTCCCGGAACGGTTCTAGGGGCGGGCTTCCCACTCATCGCCCGCTACCCACCCGGCTTGATCAGATAACCCGCACCCCGGCGGGTGTGGATCATCGGCGCCCGCCCCACGTCGATCTTCCGCCGCAGATACGAGATGTACAGCTCCACGACGTTGGCCTGCCCGCCGAAGTCATAGCTCCAGACCCGGTCGAGGATCTGGGTCTTGCTCAGCACCCGCCGTGGATTGCGCATCAGATAGCGCAGCAGCTCGAACTCGGTGGCCGTCAGATGGATCTCCTGGCCGTCCCGCCACACCTCGTGGCTGTCCTCGTCGAGCACCAGATCACCCACCGTCAACCGCGATTCGCTGCGCGCCGCCGCCGCCCCGGCCCGGCGCAGCAGCCCCCGCAGCCTGGCCACCACCTCTTCGAGGCTGAACGGCTTGGTGACGTAGTCGTCGCCACCCGCCGTCAGTCCGGCGATCCGGTCCTCGACCGCGTCCTTGGCGGTGAGGAACAGCACCGGTACGTCCGGGAGTTCACGCCGCAGCCGCCCGAGCACGGTCAGCCCGTCCATGTCCGGCAGCATCACATCGAGCAGCACCGCGTCCGGCCGCCAACTACGGGCACAGCGCAGCGCACCGGCGCCGTCCCCCTCCGCGCGGATGTCCCAGCCCTCGTAGCGCAGCGCCAGCGACAACAGATCGGCGAGCGAGGACTCGTCGTCCACGACCAGCACCCGTACGGGACTGCCGTCGGGCCGCAACAGCTCCGGCTGCTTACCGGGCGCGCCCCTGGAGGACGACGCCGGAGCCGGCATACGAAACGACGCTGAGGACGAGGAAGTCACGGTCATGCCGGGAGCCTGACCGCCCGCCGTGAAAGCTCCCTTGCGGCTTCCTGTGAATCTCCTGAGAATCCGCCATGCTCTGTGGCCCCCTTTCCTTCCCCCTCCCCCGTGTCCGACCGGTGTGGACCGACCTGGGCCGCCCCCCGCGCGGTCCAGGTCGATCACCACTTCTTAAGCATCGCACCCACCACTGACAATCGCTCTGACCAGCACTTTCCTTCCCTCAGGCACCACCTCCGGCTCCCGCACCCGCGGCGGTCGCACCCACCCAAAGCCCCCGCGCCCCACCTCACGTCCGACTCACCGCACCCGTCCGCCCACGCGCCGCCGCACCCCGCCCCGGTCGCCACGTACCGTCGGCCCCATGAGACTCATCGCCCTCTCCGGCAGTCTGCGTGCGCGCTCCTCCAACGGTGCGGTGCTGCGCTCCGCGCTCACCTTCTGGGACGGCCCTTCCGCCACCGCGGACATCGGCGGGCTCCCGCACTTCAACCCCGATCTGGACGGCGAGGGCGCCACGCCCCCCGCCCCGGTCGCCGCCCTGCGCACCGCCGTCGCGGCCGCCGACGCCCTGCTGGTCGTCAGCCCCGAATACGCGCACGGGGTCCCCGGCGCCCTCAAGAACGCGCTCGACTGGCTGGTCAGCAGCGGCGAATGCGTCAGCAAGCCGGTCGCGGTGATCACCGCCTCGCCGTCCCCCAGCGGCGGTGACCACGCCAACGCCCAGCTCCGCGAGGTGCTGCGGATGATGACCGGCGAGGTCGTGACGGGCGCCTGCCGCGAGATCCCCGCCATCGGCCCGAAGATCGACCCCACCACGGAACGCGTGACGGACGAGGCCACGCTCGCCGACCTGGGCGCGGCAATGGCTCATCTGGCCGCGGCCGCCACCCCGCTCACGACACCCTGACGGCGGCCCGCCCGCCGACCGCCACCGCGGCCGCGGCCGTGGCCGCCCCGCTCACACGCCGAACAGCCGCGCCGCGTTCCCGTGACAGACCCCGCGCAGCCAGTCGTCCCCCAGCTCCAGCCCGGCCAGCACCTCCAGGGCATGGGCGTACCCGTAGGGGATGTTGGGGAAGTCGCTGCCGAACAGCACCCGTTCGCCGAGGTCCCTGAGCCGGCCGCGTTCCGCCCGCGGGAACGGCGCGTCCCGCTCGGCGAAGTCCGTGAACGCCATGGTCGTATCGAGGTACACACCCGGATAGCGCTGCGCGAGGTCCAGGAAGTCGGCGTACTCCGGCATCCCCAGGTGCGCGATGATCAGCCGCAGCCGGGGGTGGCGGGCCAGCAGCCGGGCGATCGGTTCGGGCCCGGTGTGCTTGCCCGGCACCGGGCCGGACCCGCAGTGGGTGACGACCGGCACCCCGGCCTCGGCCAGGGCGCCCCACACGGGGTCGAGCAGCGCACCGGCCGGGTCGTACCCGCCCACCTGCACATGCGCCTTGAAGACCCGGGCCCCGTCGGCGAGTTCGGCGCGCACGTACTCCGCCGCGCCGTCCTCCGGGAAGAACGTCGCGGTCCGCAGGCAGTCCGGCGTACGGGACGCGAAGTCGGCCGCCCAGCCGTTCAGCCACCGTGCCATCCCCGGCTTGTGCGGATAGATCATCGAGGTGAAGGCGCGTACGCCGAAGCCGCGCAGCACCGCCAGCCGCTGGTCCTCCTCGTACCGGTAGGCGATCGGCCACTCCCGGTTCACCAGGGGACCGGCCGCGTCGAAGTACGCCCAGACCTTCGCCATCACCCGCTCGGGCATGAAGTGCGTATGCACGTCGATCAGCCCCGGCAGCCCCAACTCCCGCCAGAACGCGCCGACCCGCTCGTCCCCGTCCGCCACCAGGGCCCCTCCCTCACCGTCCGCCCTCAGGGTCCGGCCCTTACGGCCTCCCCCCTACGGCCCCGCCCCTACGGCACGAACCGGTACGCGCCAGGCGACGCGGCACCGACCGGCACCACCCGGCCGTGGCAGGCCCACACAGCCCGCTGAGCCACACCGGCCCACCCACTACCTGCACGCACCATCCAAACGCCCCCACCCCCTCAGAACAACCCCTCCTGCCCGCCGGCCCCCTCCCGCGCCCCGTCCCCCGCCCCGCGCACCGCGGCCCGCACCGGCACCGTCGTCACCCGCCCCACGGCGGCCCCCAGCACCCACCCCGACAACAGCCGCGCATCCAGCACCGCGACCCCACCCCCGGCCGCGTCCCCCTCCCCGACGCCGCGCCCGCTCCCGCCCTCGGCCCCGGCACCACCACTGCCACTGCCACTGCCACTGCCACCGGCAACCCCGCCCCCAGCCAACCGCAGATACACATCGGCCCCCACCCCGGTCAGCACCTCCCCCACGATCTCCGCCCCGGGCGTCATCCCGCCCAGCTCCGCCACCTCCCCCGGAATCCGGTCGAGCCCGAACAGCTCCGCATGGTCGGCGCAGGCGAACTCCACCGGCTCCAGCGTCTCCGGCCAGCCCGCCAACCCCTTCGCGGCGCCGTGTAGTTGAGCCAACTCGTCGGCCCGCTCCGGCAGCGGCGGCAGCGCCCCGCGCGCCGCCCGCTTGGCCGCCTTCGTGAACCGGTCGGGCACCGCCAGCGCGCTCCCCAGCAGCGCCTCCGCCCGCCGCGCCGCCATCAACGGCCCCCGGCCCAGCCAGGCGTACGCCACCGCCCCCTGCTCCACCAGCCGGGCCGGGCCGCGCTCGGCGGCCGTGATCCCCACCTTGAGCAGGCCGGGGCCGAAGTAGGCGAGATAGACGGCGTACGGACGCGGATCGTCGGCCATGGTGTCCGCGGCCACCGAACGCGACCGGTCCAACTGGGCGCACCGCGCACACTGGTCCCTGGCGCTCGCCCCGTCGAGCACCGCCCCGTACGGGCACACGATCCAGCGGCCGGCCCGCCACACCCCCAGACACAGCCGCTCACCCCGCGCGGCGAAGGCCAGCTGCTTGCCCGCGGGGAGCGGACTCACCCGCGCCTCGCCCCGCTCGGCGCAATACCAGCCGAGCCGCTGCCCGAACCGCCCCTCCGGCCCCGACCCGCCACCCGACCAGCGCGGTCCCGTACATCGCCACACACCGCCAGCGTACGACCACCCACTGACAACGCCACCCGCCCGGCCCCGGCGCCCGGCACGCCCTTCAGCCCGCCGACCACGCCCCGCACCTCACCGGCCCCCAGAGCCCCACCTCAACACCTCTCCTCAACAACGGCCCCCTCAAGCCACCAACCCGTCCACGCCCCCACCCCCCGGCCCCCGAAACGTGCTCCGATAGGCGCGCGGCGACACCCCCAGCGCCGACTGCAGATGCTGCCGCAGCGAGGCCGCCGTCCCGAAGCCCGCCTCCGCCGCGATCCGGTCCACCGTCAGGTCCGTCTCCTCCAGCAACTGCCGTGCCCGCTCGATGCGTTGCCGCGTCAGCCACTGGAGCGGCGAGACACCGGCCTCCTCCCGGAACCGCCGGGTGAAGGTCCGTACGCTCATCGACTCCCGCGCCGCCAGCTCCCGCAGGCTCAGCGGCCGGTCCAGATGCTCCAGCGCCCAGGCCCGCGCCACCCCGGTGGACGAGATCTGCGGCTCCGGCACCGGCCGCCGGATGTACTGCGCCTGCCCGCCCTCCCGGTGTGGCGGCACGACCGTCCGCCGCGCCACATCGTTGGCCACCGCCGCCCCGTGGTCGCACCGGACCATGTGCAGACACAGATCGATCCCGGAGGCGACCCCGGCCGCCGTCAGCACCCCGCCCTCGTCCGTGTACAGCACGTCGGGGTCCAGCTCGACCGCCGGGAACAGCTGCCGGAAGTCCTCCACCGACCGCCAGTGGGTGGTGGCCCGCCGCCCGTCCAGCAGCCCGGCCGCGGCCAGCACGAACGCCCCCGTGCAGGTCGACGCGATCCGCGTCCCGGGCCTGATCCGCCGCAGCGCCCCGGCCAGCGCCGGAGTCAGCCGCCCGGCGCTCCGCTCCGCACCGGCTTCGTAGTCCGCCCCGGACGCCGGCACGACCACGGTGTCGGCCTCCGCGAGCGCCTCCGGGCCGTGCGCGACATTCACCGTGAAATCCGTGTCCGTACGCACCTCGCCGGGCTCCAGCGCGCAGGTCACCAGCTCGTACAGCCGCTCCCCGGCCGCCGACCGGGCCTCCCCGAAGATCCGGTGCACGATGCCCACCTCGATCGGCAGCATCCCGTCCCGCACCAGCACCACGACCCGGTGCCGCCCGCGCCCCGGCCCGGCCGCGCCACCCCCACCGCTCCCGCCGCCACTCTCCCTGACACCCATGGCCCGATCCTTGCACACTATGACCATCGGGCCACTCGTCCGGACGCCCGCACCCGCGCAGGGTGGACGCCATGAAGGTCCTCTGGCTGTTCGCCCACCCCGACCAGCGCTCCCTGAGCAGCGCCCTCAAGGACGAGGGCCTGCGCGCCCTCGACGCCCAGGGACACCAGCACCGGGTCTCCGACCTGTACGCCATGAAGTGGAACCCGGTGGTCGACGCCGCCGACTACGCCCACGACCCGGCCGACCGCCTCAAGGTCGGCGAGGCCTCGGAACGCGCCTACACGGACGGCCACTTGGCCCCCGACATCCGCGCCGAGCAGCACAAACTCGACTGGGCGGACACCCTGGTCGTGCAGTTCCCCCTCTGGTGGTACGGAATGCCGGCCATCCTCAAGGGCTGGTTCGACCGCGTCCTCGTCAAGGGCTTCGCCTTCGGCCTCACCGACCCCGCCACCGGCCGCCCCCTGCGCTACGGCGACGGCAGGCTCACCGGCAAGCGCGCCATGGTCATCACCACCGCCGGCGCCCGCGCCGCCACCCTCGGCCCGCGCGGCGTCAACGGAGACCTCAACGACCTCCTCTTCCCCCTCCAGCACGGCACCCTCTGGTACACGGGGATGTCCGTCGTCCCGCCCCTGCTGATCCCCGGCGCGGACCGCACCACCCCGACCGCGTACGCGACCGCCGCCACCCGCCTGCGCGAGCGGCTGCGCGCCCTCCCCACCACGGAGCCGCTCCCGTTCCGCCACCAGAACGGCGGCGACTACGACGACGAGCTGCTCCTCCATCCCGACCTGGCCCAGCTGCCCCCGCCCCGCACCGGCCCGGCCGTCCACTACACGGCCGCGCCGCCCCCGGCCCACGGATGAACGGCAGCACAAAAAAGCCGCAGGCCCGGTGGAATCTCTTCCACCGGGCCTGCGGCGTCAGTAGCGGGGACAGGATTTGAACCTGCGACCTCTGGGTTATGAGCCCAGCGAGCTACCGAGCTGCTCCACCCCGCGTCGGTGAAATGAACACTACGCGACTCCTCCACCAATACCTAATCGTTTTCCGCCCGCCCCACCCCTCACGCCCCAACTTCCGGTCAACACAGCCCCGTTGACCCCATTTTTGGCAAACTGGCGCCATGACCCCAACCCATCCCACGCGGCCCACACAGCCCACATCCACCGCAACCCCCGCAGAATCCCCTCACCCGGCACGCCCCCTCCACCTGATCGCGGTCGCCGGCAACAGCCCCGGGGTCGGCAAGTCGACCCTCTGCCGTTCCCTGGCCGACTGGACGAGGGGCAGCGGAGCCGCCGTCGACCACTTCGAGGAGGCCGACATCCTCACCCGGCCCGCCTTCCGCCCCGTTGCCGAGGAGTTCGCCGACGGCGCCCACAGCGTCCGCCCCGAGACCCTGATCGCGGCCACCCGCGCCTACGTCACCGAGTCCCGCGCCGCGGGCGTCGACGTCCTGGTCACCGACGCCCTGCTCCCCTTCATCCCGTCCCTGGTGACCTGGGGGCATGACGAGCCCGCCATCGCCCGGTTCCTGCGCGAGCTGGCCACCGCCGTCGAACCGGCCCGGGTGACCGTGGTCTACGTCCAGGACGACCCCGCGACCGCCCTCCGGCGCGCCGTCGACCGCGAGGGCCCCGGCTGGGAGGAATGGTTCCTCAGCAAGCTGGCCGCCTCGCCCGGCACCCGCTCCGTCCACGACCTCCCCTCGGCCGCCGCCCACCTGCGCCACGAAACCGCCCTGACCCGCCGCCTGCTGGCCGCCACCCCGTGGCACGTCCTCCCCGTGGACGTCGCCGGGCGCGACGCCCTCCACACAGCGCGGCACGTACGCGACCACCTGACCCCCGTACTGGACGCCACTCTCTGACCCGGCCTACGGACGCCCAGGCCCCGCCACGCCACACGACGGCCCCACACCCAGCGCCCAACGACCGGCGCCACCGCCGGCGCCGCCTCAACCCCGCTGGATGCCCTCCGTGTCGAGCAGCAACCCCCGCCGTCCGTCCTGGCATTGCGCCAGGAGCGCCGTTCCGCGCTGCTCGACGGCGAGGTACCAGGTGCCGGGCGCCAGTTCGGCCACCGGCTCCAGGGAGCCGTCCGGGCTCAGGATCTCGCGGGGCGCAGGGACGGCGAACCAGAACGGCTGGAAGTCCGGTTCCGGGGCGGACGACACGGCCCCGGCCAGGCTCTTGGCCTTGCGCAGGGTCTCCCGGGCCGCGCTCTCCGCCACGTCACTGCCCCCGTGCTGGATGCCGTCCGTGTCACGCAGCAGTCCCCGGCGGCCGTCCTCGGTCCGCGCGACGAGGGCCCCCTCGCGCTGCCCGACAGCGAGGTACCAGACGCCCGGCACCAGCTCCGCCACCGCCTTCCGGGGCCGGGAGCCGTCCTCACGCACGAGTTCGCGGGCCTCCGGGACGGCGAACCAGAACGGCTCGAAACCCGGCGCCCCGGCGCCCGGCCCCAAGTCGATGTAGTACCCGCGCTCGATCCCCTCCGCGTCCAGCAGCAGCCCCCGGTTCCCCTCCTCGGTCTGCACCACGAGGGCCTTGCCCCGCTGCTCGACGGCGAGGTACCAGATCCCCGGCACCAGCTCCCCCGCCGGCTCCAGGGAGCCGTCCTGTCCCATGAGCGGCCGCGTGGCCGGCACGGCGAACCAGACCGGCTGGAAGGCCGGGTCGGCGGAGGCGGCCAGGGCGTTCGCCAGCCGCTGCGCGGTCTCCACCGTCTGGAGGGCGCGCCGCTCCGCCTCCTCCCGCAGCGCCTCGGTCTCCAGCCGCAGCCGCTCCGCGCGCCGCTCCATCTCCGCGAGCCGCCGTTCGGCCTCGCTCTCCCGGGAGGCCAGACTCTCCGGGCCGGACAACGACGGCGACCCGGCCCCGCCCGGCGCAGTCCCGTCCGATCCGTCCCCCTCCGGTACGGCCCGGTTGCGGGCGATCGCGATACGGCCCCCGGTGTTGCGGTTGCGCTGCTGGGGCACCGGCCGGGACCTGCTCGCCAGCCGTCCGCGAAGGTGCCGGTAGAGGGTGTCCATGTCGAGCGGATCGGGCCGGTCCGGCACCCCCTGGGTCAGCGTCGTGATCAGCTCACCGGTGAACGCCGTATAGGTCTCCCCGGGCGGTGACAGCGCGGGCCGGGTCTCGGCGGAGGCCGTCAGCAGGCAGGTCCCCTCGACGACCGCCTGGTCCGCGATGTGCTCGCTGGCACTCATCCGCCCCAGCAGCGCGCGGCCGCTGTAACAGCAGTCGAGGATCACCACGGTCCGCTGGGCCCCCGCCTGCTGATCCAGCACCGCCCGGCGCAGGTACTCGTACCGCAGCGAGGTGTACTCACGTTCCTGGTCCGAGTCGGGCAGGGCGAGGTAGAGCTCGTCGGTGTGCAGGTCGGTGAGACCGTGCCCGGCGTAGTAGACGAGCAGGGTGTCACGGGCCTTGCGGGCCCGCTCCCGCACCGTGTCCAGCACCTGCCCGGCACTGCCGGGCTGCGAGAGCACCGTGCACGCCTCGGCGGGCAGCCCCCACACCGCGGGATCGGTCAGCGCGTCCCGCAGCCCCTCCAGATTCCGGGCGACCGCCGGCAGCTTCTCCAGGTGGGCGTAGTCATGCACGCCGACCAGTACGGCCTCCGAGCGGGCCGGGTCCGACAAGACCGCCACGGCTACTCGCTGTCTCCGTCCGTCGGCGCCGGAGCGGGCGCACCGCTCTCGTTCCAGACCCGCAGAACCCGCTCGACCGCCTCGGGCGAGGCGTCCTGGAGCGTCACCACCACCCCGTCCCGCTCCAGCCGGATCTGCGGCGGCCGCGGCCGCGAGCCCCGCCAGGTGGCCACCGCGGTGATCAGACTGCCCAGCGCGATGCCGTTGGCGAGCACGACGTTGACGAGATCCAGCGTCCCGCCGCCCATATGCCCCGGCTCCGGCTGCTCCGCCCCCAGCGACACCCGCGCCCGCCCCCGCAGTTCGGGCTCGGCCACCAGCCACCGGTACAACGAGACCGCCCCCTCAGCGGCCCCGGCCTCCCCGTCATCCCCCACGCCACCCCCGACCGACAGCCTGACCTCCACCCGCCCCGGCCCCTTCCCTCACCCGAATTCCCACCCCAATCATAGAAACCCCACCCCCACCCCGACCGGCTTTTCCCACGTCCGGCCGGCGCCGCCCCGACCCCACAAGGTCAGCCCACAGCAAGCGAACTGAGCAGTGGTCACCAACCGGTCGGAGCCCCCGGCAATCCGGTGCCGGAGGTCATCCCCCGTCGGGCCGAGCCAGTCCCGTCTGGTAGGCGATGACCACGAGTTGGGCCCGGTCACGGGCGCCCAGCTTGGTCATCGCGCGGTTCGCGTGGGTCTTGGCGGTGAGCGGGGTGACGAAGAGGCGCTCGGCGATCTCGTCGTTGGACAGGCCGGCGGCGACCAGGGTGACCACCTCACGCTCCCGCGGGGTGAGGGCGGCCAACTGCGGTGGCGCGGCCCGTCCGGAGGGTGGTGCGGGCTGGGCCAGGAAACGGGCGATCAGGGCCTTGGTCGCGGTCGGCGAGAGCAGGGAGTCACCGGCGGCGACCACCCGGATCGCGTCGAGGAGTTCGTCCGGGTTGATGCCCTTGCCGAGAAAGCCGCTCGCCCCGGCGCGGAGCGCCTCCGCGACGTACTCGTCGTTCTCGAAGGTGGTCAGCACCAGGACCTTCACACCGGCGAGGTCCTCGTCCTCGCTGATCAGCCGGGTCGCGGCGAGACCGTCGAGGTCGGGCATCCGGATGTCCATCAGCACCAGGTCGGCGCGGTGGCTGCGGGCCAGGTCGACGGCCTCGCGGCCCGTTGCGGCCTCCGCGACGACCTCCATGCCGGGGGCGGAGTCGACGAGCATCCGGAAGGTGCCGCGCAGGAGGGCCTGATCGTCGGCGAGCAGCACACGGATGGTCATGGTCAGCCCTTTCGGCCGGGGCGCAGCGGTAGTTCGGCGTCGACACGGAAGCCCCCGCCGGGGCGCGGTCCGGCGGCGAGGGTACCTCCGGCGGACCTGGCCCGTTCCCGCATACCGATCATGCCGTGGCCGGTGCCGGCCTCGGGCGTTCCTTCGGCGCCCGCGGCGGCGGGGCCGGTGCCACGGCCGCTTCCCGCGGTGCCACGGCCGTCGTCCTCGACGGCGATCCGCAGGACATCGGTGCGGAAGTCCAGACGGACCCGCGCCGAGGCCGGGCCGGCGTGCTTGTGCGTGTTGGTCAGGGCCTCCTGGATGATCCGATAGGCCGTCAGATCGGCGATCGGTGACAGCCCGCCCGGTTCCCCGGTGCGCTCCAGCGTGACGTGGAGGCCGGAGTGGCGGAAGGAGTCCAGCAAACCGTCGAGACCGGCGAGTCCGGGCGCCGGTTCGCGGGGCTCGACCGGGTCCTCGCCGTACCGGAGCAGTCCCACGGTGGCGCGCAGTTCGTCCAGCGCGCCCCGGCTGGTGTCCCGAATCCGTTCGAGCGCCTGGTAGGCGTGCTCGGGGTCGGTGCGCATGAGGTGGTGGGCGACGCCTGCCTGGGCGTTGACCAGGGTGATGTGGTGAGCCACGACATCGTGCAGCTCCCGGGCGATCCGGAGGCGTTCCGCGGTGACCCGGCGGCGGGCCTCCGCCTCCTTGGTGCGCTCGGCCCGCTCGGCCCGCTCCACGGCGGCGGCGAGCACCTGGCGGCGGCTGCGGACGGCGTCTCCGATGGCCACCGCCAAGAGCGTCCAGGCGATCAGGGCAAGGGACGACGGAAGCTTCTCCGCCAGGGCGGGGGACCGCGGAAGCTGTTCGCCGCCCTGGCGGAGGAGCAGCGACCCGGTGATGAGCACGGCCGCCGCCAGGATGCCGGCGCCCCACGCCCTGCGCCGGCCGGTGAGGATCGCCACCGTGTAGAGAGCGACGGCCGTGGCGGCGGGCGTCGGCCTGGGGAGCTGGGGCAGGGTCAACTGGGCCAGCGCCATGGCCACGGTCACCGCGACCACGGCAAGCGGCCAGCGCCGTCGGACGAGCAGCGGCACACAGGAGAGCGCGAGGGCGCCGAGGGACCAGGAGACCGCGGCGTGGTCGACGTAGGCGAACGCGAGGGTCAGCGGGGAGGTCAGGAGGAAGCAGCCCAGCGCGACGACCAGGTCGACCACGGGGGGCCGGGCCGCCCGCCGCCACTCGCGGAACCGGTCGGTCATCTGCACTCTCCCACGGTACGCAGCCCCGGCCGGACCGGCGATGACGGCGGTCCGGCCCCGCGGTGCGTGCGGCCTTGCGATGCGTACGGCTTCATCGAAGGAGGCGGACCGCTCATCGAACGAGGGGGACCGCGCGTACCGGCCTGTCATGCGGCGGACGGCTCACCTCGCGGCGCCGTTCCCGGTGAGGTGCCTGCGGTACGCGCGCAGGGCGCGTGCGCTGTTCCAGCCGAGCGCGCCCACCACACGGCCGTCCACCTTGTAGAGCGCGACGAACGCACGTGCCTGTGGATGCCCGTCGACGACCTCCACGGTCGCGTCGGAGGGGCACCAGCCGCAGGTCTGGATCTTGGTGTCGTACTGGTCGGTCCAGCCGAACGGGACCGGTGCGTAGGGCACGGCCGCCGCCGGGCCGGCAAGGAGGTTTCCGGCGGCGGTGATGGCCTGTTGAGTGGCGTTGGTGCGCTGTTCGAGGCGGACCCGGCCGCCGGCCACGGGGTGCGGCCAGTTGGCGACGTCTCCTGCCGCGTACACCCCGGGTGCGGCGCGGCAGGTGCGGTCGCAGAGCACCCCGTCGCCCAGCGGGAGCCCGGAGCCGGCCAGCCAGTCGGTCGCCGGCACCGAGCCGATCGCGACCACGACGACGTCGGCGGGCAGCCGGCTGCCGTCGTCGAGGGTCACGCCGGTGACGTGGCCGTTCTCGCCGGTCATGCCGGTGACGTGGCGGCCCATGCGCAAGCGGACACAGTTCTCCCGGTGCATCTCCCCCACCAAACCGCCGACCCAGGGGCCGACTTGCCTGGCCATCGGGGCGGACTCGACGTCGACGAGGGTGACGTCCAGGCCGAGACCGCGTGCGGTGGCGGCGATCTCGCTGCCGAGGAATCCGGCACCGATCACCACGACCCGGGGCCCGGCCGACAACTGGGCGCGCAGCGTCAGGGTGTCGTCCAGAGTGCGCAGGACGTGCACGCCGGCCAGTTCGTGGCCGAAGGGCAGGCGGCGGGGGCGCAGCCCGGTGGCGATGATCAGGCCGTCGTATCCCAGCCGGTCGCCGTCCGCCAGGGTGACGACGCGGTCCGCCGTGTCGAGGCCGGTCGCCCGGCACCCCAGCCGCAGGGTCAGGTCCAGCCGCTGGATGTCGGCGTCCTGGCGCAGGGTGGACCGCTGCGGCTCCCAGTCGCCGGCCAGCACCTGCTTGGACAGCGGTGGCCGGTCGTACGGGAGCTGCAGTTCGTCGCCGACCATGGTCAGCGCCCCGGTGAAGCCCTCGCGCCGCAGGGCGTCGGCCGCGGTGAGACCCGCGGCCGACGCGCCCACCAGAACGATGTGGTCCATGGCGGGCACTACTCCACCACCTCGATGGCCAGCGCGGGGCAGCGGGCGGCGGCGTCCTGGACCTGCGGCAGCGACGCGTGCGGCGGGTCGGCGTCGAGCAGGACGACGATGCCGTCCTCGTCCCGCTGGTCGAAGACGTCGGCGGCGGCCAGCACGCAGGTGCCCGCGCCGACGCATTTGCCCTCATCGATGAGGATCTTCATGTCGTTCTCCGCGTGGTGTGTGTCGACAGATGCGCTGGGTGTGGAGTGGTCTCACCAGGTCACGGGCAGCTCATGGACGCCGTAGACGAGCATGTCGTCGCGCATGGGCACCTCCGCCACCGGAACCGCCAGCCGCAGCGTCGGGAACCGGTCCAGGAGCGCCGACAGGGCCGCCTTCATCTCCGCCCGGGCCAGCTGCTGGCCGAGGCACTGGTGGATGCCGTGGCCGAACGCCAGGTGCGGGCTGTGCTCCCGGGCCAGGTTCAACAGCTCCGGGTCGTCGGCGAGCTGTGCCGCGTCCCGGTTCCCGGACGCCAGGGAGGCGACCACGATGCTGCCTTCCCTGATCTGCCGGCCGTGCAGCTCCACGTCCTCCAGCGCCGTACGCCGCACCCCGAACTGAACGACCGTCAGATAGCGCAGCAGCTCCTCCACGGCGCCGTCCATCAGGGAGGGGTCGGCACGCAACGCCGCCAGCTGCTCCGGGTTCTGCAGCAGGCACATGGTGCTGAGCGCGATCATGTTCGCGGTCGTCTCGTGCCCGGCGATCAGCAGCAACACCCCCACGCCGGTCAGCTCTTCGTCGGTCAGCTCTCCGGACCGGACCAGCTCGCTGAGGATGTCGTCGGTGGGGTTGTCCCGCTTGGCCAGCACCAGTCGGTGGATGTACCCGCGCATCGCCTGCTGGGCCTGCTGGAACTCCTCGGGGCTGGAATTCAGCCGGACGATCGTGGCCGAGTTCCGCTGGAACTCCTCCCGGTCGGCGTACGGCACCCCGAGCAGCTCGCAGATCACCAGCGAGGGAACCGGCAGAGCGAAGGCCTGGACGAGGTCGACCGGCCCCTCGGCGGCAGCCATCGCGTCCAGCTGCTCGGCGACGATCCTCTCCACCGCCGGCGTCAGCTGCCGCATCCGGCGCACGGTGAACTGCCCGGTGAGCAGCCGCCGGTACCGGGTGTGCTCCGGCGCGTCCATCATGATGAACAGCCCCGGCGGCGGCGCCGGTGCCTCCTCCCCCTCGGGACCGCCGGGCCGCAGAACGATGCGCCGCGCGCTGAACCGCGGGTCGGAAAGCACCGTCCGCACGTCGTCATACCTGGTGACCAGCCAGCCGTCGGCACCGTCCGGAAAGGTCATCGACGCGACCGGCTCCTGCTCCCGCAGCGCCCGGTACTCCTCCGGCGGATCGAACGGACAGCTCCGCACCGTGGGCTGCGTCTTGGTGGGCTGGGTCTTCGTGGGCTGGGTGTTCGTCACGGAAGGGTCCTTTCCAGAGGGAGGGATGTCTCGGTGTCCGTGCGGTAGTTGGTGGCGCAGGAGTGGCCGGCGAGGGCGCGGCGGTAGACACGCCAGCCCAGCAGCAGGGTGAGCGCGAGGACCGGGGGCCCGAAGGCGTCGGCCGTGCCGAGGGCGACCACCTGGCCGGACAGGTACAGCGACAGCTGGATCGTCAGCATCACGGCGCTTGAGGCGAGGATCAGCAGGTTGCCCTTGACGAACGCCCGGCGCCGCACGGGGCACCGGTGCCAGCCGGGCCCCTCCTTCGTGATCAGTGCCACCACCACGCCCATCAGCGGCCGGCCGATCAGCAGCCCCACGGCGTTCGCCACGACGACCACGCTGTGCATCACCAGGTTCGGCAGGAAGAAGTTGGCGGCTTCACCGGTCTTCGCGGCCAGCGCCCCCTGGACGCACACGAGCCCGAGAACCGCGAGCGCGCGCCACACCGATTCCCCGCGCACCACCCGGTAGACACAGACCCCGGCGGCCGCCACCAGGGCGAGCGCCAGCGCGACCGTGAGCCGGTGCGTGACGGCGTAGCTCACGGTGAATCCGAAGATGGGCGCGATATCGATCACTGCCGCGCGAAGCCGCCCACGAAGAACGGCCTGCGCGGCCTCCTCGCCGCCGGTCACACGATGCGCTGTTGGGTCCACGACTGCTCCAGGCTCCTCGCCAGACGGTGGGCATCTCGTCGCTCACGACCCTGATCACGATGCCGCCGCACCCCCGAGCCCGTCGTCGCACATCCGCAGACACTTCACCTGCCACAGCCGCAGTACGACACCGCGGCGGCTACCACGAACGCAGACGCACCCGGGGCACCGGCGGGGAGCGGCACACCGACGGTCACAGCCCCGGCCCGAGCTCGATGGACTCTCGGATTCGCTGCATCTGACGGCTTCGCTCTGCCTGCTGCAGACGACAGCCGAATCAGGCTCCGGCCTGACGCGCACGGCGTGACCACCGCTGGACAAGTTCGGCCAACCGGACGCGGGTGCATGCCGCTGCAGCGGGTGCGAGGGCACAGCGAGTTGCGGCGGACCGGGCGTGCACCGCCGTTGATGTCAGGCGCGGATGTCAGACAGTCCGAGGCACGATGCTCACCGCGCGGTAGTCGTAGCCGTCCTGCTTGAAGCCCGGGGCTTCCCACGTGAGGTCGACCTGCTGTCCGGGCGACAGCGTGCGGAAGCCGCTCGCCTGGATGTCGGAGAAGTGGCCGAAGCAGCCGCCAGGCGTCTCAGCCGAGTCGAGCACGCCCCACCCGTCCTCATCACTCCACTCGCGGACAGTCGCAGTCACCATGGAGGAACCCTACGGGCTCCGCCTACGGTCGACCCCGGCCTCCGCCATACGGTTCACCACGCCGTACCCCGGCGTGCAGCCCCACGACAAAGCCCCCGTCCGGATTACCCGGCGGGGGCTTTGATCTGCTGTGCGCTCGGCAGGATTCGAACCTGCAACCTTCTGATCCGTAGTCAGATGCTCTATCCGTTAAGCTACGAGCGCTTGGCTTTCCGGCGGTTTTTCTTGCCGGTCGGCGTTGCGGGAACAACATTACATGACCTGCGGCGTGAGGCGAAATCCATTGCCCATAACCGCTCTGACCTGCGGAAACGCCGTTGTGGCGGGGGTTGAGGGGCTACTCGGACCCAGGGGGCCCTCGCGGGGTCGGGCGAAGTTCGGGTGAAGTTCGGGCGTGGGGTGCCCTCTTCGGAGTGGTTCAGGGCATTGGCGTTGCGGCGGCAGTGGCGCCGGGGGCGTGGAATGCGACGGCGGGTGTGTCGGGGGCCACTTCGGTGGTGCGTGGTGGGGAATTCCGGAGTGGTGGTGGGCGGGGCTTGTGGCGGCCGTCCGGGTGAGGCCGAGTGGGTGGTGTGCGGGGTGGGTGATCTTGTGGAGAGGGAGGGCTCCTCGGCCGTCCTCGGCAGGGTCGGCGCCGTGGTGCCGTAGGTCCGGGTGTGCGCGGCGCCCGTCCCGGAGGCTGGGCTGAATCGTCCCGGAGGCTGAATCGTCCCGGAGGCTGGCGCGAGACGGGCGGGGCCGGGAAAGCGTTCAGGCCCCGGTCTGGGAGGACCGGGGCCTGAACGAAGAGGAGCGGAGGCGGAGGGATTTGAACCCTCGATGGGGGGTAAGCCCCAAACCGCATTAGCAGTGCGGCGCCATAGACCGGACTAGGCGACGCCTCCACACACCCCACGCGCGCATGCACGCTGTGGCGTGTCCAGATAATGGCACAGCCTCAAGGGCTGTCACCAATCGCCCCCTACGGTACCCGGCACGCGGGCCACCCGGCAAAGACGTTTTTGCAGCGCAACGTCGGGGGCGGCGGCGCGTTAGAGGAGTCGGGGCCGCGACGGCGTGCGTTGTCGTGCGCCCCCGGCGTGTACGTACCGCGTACCGCCCCGCACTCGCCTCTGGAGCCTGTGATGCCGTATCGCCGGACCTCGTCCTTCGTCACCGCGGCCACCGCCGCCGCCCTGACCGCCACCACGGCCGCGTCCCGTCTCTCCGCCGCCACCGCCGCTTCCGCCACCACCGCCGCCGTGTCCGTCGTCTCCGCCGCCGCTGTGCTGGCCCTGGCGGCGCCCGCCGTGGTGGCCGCCCCGATCCCGCTGCCGCACGTCCGGTCCGGGGACGGCCTCGTCGGCGCCGGTCACCACGCCCCGGCCGCCAAGCCCCTCCCCATCGGCCGCCCCCTCCCGGTCGGCCACCACGCCACCGCCGGTCAGCCCGCCCCGGAGGACCACCAGGCCCCCGCCGGCCACCGGCACACCCCCATCAGCCACTCGGCCGCCGACCACCACCCGGCCACCCCCCAGGACCCCGACGTTCCCTACCCCGGTGTCGTCGATCACCTCACCGTGACGGTCCGCGGGAGTGGTTCGGCGCGGGAGGACGGGACGTTCGAGCTGTACTGCCATCCGGCGCGGGGTACGCACCGGCATGCCAGGCAGGCCTGCGCGAAGCTGGACGGGATGACGCGGTGGGGGCGGGACCCGTTCGCGCCGGTGCCGCAGGGGACGAACTGCACGATGATTTACGGCGGGCCTGCGACCGCCCATGTCACCGGCACCTGGGCGGGGCGGCCCGTCAACGCGGATTTCCGGCGCACCAATGGGTGTGAGATCAGCCGCTGGCACAGCTTCGAACCCCTGCTCCCGTCGACCGGTTCATGACCCGGTTCGTGCCGTAGTAGCGGGCCAGGTCAGGACGATGGGGCAGATGTCGGGCGTGCGGCGAGTCGCACACGGCCGGGGCATTACCTCCTCGTCATCCGCCTCCGCGTCTCGGGCAAGTGCCCGTAGACTCCCTCCCAGCGATCCGCCACGGTGGGTCGGCAAGGTGCGGTAACAGGGAGGAAGCGTCGTCGTGAGCAGCAGGCCATCCCGAGGCGCTGCTCGCCTCGCAGCCATACTCGACGCCCTCCCCGACGCGCTGTTGCTCGTCAACTGCAACGGCACGGTCGTCAACGCCAACACCATCGCGCTGGAGACCTTCGAGGCGCCGGGCACGGCCCTGGTGGGGCGCGGGCTGCTCGATCTGCTGCCGTCCTTCGACTCCAAGCGCATCCCGGGGTCCATGCGGCGCCGGGACGAGGAGGAGGAGCGCACCCGTACGAAGCCGACGCGGATGGTCGCCCGGCGGACGGACGGGACGGAGCTGCTGGTCGAGGTGACCAGCGCCAATCTGGAGGACGGGCGGACCCCGTACGAGTCGGCCTTCGAGGCGGCGTACGCCGACCACCGGAACGGCTACACGGGCAACGAGCTGCTGATGCTCGTCGTCCGTGATCTGACCGGGACGCTGGACACCGAGACCGAGCTGGCCCGTCAGCAGCGGCAGACCGAGATGATTCTGCGGGCCGCGGCCGAGGGCGTGGTCGGGGTGGACGCCGACGGCAAGGTCGTGCTGGTCAATCCGTCCGCGGCGCAGATCCTCGGCTACCGGGCGAGTGAGCTGGGCGGCAAGGAGCTGCATCCGCTGATCCACCACTCGCGGGCGGACGGCTCGACGCTGCCGTGGGAGGACACCCCGCTGGCCGACACGCTCAAGTCGGGGCGCAAGCACCGGGTGCGCGGGCAGGCGCTGTGGGCGAAGGACGGGCGGGCGGTGTCCGTCGATCTGACCACGGCGCCGGTGCGGGACGGCGATCAGCTCGTCGGCGCGGTGATGACCTTCACCGACCGCCGGGCCTTCGACGCGCTGGCGGCCCGGCACAGCCAGCTGCTGGCGGTGCTCGACCAGGCGCTGCGCGGGCCGCTGGAGGAGCTGAAGGGCGAGCTGGGCACGCTCGCCTCCGACCCGGCGGGCCAGCTCTGGCCCGAGGCGAACCAGATCCTGCACCACCTCGCGGCCGGCCACGCCCGGATGACGACGCTGGTGGACAACGTCCTGAGCTATCAGCGGCTGGACTCCGGCACGGAGAAGCTCAACCGCACCAAGGTCTCCCTGGACGGGGTCGTCGCGGCGGGTGTCGAGGGCGCGATCGAGCTGATCGGTCCTGGGCGGGCGCAGTTCGCGGTGCATGCGCCGCCGATAGAGGCGACGGTCGACGCGGAGCGGATCGCGCAGGCGCTGTCGCATCTGATCGCGGATGTCGCGGGCGTGGACTCGACGGGCCGGATGCCGGCCGGTGAGGCCGCGGCGGGCGGGCGTTCGGGGCCGGTTCCCGGCGACTCGACGATCGTGGTGGCGGCGGCGCAGCGCGGTGACGCCGTACGGATCGAGGTGCGCGGCCCGTTCAGTGGCGGCGACCCGGTCCATGAGCCCATCGTGCGCGGCATCGTGCGGCGGCACGGCGGGCTGATGCAGACGCATGAGGTGCCCGGCGGCGGGCCCGGCGCGGGCGGCAGCGCGTATGTGCTGGAGCTGCCGATGGCGGCGGACGGTACGCCCCCGGACGGTGCGACGTCCGGAACGGAGGTGCCGACCGGCAACGAGACGACGGTGATGCCGGTACCGGCGGCGCGGGCGCGCGGCACGCAGGGCGACGCGGCGGCCCCGGGCAGCGGCCAGGGGCCGGACGACGACGGGCACGAGGGCGATGAGGGCCCCTCCGGTGGTGACGGCGGGCCGGGCGGTTCCGGCGGGCCCGGTGAGCCGCTCGGTGGCGGTGGCGGTGGCGGTGGTGCCGAGGCCGGTACGGCGGTGCCGGAGCAGACGGGCGCGCAGCCGACGGGGCGTCGGCGGGCGCGGCACTCGGGTGCGGAGCAGGGTGCGCAGCCGGGCGGCCCGGAGGCCGGGGTGCCGCAGGGTGCCGCAGGCGACGGTGCGCAGGGTGCGGCGGGCCCGGCAGCGGTGGACGGCGGCCCGGGGGCGCGCGCACCGCAGGGTGACGCCGCGCAGGGTGGCCCGGCCACCGACGGCAGGGGGCTGCCGCCCGGTATGGCGGGGGCCGAGTCGGTACCGCCGACGGGACGGCGCCGGGCCCGGCAGGGGGCTGCCGAGGGCGGCGGACTGCCCGCGCTCCCCTCCGGGGCGAGCGGGGCTCCCGGACAGCAGGGTCCCGCGGCGGGGGCACCGGGGCAGGGTGCCGCGGCACCGGGCCAGGGTCCGGCGGCCGGTCCGCAGCGGCCCGCCGCCCCCTCGCCCAACGGCTCGGCGCCGCTGCCGCCGGGTCCGCAGATTCCAGGTCAGAGCCCGGCTCCGGAGCAGACTCCGGCACCGGGCCGTCCGCATGTTCCGGGGCAGGCAGCGGCCCCCGGCCAGGGCCCGCAGGGGCTCGGCCCCGTCCAGGCGGGCGGGCGGCGGGCGCGCCGGGCGCTGGCCGAGGCGCCCCAGCGGACCGCCCCGGACGAGCGGGCGCCGGCGGCCTCCGCGGCGCAGCAGCAGGGCGGTGCGCGTACCGCCTTCGCGCTGCCGCCGGCCGCCGCCGACCGGGCCCCGGAGCCGTCCGTGCCGGCGCTGCCCGCGGCGGCCGACCAGGTGCCCGCGCAGCAGTCGGCCGGTCAGCAGGAGGCCACCGGTACGGGACGCCGCCGGGCACGGCGGCCGGTGGCCGGGGGCCCGGAGGCGGCGATGCCCGCCGGTCCGGACGCGTCGGTGCCCGGCGCGCAGCCGGGCCACCAGCTCGAAGCGGCCGCCAACTCCGGTGCGCCGCAAGGGGAGTGGGACGGCGAGCCGACCGGCAGACGGCGGGCGAGACGGGCCGCCGCCGAGGAGCGTGCGGCGGCCGCGATGGCCGACGCCGAGTCGTCCGGCACTTTTGTCGCGGGCCCGGAGGGGCTCGTGGCGCAGCCCACCGAACCCGCCGAGGCCACGGGCACGGCCGGCGGCACGGCGCCCGGGATCGCCCCCGCGCCGGACGCCGGTGCGCCCCAGGCGCCCGAAGCGCCGCAGCAGTCCCCCGCGCCCGCCGCGCCCCAGGACCCGCAGAGCGCCCCGGCGCCCACCGGCCGTCGGCGTGGCCGCCCCAGCCCCGCCGAGGAGGCCGCGGGCCCGCCGCCCGTGCCGCCGCAGGGCACGCCCGCCGCGGCGCACCGCCAGCCGATGCCGCCGCCCGCCGAGGACGACGGGCATGCCGCGGGGCACTCCCAGGGGCGCGCGTTCAGTGTGCGGACCCTTGGGCAGGGCGTGCCGTTCGCCCAGCAGATCGCCGATCAGCAGCGTCCTCCGGTGCCGCCGGGCAGCACCCCGCCCGGCGGTACGTCCGCGGGTTCGGGCCGCCGCCGTAAGCTCGCCGCGCCCCCGCAGGAGGACCGGCGGGCGACGGCCGCCGGGCCCGCTCCGGCCGAGGCGCCCGCGCACCCGGCCGCACCGCAGCAGCCTCCGGCCCCGCCGCATCTGATGGATGCCAGTGAGGGCCGGGCGTTCGCGATCTCCGCGCCGGACGAGGGCAGTGAAGGTCCCGAGCCGCTGGACGGGCCGAACGGCGCCATAGAGGTGATGGACCGTCAGCCGATGCCGATGGACGACGAGTTGCCGCCGGAGCCGCTGGACAATCCGCGCCGGCTGCTGGTCTGGCCGGCGCCGGATGTCGCCACCCAGCAGGCGTTGAGCGACCGCGGCTACCGCCCGGTGATCGTCAACTCCCGTGAGGAGGTGGACGCGCAGATCGCCGCGTACCCGGCGGCGCTCTTCGTCGATCCGCTGACCGGGCCGATCACCCGTACCGCGCTGCAGTCGCTGCGTCAGGCGGCGGGTGCGGCCGAGGTCCCGGTGCTGGTGACGGCCGGTCTGGGGCAGGCCACCCGGGAGGCCGCCTACGGTGCCGACCCGGCCGTGCTGCTCAAGGCGCTGGCCCCGCGCGACAGCGAGCAGCATCCGCCGCGGGTGCTGCTGATCGAGCAGAACGACGAGATCGCGGGAGCCCTGACCGCGTCGCTGGAGCGGCGCGGGATGCAGGTCGCACGGGCCTCCGCGGACGCCGACGCGGTGACCCTCGCCTCGCAGATGCGGCCTAACCTGGTCGTGATGGATCTGATGCAGGTGCGGCGGCGCCGGGCCGGCATCGTCGACTGGCTGCGCGCCAACGGGCTGCTCGACCACACCCCGCTGGTCGTCTACACCTCCGCCGACATGGACCCGGCGCAGCTGCCCCGGCTGTCGGCCGGTGAGACGGTGCTCTTCCTGGCGGAGCGCTCCACCAGCGCCGAGGTGCAGTCCCGGATCGTCGACCTGCTCGCCAAGATCGGCACGAACTGACCCTGGGTGGGGCCCGGCTCCCCGGGCCCCACCGCAAGGCGTCCTACGCCAGCAGCGTCACGTCCAGCTCGCCTTCCGCGTACTGCTTGCGCAGCACCTTCTTGTCGAACTTCCCCACGCTCGTCTTGGGCACCGCCGGGATCACCGCCCACCGCTCCGGCAGCTGCCAGCGCGCGATCCGCTCACCGAGGAACGCCTTCAGCTCCTCGTAGCCGATGGTCACGCCCTCGTTGAGCACCACCGTGGCCAGCGGCCGTTCGCCCCACTTGTCGTCGGGTACGGCGACCACCGCGGCCTCGGCGACGTGCGGGTGCGCCATCAGGTGGTTCTCCAGCTCGACCGAGGAGATCCATTCGCCGCCGGACTTGATGACGTCCTTGGCGCGGTCGGTCAGGGTGAGGTAGCCGTTCGGGGTGATGGTGCCGACGTCGCCGGTGCGCAGCCAGCCGTCGGGGCTGAACTTGTCGTCGGGGCGCAGCGGTTCGCCCTGTGCGCCGCCGTAGTAGGCGCCCGCGATCCACGGCCCGCGGACCTCCAGCTCGCCCGCGGACGTGCCGTCGTGGGGGAGCTCCTCGCCGTCGGGGCCGATCAGCCGGGCCGCGACGGAGGCCGGGAAGCGGCCCTGGGTGGCGCGGTAGGCCCACTCCTCGTCGCCGCTGACGCCGGCCGGCGGGTGGGAGACGCTGCCGAGCGGGGAGGTCTCGGTCATGCCCCAGGCGTGCACGACGCGGATGCCGTGCCGCTCCTCGAAGCCGCGCATCAGGGCGGGCGGACAGGCGGAGCCGCCGATGACGACCGTGTGCAGACAGGCGACTCCCCCAGCCTCCGGCCGGGAGGTACCCCCATCCCGCTGTCGTGAGTCGAGTTCGGCGAGCAGCCCCTGCCAGATGGTGGGGACGGCGGCGCCGATGGTGGGCCGTACGGTCTCGATCATCTCGGCGAGCGGCGCGGGCTGCAGGAAGCGGTCCGGCATCAGCAGCGAGGCACCGGCCATGAACGCGGCGTGCGGCAGGCCCCAGGCGTTGACGTGGAACATCGGCACGACCGGCAGCGTGATGTCACGGGAGCTGAGCGCGAACGCCTCGGCGGTGTTGACCTGCATCGAGTGCAGATAGAGCGAACGGTGGCTGTAGAGCACGCCCTTGGGGTCGCCGGTGGTCCCGGAGGTGTAGCAGAGCGCCGCGGCCTCCCGCTCGTCGGTCTCCGGCCAGGCATAGCTCTCCGGGCGTCCGGCGATCAGCTCCTCGTAGTCGTGCACCCGGGCCTGTGCGCCGTCGAGGACGGAGCGGTCACCGGGGCCCGCGACGACGATGTGGCGGAGCTTCGGCAGCTGCGGGAGCAGCGGGGCGAGCAGCGGCAGCAGGGTGCCGTTGACGAGCACCACGCGGTCCTCGGCGTGGTTGACGATCCACACCAGCTGTTCGGCGGGCAGCCGCAGATTGAGGGTGTGCAGCACCGCGCCCATGGAGGGGATCGCGAGGTAGGCCTCCATGTGTTCGGCGTTGTTCCACATGAGGGTGGCGACCCGCTCCTCGCCGGCGACCGACAGCTCGTCGCGCAGCGCGTGGGCCAGCTGGGCGGCGCGGTTGCCGATCTCGGCGAAGGTGCGGCGGTGGGGTTCCGGCTCGCCGGTCCAGGTGGTCACGGTCGCCTGTCCGTGGACCGTCCGGCCGTGCTCCAGAATCCGGCTGATCAGCAGGGGTACGTCTTGCATGGTGCTGTACACAGAACCTCCCGAGGGTGCCGTCGCCGCATCGCGACCGTGGGGACGATTCTGCGCACATACCGGACGGTATGTCACTACCCGACGGTAGCGCCTGCACCTTCGGGTGTCGCCCGCGGGTCCGGTTCCCACCTGGGGCGCGTCGGGATCTCATGATCTTCGGCACCGGGGCCATGACGTACGAGGGGAACAGGGTGCTTGCCGGCACCCCGTCGCCGTCATCCGGGTAAACCCGTAGGCCCGTTCCCCGCACACCTTCGGCTCGAACAGGGCGGAAGTCTGTCCGAAAACAGCTCGTGTCGGTACGTGGAGCTTTGTACCGTCAGACAACTACTCAACGGGGGTTTTCCATGATTCGTCGTGCCTCACTGGCCGCCGCCGCGTGTGCGGCCGTCGGTTTCTCGCTTCTCACGGTTCCGGCGCACGCGGCCGGAACCGAGGCGGCGCCCGCCCGCGCGTCGCAGGCGGTGGCGTCGGGGTCGGACCATGTCAAGTGCACCAGCATGAGCAACGGTCAGCTCTGCATCGTCATGAACACCCGGCCCCAGTCCATCGACATCATCTACACCAAGAAGAGCGGCTCGGACATCAAGGCGCAGCTCGGGTACCGCATGAACGGTTCGTCCTCGTACGCCGGGCTGGAGACCATCAGCAAGGGCGACCGGGCCACCCAGACCTGGAAGATGAGCTGGCCCTGCAAGAGCGCCGTCGGCCTGATCAAGGTCCAGGGGCAGGGGACCTTCGAGACCCCGTCGGCGACGTTCCCGGGCTGCTGACGCGGTAGCACAGGACGGCAAAGGGGAGGGGCCCGCCAGGAGCGGGCCCCTTTCGCATGTCCGCACGCGCCCGGCGGGTCACCCGGATACCCGGTCACCCTGCGCCCCGGTTGCTCGTTCACCCGGTTACCGGCCGTGCAACGTCACCGGCTCTGCGGAACGAACCCCTACCGAAGGAGCGTCCATGCGCCCCCACCTCACCCGTTTCCTCGTCGCCGCCGCCCTGGGCGGTGCCGGTGTGCTCGCGGTCTCCGGTGCCGCCCAGGCGGCGTCGCAGGCCGCACCGGTCCAGCGGGCCTCCGGCGACGGCCCGTCCCTCGCGCGGCCGCTGTTCGGCGGGCAGTTCGACCCGGTGGCCGGGATGGGCGGCGGGGTGATCTCCGGCGGCGGGCGGCCGGTGGTCGCCACGGCCGGGCGCTGAGGCGGCCGCGCCGGCCGCGGCGGACACCGGCGGGCCGGCCGGCCGCTCAGGGGCGCCGTCCGGCCCCCGGGGTCACCGTGGGGTCACCGCCTGGAGGACCAGCACCGACAGGTCGTCCTCGACCGGCCCGGTGCCGAAGTCGTGCGCGGCCCGCCGTACGTGCTCGGCGAGGGCCTTGGCGCCCAGGCCCATGCCGTCCCGCACCACCTCGATCAGACCGTCGTTGTCGTCCAACTGCCAGTTGCCGCAGCGGCGTTCGGTGACCCCGTCGGTCACGCACAGCAGCGTCTCGCCCGGGGCGAGGGCGAAGGAGCTGGCCTGGAATTCGGTGCCCTCGTCGATGCCCAGCAGCATCTGGGGTTCGGAGGCCGCCTCGACGGTGCCGTCGACGAACATGTGCAGCGGCGGCGGATGGCCGGCGGTGGCGACCGTGCAGCGGGCCCCGGCCGCGCCCGGGTCGACCTCCAGCTCCCCGTAGAGCAGGCTCAGGAAACGGGAGCTGGCCTGTTCGCCGCCCAGCTCCACCGCCTCCGCGCTCTCCTCGGCCATGGCCAGGTTCAGCCGGCCGAGCACCGACTCGACGCCGTGCCCCTCGCGGGCCAGCAGCCGCACCAGGTGGCGGGCCAGCCCGGTGACGGACATCGCCTCCGGGTCCTTGCCCTGGACGTCCCCGAGCAGGAAGCACCAGCGGCGGTCGCCCATCGGGAAGACGTCGTAGAAGTCGCCGCCGACGGTCTGGCCCTCGCCGTGCGGCTCGTAGACGATCGCGGTGTCGATGCCGGGGATACTGGCGAGCGTCGCGGGCAGCTGGCGCCGCTGGAGCGCCAGGCTGATCGTGGTCTGCCGGGTGTACTGCCGGGCGGTGAGCACGGCCTGGGCGACCCGGCGGGCCACGTCCTCGACCATCCGCACCACGGTGTCGGTCATCTGGAGGTGTCCGGCCCGGCCGAGCAGCAGCATGCCCTGGTCGGTGTCCCGGGCGACCAGGGGGAAGGCCAGCGCGGACCCGCCCGAGGAGGCCGCGCCCGCGCACTCCGGCCACGGCCAGGGCGTGCCGGCGGTACGGATGAGGTCGACCGGCGGGTCCAGCTCCAGGTCGGCGCGGAGCGGAGCGATCCGCCGCTCGTCCACGTGCCAGACCCGGGACAGCTGCATCCCGCCGCCCTCGGTGGTCAGCCAGATCGCGCACCAGTCGGCGAGCCGGGGCACCAGCAGCTGGGCGGCGAGCGCGGTGACCATGTCCTGGTCGAGCTGCCCGGCCAGCAGTTCGCTGGTCTCGGCCAGGAAGGACGGGCCGCCGCGGTCCGCCCACTCGGCGGCGTACCCGTGCGTGCGGCGGCGCTGGGCGGCGGGCTGGGCCGGCCGCAGCGGCGGAGCGGCGCCCGGCGAGGCGAGCCGGGGCGCGGAGCCGGTCGTCCCGGGCTCGCCCTCGGTGGACTCCAGCCGGAACCACACGGTCTTCACGGACTTGCGGTAGGTCACGCCCCAGGACTCCGACAGCGCGCTGACCAGCTGGAGCCCGTATCCCGGCTCTCCGGTGCGGGCGTCCACCCCGCCGCGCACCCGGCGGGCGGGGTGGCGGTCGGAGACCTCCATCACCAGGCCCATCCTGGCCCGGCGGCGCTCCCCGTCGCCGTCGACGGACACCTGGTCGTGCTCAAGGCGGCAGGTCACATCGATCTCGGTACCGGCGTACATCACGGCGTTGGTGACCAGCTCGCTGGTGAGCAGCACGGCGTCGTGGATGAGTTCCGCGTCGATCGCCGCCGCCCCGGGCCCCGCCGTGGCGGGTGGCGCGGCCGCCCGTTCGGTGAGCAGCGCGCGCACAAACTTCCGTGCGCCCGCGGCCGCGAGCTGGTTCGCGGGCAGACCTTTCCGGGACACGGATTCCGTCGTGTGCGGGGAGGACAGCGGTACCACTGCGCCCCCTGGATATGCCGGGAAAAAGTAATTACGAGCGCTTTATACTATGTCATAACTGCCCAAATGGATCACTCTCTGCCCCGACTGGATTTCCCCACACCGATCACTGGGGATGGTGTGCCATGGCGCTCGACCCGGCCCGGCCCGAGTCTGCTTCTTCGCCCCCGGAGCCTCCCGAGCCCGCTCAGCCCTCCGAGCCCACAGAACCGGCCGCATCGCCGTCCGACCCCTCCGCGCCGTCGGCCGAGGACCCCGACCCCACGGCGCTCCTTCCGCCTGTCCCGTCCGCCGCCCCGCCGCACGACGGGCAGTGGGTGCGCACGAGTGAGCTGCGGCCGCTGCTGGCGGCGATGAACGCGGTACGCGACGGGGACTTCACCACCCGTGTGGAGAGCCTGCCGGACGGCGGCGCCACGGACGGGGTGCTGGCCGACATGGCCGGTGTCTTCAACCAGATCATCGCCCGCAACGCCCATCTCGCCTCCGAGCTGCAACGCGTTCGCAGCGAGATCATCCGGCAGGGACGGCTGGACGAGCGGATCTCCGCGAGCCCCGGCCAGGGGACCTGGACGACGAACATCGAGGCGGCCAACACCGTGCTGGAGGCGCTGGTGGTCCCGCTCGCCAAGGCCACCCGGGTGCTGGACGCGGTCGCCGACGGCGATCTGACCCAGCGGGTGGATCTGCACGACGGCAACCGCCAGCTCCGCGGCGATCTGCGCCGCCTGGGCAACGGCGTGAACCGCATGGTCGACCAGCTGTCGCTGTTCACCGGCGAGGTCACCCGGGTCGCCCGCGAGGTCGGCACCGAGGGGCGGCTCGGCGGCCGGGCCAAGGTGCAGGGGCTCTCCGGCGACTGGCTGCACGTGACCGAGGCCGTCAACACCATGGCGTCCCGGCTGACGGCGCAGGTGCGGGACATCGCCGTGGTCACCACGGCGGTGGCCACCGGGGACCTGACCCAGCAGGTGACGGTCGAGGCGACCGGCGAGCTGCTGGAGCTGAAGCTCACCGTCAACAAGATGGTGGACCAGCTGCGGGCGTTCGCCGACGAGGTCACCCGCGTCGCCCGCGAGGTCGGCACCGAAGGGCAGCTGGGCGGCCGGGCGCAGGTCCGGGGCGTATCGGGGGTCTGGAAGGACCTCACCGACAACGTGAACTTCATGGCGTCCAACCTGACCTGGCAGGTCCGCAACATCGCCCAGGTGACCACGGCCGTGGCCAACGGCGACCTGAGCCAGAAGATCACCGTGGACGCCCGGGGCGAGATCCTGGAGCTGAAGTCGACGATCAACACGATGGTCGACCAGCTCTCCGCCTTCGCCGACGAGGTCACCCGCGTCGCCCGCGAGGTCGGCACCGAGGGCCGGCTCGGCGGCCGGGCACAGGTCCGCGGCGTATCGGGGGTCTGGAAGGACCTCACCGAGAGCGTCAACTTCATGGCGGACAACCTGACCTCCCAGGTCCGCAACATCGCCCTGGTCGCCACCGCCGTCGCCGAGGGCGACCTCGGCAAGACGATCACCGTGGAGGCCAAGGGCGAGATCCTGGAGCTGAAGTCGACGATCAACACCATGGTCGACCAGCTCTCCGCCTTCGCCGACGAGGTCACCCGCGTCGCCCGCGAGGTCGGCACCGAGGGCAACCTGGGCGGTCAGGCGCAGGTCCGGGGCGTGTCCGGGGTCTGGAAGGACCTCACCGAGAGCGTCAACTTCATGGCTCTCAACCTGACGTCCCAGGTCCGCAACATCGCCCAGGTGACCACGGCCGTCGCCATGGGCGATCTGTCGAAGAAGATCGACGTGGACGCCCGCGGCGAGGTCCTGGAGCTGAAGGACACCGTCAACACGATGGTCCAGCAGCTGCGCGCGTTCGCGGACGAGGTCACCCGCGTCGCCCGCGAGGTCGGCACCGAGGGCCGGCTCGGCGGCCGGGCGCAGGTCCACGGCGTCTCCGGCGTCTGGAAGAACCTCACCGACAACGTCAACTCCATGGCGGACAACCTGACCTCCCAGGTCCGCAACATCGCCCAGGTCGCCACCGCCGTCGCCAAGGGCGACCTCTCGAAGAAGATCGACGTGGACGCCCGCGGCGAGATCCTGGAGCTGAAGACGACCATCAACACGATGGTCGACACCCTGTCCTCGTTCTCGTCCGAGGTGACCCGGGTGGCCCGCGAGGTGGGCAGTGAAGGGCAGCTCGGCGGACAGGCCCGGGTCGAGGGCGTCTACGGCACCTGGAAGCGGCTGACCACCAGCGTCAACGAGCTGGCGCTGAACCTGACCACGCAGGTCCGGGCGATCGCCGAGGTGGCCAGCGCGGTCACCCAGGGCGACATGTCCGGCTCGATCACCGTCGACGCGCAGGGCGAGGTCGCCGCCCTGAAGAACAACATCAACCTGATGGTCGCCAACCTCCGCGAGACCACCCGCGCCAAGGACTGGCTGGAGTCCAACCTCGCCCGTATCGCCAGCCTGATGCAGGGGCACCGCGACCTGGTCGAGGTCGCCGACCTGATCCTGCGCGAGCTGACCCCGCTGGTGAACGCGCAGTTCGGCGCGTTCTTCCTGGCCGAGGCGGGCGCCGAGCCCGGTGAGGGACTGGAGCTGATCGCCGGTTACGGCACCGGCCAGCCCGAGGGCCGCCGTTCCCTGCCGCGGCTGCGGCTGGGCACCCCCGGCTGGGGCCTGATCACCCAGGCCGCCATGGAGAAGAAGCGCATCGTCGTCGAAGCCGTCCCGCCGGACTACATCACCATCAGCTCCGGGCTGGGCGCCGCGGCCCCGGCCAGCATCGTCATCCTGCCGGTCCTCTTCGAGGACCAGGTGCTCGGCGTCATCGAGCTGGCCTCCTTCAGCCGCTTCAGCGAGGTGCACCTGGCGTTCATCGACCAGTTCGTGAACACCATCGGCGTCTCCATCAACACCATCATCGCCAACTCCCGTACCGAGTCCCTGCTTTCGGAGTCCCAGCGGCTGACCGCCGAGCTGCGCCAGCGCTCCGACGAACTCCAGCTGACGAACGCGGAGTTGGAGGAGAAGGCGGCCCTGCTCGCGACCTCCTCCCAGTACAAGTCGGAGTTCCTGGCGAACATGTCGCACGAGCTGCGCACCCCGCTGAACTCCCTGCTGGTGCTCTCCCGGCTGCTCGCCGACAACCCCGACGGCCGGCTCTCCTCGCAGGAGGTGGAGTTCGCCGTCACCATCCACCGCGCGGGCTCCGACCTGCTCCAGCTCATCAACGACATCCTCGACCTGTCGAAGATCGAGGCCGGCCGGATGGACGTGCACCCCAAGACCCTCCCGCTGATCAAACTCCTCGACTACGTCCGTGCCACCTTCCGGCCGCTGACCGTCGACCGCGGTCTCGCCTTCGACGTCAAGGTCGGCGAGAACGTCCCCCAGGAGCTGTTCTCCGACGAGCAGCGCCTCCAGCAGATCCTGCGCAACCTGCTGTCCAACGCGGTGAAGTTCACCTCCTCGGGCGGGGTGGAACTCATCGTCCAGCGGGTGCCGGCCACCGACTTCGAGGAGGAGTCGCTGCGCACCGCCGACGACGTCATCGCCCTGTCCGTCAAGGACACCGGCATCGGCATCTCCCCGGAGAAACTCGACGGCATCTTCGAGGCGTTCCAGCAGTCCGACGGCACCACCAACCGCAAATACGGCGGCACCGGCCTCGGCCTCTCCATCAGCCGCGACATGGCCGCGCTGCTCGGCGGCCGGATCATCGCCGAGAGCGAGCCGGGCGTCGGCTCGACCTTCACCCTGTACGTGCCCGCCCACTACACCGGCCCGTTCCCCGCACCGAGCCCCACTGCCGCCACCCGCCCCGCGGACAGCACCGCCCAGTCCGGCCCGGTCCTGGCCGAACAGCTCACCGCCAAGCCCGCACCGCAGCCGAGCCTGCCGGCCGCCGACGCCGACCTCTTCCCCGCCCAGCAGGAACAGGAGCTGACCTCCCCCGCGCCCGCGGGCGGGCCCTCCGCCGACGGCGGCCCGGCCGTCACCTGGCCCGAGACCACCCGGCTCAAGGACTGGCTCAGCGGACGCGCCGGTGAGGTGCTGGCCAAGCGCCGCATCCTCATCGTCGACGACGACATCCGCAACGTCTTCGCGCTCACGCACGTACTGGGCCGGGTCGGCATCAGCGTGAAGTACGCCGAGAACGGCCGCGAGGGCCTGGAGGTCCTCGACCGGACACCGGATGTGTCGCTGGTGCTGATGGACATCATGATGCCGGAAATGGACGGTTACGAGATGATCAAGGCGATCCGTCAGGCACCCCGGTTCGCGGACCTGCCGGTCATCGCGCTCACCGCGAAGGCCATGCCGGGCGACCGCGAGAAGGCCATCGAGAGCGGGGCCAACGACTACATCCCCAAGCCGGTGGACGTCGACCGGCTGCTGTCCGTGATCTGCCGCCTCCTCGACCCGGAGGTCGGCGATCCGTCGCCGCGCCCTGATCCGGACACCCCCGACACCGCCCCTGCCGACGGCAGCGGCGGCCAGGACGACCAGGGAACGACGGGGCAGGAATCATGACGACACCCGACACCTCACCCGGCATCCTCATCGTCGACGACACGGAGGAGAACCTGGTCGCGCTGGAGGCCGTGCTGGGCTCCCTCACCCAGAAGGTGGTCCGTGCGCGCTCCGGCGAGGAGGCCCTCAAGGCCATGCTCCGCGAGGAGTTCGCGGTGGTGCTCATCGATGTGCTGATGCCGGGCATGAACGGCTTCGAGACCGCCGCCAACATCAAGGGCCTCGACCAGACCAAGGACGTCCCGATCATTCTGCTCACCGGCGCCTCGGTCGACCCGAACTACGCCTACCGCGGCTACACGGTCGGCGCCGCCGACTTCCTCATCAAGCCCTTCGATCCCTGGCTGCTGCGCACCAAGGTGAACGTCTTCCTGGAGCTGCACCGCAAGAACCGCCAACTGGCCTCCCAGGCCGACCAGTTGAAGCGCCTGCTGACCTCGGACGAACACCCCGGCGGCGAAGGGGCGCCGCCCACCCCGGCGGCCCCCACGACCGTGGCCGGCACGGACACGGCCGGTACGGGCACGGAGTCCTCCGTCGTGTCGGCCTCGGCCCCCGCCTCACCTCCCCCGCCCCAGGAGCACCCGGAACCGCAGCCACCCGGGGAACACCGAGGGCAGGCCGGGCATCCCCCCATCCCTCCGGAGGGCCCCGGCGCCCCACCGCCGCCCGGGCCGCCCCCGCAGCCGGCGGTCACCGGCGCGGGCGACGCGTCCCGCCTCGCGGAGATCGCCGGCCAGCTCGCCGAGGTGGAACTCCTGCTGCGCGACGCCCAGGGCTCCGACAAGGCACGCCTGGCCGACCGCATCGCCGAACTGGAGGCGTCGGTGGGCAGGTTGATGGTGAGCCGGGGGACCTGAACCGCCCCTCCGGCCCCGACACCCCTGACGCGGGGCGGTTCAGGTCCCCACGCCTCAGGGCCCTTCGCGGGCGCTCTTGCCCCGGCTCACCGGAAGCTTGTCGACAGTAAAGGCGTAAAGCCCCGCGAGGACGAATATCGCCAGATACTGAGCCCAGGTGAAGCCCTCAAGAAAGCTGTCCACCGCCATCAGCACACCGGCCCAGAGAACAGTGAATGCGACCTTGGCGCTCGTCATTGAATTTCCCCGATTCAACTTCATCATCCGGCACGGGCATTGGTCAGATGCCGCGCTCTCTTTGCTCTCACGAACGTACTTGCCGTGCTGCGCTGGGGAAACCCTGTCAAGGGGTTCTTGATCTTGATGATTCTGTGAAACCCGCGCGTGCAGTTGATCTTCGGACTTCGGTTGACTGATACGCCATGTCCGCATATCTGCGGGGCGAAAAGCTGCGGCCCACGGAGCGCGACGCTCCCTATCCTGGCCGCATGACGGAGACACACACGTACGACGTAACGGTGGAATGGACCGGCAACCTCGGTTCAGGGACGGACAGTTACCGTTCCTTCAGCCGCGACCACGAAGTCCTGGCGACGGGAAAGACGCCGATCGCCGCCTCCTCCGACCCGGCCTTCCGCGGCGACGCCGCCCGCTGGAACCCCGAGGAACTCCTCGTGGCCTCGGTGGCCCAGTGCCACATGCTCTGGTACCTCCACCTCTGCGCCGTCGGCGGAGTGACCGTCGTCGACTACGAGGACCGCGCACACGGCGTCATGACCATGGACCCGACCGGCGGCGGAGGTCAGCTGACCGAGGTCGTCCTGCGCCCCGAGGTGACCGTCGCCGAGGCGTCGATGGTGGACCAGGCCCGCGCACTGCACGGCGAGGTGCACGCGGTGTGCTTCATCGCCCGCTCGGTGAACTTCCCCATCCGGCACGAGCCGGTCATCCACGTGCAGTAGTGCTGCCCTCCGCTGTCGCCGGGTGGTGGCGGCGGAGGGCATCTGCGGCCCGCTACGGGTAACGCGGCAGATCCTGCGTCGTGATGGTCCACTCCCCGATGGTCACGTCCTCGCCGTAGACGAACTCCTTGCGGGTCGCATAACGGGGGCCGCTCGGCGTCGGATGGATGTCGGTGAGCACCGCGCCCGAGCCGCTGCGCGGGTCAAAGATCACGTACACCGGAACGCCCAGCAGCGGATAGTCGCGCATCTTGCTCACCCAGTCGTTGTCCGGGTTGGAGCGGGAAACCACTTCGATGGCGGCGATGAGTGCGCGCGGGTCGAAGGACCCCTCGACTTCCATGTCCGCCTCGGCGATCACCATCACGTCAGGGTGGCGCATGATGCCCTCCACCTGACTCTCCACGTCGGGGGTCCCCGTGTGGGCCACCAGCTCCTCCGGCATCACCTTCTCCAGGCGCTTCCGGACACGTAGCGCGGTCAGCTCGTGAGGCCCGGCCGGCGCCCTCGTGTCGTGCACGATTCCCTCCTTCGTGATCTCGAACTTGCCTGGAAGGGCGTCGCCCATGGACTGAAGGAACTCCCGCATGGCCCGGTACAGAAGGGCGTCCGGCTTCATGCCAGGCGGCGCTTCTCCGACGCCGGGTGGCGGCAGTCGCGGCAGCGGCCCGGGGTCGGGGCGCGGAAGGCGCGGTCGCAGCCTTCGCAGGTCTGGAGCGGGGACGGGTGGGCGCGGGCGGGGGCCGCCGGGGGCGTGGGTGGGAGGGGTGGTGGGAGGAGGTCCGTGAGGCGGTGGGCGAGCAGGGCGGCCGGGTGGCGGAGGGTGGGCGGGAGGCCCGTCGTCAGCGCGTCGCGTACGGCGTCCGGGGTGGCCCCGCGTTCCAGCCAGGCTGCTACGGGCGGGGTGAGGCGCTGGATGTCCCGTACGGAGAGCAGCAGGCGCGGATCGTCCCGCCGGAGGTTGGCGAGGAGGGCGGAGGCCGGGGCGTGGTGGGCGCGGGTGCGGGGCTCGGGCGGGGGTGGCGACTGCGGCTGCGGCTGGGGTGCCGAAGGCGGCTGCGCTGCGGGGGAAGGGTGCGGCGGTTGCCTTACGGGGGCCGGGTCCGGCGACGGGCGGGGTGGTGCGGTGGCGGTGTGGCGTTTGGCCTGTTCGGCGGACTCGCGGGCGCGGCGGGCGCGGGTGGCCGACGGGTTGTTGTACGAGAGCGTGACCGTGACCATCCGCCCGTCGTCGGTGCGCTGACGGACCCGTTCGAGGTACCCGTACGCCTCCAACTCCCGTAAGGCGGCGGCGATCCGCCCCCGCCCCTCGGGGAACCGCCTGGCGAGCGTACGGATGTCGACCGGCGCGCCCTCCGGCAGCGACTGGATGTGCGCGGCGAGCCCGATCGCCAGGCCCGACAGCGAACGGTGCTGGGTGAGGTGGTTGCCGACGATCGTGTAGCCGGGGTCCTGGAATTCGGTGACCTGGCGGACGCCGGACGGGGACGGGGACGGCCCCGGGGATCGGCGAATCGCGTACCGGTCGCGCGCAGGCGCATTAAGCTGCTGTTCAGCCATGGGGAAGGTCTCGTCTTCCTCGTTGGTCAGGCCCTCGATCGGGATGCCAGTCCCGGCCGGGGGCCGTCGCATGTGTGCGGATTCTCGCGGGTGTTGTTGCCGAGAGTGCATGGACGGCGGCTGCGGAAGCCAGTCCTCCGGTCATGGATCACCCGCGCGAGTGACCCTGGGTGCACCGGGCCCGGTTGGGCTGGGTGGGTTCGGTTTCTGTACCTGGGGTGATGGGTTCTTTTACGGGCCGAAACCCCGACGCCCGGCACACCGGAGCCCGGTTCTCCGGCCGCCGGTTGACGGGCGGTCAGCCGCCTCATCGGCCCCACATGGGCAGGTCGAATTCCGCCCAGACGGTCTTGCAGGGGAACGGCCCCCGCGTGGTCCCCCAGCGGTCGGCGAGCGCCTCGACCACCACCAGGCCGTGCCCCGCGCCCGGCGCGGGCCGGGCCGGTAGCCGGTCTCCGCGCGCGTCCGTCACCTCGATACGGAGCGTGTCCGCGTCAGACAGCACGGCCAGTCGGAAGTCCCGGCCCGGTACCTGCCCGTGCGTGGCGGCGTTCGTGGCCAGCTCGGCGATGACATGCGCCGGGGACTCGAACGGCAGCCCCCAGGCCCGCAGTTCCTCCGTCGCCAGCAGCCGCGCCAGCCGTGCGCCCCGGCGGGTGGCGGACAGCTGGACCCTG
This sequence comes from Streptomyces sp. NPDC001219, assembly GCF_053597915.1. Taxonomy (NCBI): domain Bacteria; kingdom Bacillati; phylum Actinomycetota; class Actinomycetes; order Kitasatosporales; family Streptomycetaceae; genus Streptomyces; species Streptomyces sp. NPDC001219. The sequence goes on along the minus strand of NZ_JBSFJF010000001.1, from coordinate 109,402 downwards.
AACTGGAGCTTGTACTCGGCGATTTCCTGATTCATGTCACTCAGCGTGGTCGCCCGGACTTACGCTGAGAAGTGATTACGTCGATACGTACGGTCACTGTCCCTGACTGTCCAGGGACGTCCCCTGCGGTCCAGGAGGTGGAGTGGATGAGCATTGACGGCACGGACGAGGCAGGCTGGGAGCCCGATCCGGAAGACGAGTCGCGGGCCGTCGTCGAGGCGGTCGGGCGGCAGCTCAAGATGTGGCGGGAGGCAGCCGGGCTGCGTCCGGCCGAGTTGGGAAGGGCCCTCGGGTACGGGGAGAACCTGATCTACAAGATTGAGCGCGGTGCGCGTATCCCCCGCCCCGAGCTGCTCGACAAGGCTGATGAAGTGCTGGGCGCGGGCGGCAAGATCGCCGCAATGAAGAAGGACGTGGAACGGGCCCGCTACCCGAAGAAGGTTCGGGACCTGGAGAAGCTGGAGGCCAAGGCTGTCGAACTCGGGGCGTACGGCAATCACAACTTCCACGGGCTGTTGCAAACAGAGGAGTACGCCCGTGCGCTGTACGACGTACGCCGCCCCACGCTTGCCGAGGACGACCTTGAGCGCCATGTTGCAGCGCGCATTGCTCGGCAGGAGATCTTCGACCGAAAGCCACTCACCACGCTGACATTCGTTCAGGAAGAGGTCACACTGAGGCGGCCCATCGGGGGCAAGATGGTGCTCCGCCGCCAGCTTGCACACCTCTTGGAGCTCGGCAAGCTAAAGCATGTCGAGATCCAGGTGATGCCGACGGAGCGCGAGGATCACGCCGGAATGAGTGGGCAAGTGCAGCTGCTGAAGCTCAGGGATGGGTCGACCGTGGGGTACTCGGAAGCACAACTCACGAGCCGCATCGTGGAACATCCAAAGGAGGTGCAGGTCCTGGAACTGCGGTATGGAATCATCCGATCCCAGGCCCTCGCTCCAAGGGAGTCGCTGGCCTTCATCGAGAAACTGCGGGGAGAAGCATGACGTTGAGGCCTTCTGACGGTCCCGGTTCCGCACTGGAGTGGATCAAGAGCAGCTACAGCGGCAGCGACAACAACGACTGCATCGAGGTAGCTTCCAACCCCTCCACCGTCCACATCCGCGACTCCAAGAACCCGGACGGCCCGCAGCTGCACCTTCAGCCGTCCGCCTGGGCCGACTTCGTCGCGTACGCCGCCGGGCAGGGCTGAGTCAGGCGAGGGGCTCGGGGGCCTTGGTCCTCGGCCCTCCCGCGTCGCCCGTGTTGGGCGTACCGGCGGGCTCGAAGAGCAGGATGGCGGTCTCCTCGTCCGCCAGCGGGCAGTGTTCGACGCCCTGCGGGACCACGTACAGCTCGCCGGGCCCGAGCACGACATCGCCGTCCCTGAGCTGGAGGGTGAGCCGGCCGCTGACGACCATGATCAACTCATCGGTCTCGTCGTGCTTGTGCCAGACGAACTCGCCCTTCAGCTTGGCGAGCTTGATCTCGTAGTCGTTGAGCTGGGCGATCTTCTTCTGCGACCAGAGATCGCTGAACTGCGCGAGCGCGTCGGCGAGGTTCACGGGCACGGGTGAAGCGGGTGAGGGGCTCATGCTGTGAGACTGCCGTGACCGTTGTCCAGCGGTCTTGTACGTTCCTGGCATGACAGTCGGCCCGCCCCGTACGACGATCAGCGCCTGGCGCCCGTCCGTGCCAGGTATCGCCGAGGTGTTCCACGCGCACTTCACCGAGCACGCGTATCCGGCCCACACCCATGACACCTGGGCCCTGATGATCCTCAACGACGGGGCGGTCGACTTCGCCCTGGACCGCCACCGTCATGACGCGACCGGCAGCGGCACGGTCGTCCTGCTGCCGCCCGGTGTCACGCACGACGGCCGGACGGTCACTGCGACCGGCTTCCGCAAGCGGGTGCTCTACCTCGACACGAGCGTGCTCCCCGAGGAGCTGACCGGCCGGGCGGTGGACGGCCCGGTCTTCGGTGACGAGCTGCTGCGCCACCGCATCCACCAGCTGCACACAGCGCTCGGGCACCCGGGCGACGGGTTCGAGGCGGAGTCCCGGCTGTCCTTCATCCGGGAACGGCTGCTGCACGGTCACCTGGCCGCGCTGCGGCCGCCGCGTATGCCGGGCCGGGAGGCGAACCGGCTGGCCACGGCGTTGCGGGAGCTGCTGGACTCCCGGCTGGCGCGCGGTATGTCGCTGGAGGAGGCCGCCGCGCTCCTGCACGCGCACCCCACCCACCTGATCCGCTGCTTCAAGCAGACCTACGGCCTGCCGCCGCACGCCTACCTGACCGGCAGGCGCATCGAGCGGGCCCGGGGATTCCTGCTCGACGGCCGACGCCCGGCGGAGGTCGCGGCCGCCGTCGGCTTCCACGACCAGGCCCATCTGCACCGGCACTTCACCCGGCACGTGGGCACGACACCGGCGCGCTACGCGGGTCCGAAGATCAAGCCGGGACGCTCACCTCAAGGCGCGTACTCCGCCCGTCAGGGATGATCCGCAGCCGGTGCCTGCCCACGCCGGGCCGGCCGGCGGCCACGTACTCCTCGTACGCCCCGGTCACCTCGTCCCACAGCTTCCGCGCGCCGTACTGGGACACCGCGAAGGCCGACGCCTGCCGTCCGTCGTAGTCCACACAGGCCCAGCTGTCCGTCCGGCCGTCGGCCAGCCAGAGCCGCGTGTGGGCCATGTCCGGCTCGGTGTCCCACAGGTGCCAGGCGCCCGGCACGCGCAGGCCGATGTACGTCTGCGCATCGAGGTCGTTCCCCGCAACGGCCCAGGGGGACAGGCACGTTGTGGAGCGCTCGGACTCCTGGCCCGCGTGGGGGATGGCGCCCCGTAGTTCCGCGTCGACCTGCTGGGCGCGCATCAGCATGAACGAGCCGTAGGGAGCGAGCGTGCCCTCGGCGGTTCCGTCGGCCTGCTTCGTGGCGACCAGCGTCCCGTAGTTGCACCACGGGGTGTCCCACGGGATGACGAGGCGGCCGCCGGTCACGGTCTGTTCCAGCCACGGGAACGGCACGGTGCGGACGGAGCAGGTGGCGATGATCCGGTCGTAGGGGGCGTTCGGCCGCCAGCCGCCCGCGCCGTCCGCGCACACCACCTCGGGCTGCTGCCCACTGGCCTTCAGCGCCCGCTGTGCGCGGCGCGTCAGTTCGGGGTCGATGTCGAGCGAGGTCACCCGCTCCGCCCCGCACACGAACGAGAGCAAGGCCGCGTTGAATCCGGTGCCGGTTCCGATCTCCAACACCGCGTGCCCCGGGCGGGCGTCGAGCGCCTTCAGCATCCGTACGACCACGCTGGGCATGGACGCGGAGGAGGACGGGGCGCGGGTGCCGTCGGGGCCGTCCGCGAACTGGGTGACCAGCGGAACGTCGCGGTATGCCGCGCGCCACCAGCGTTCGGGGGCGCTCTCCCGCTCACACGGCTGGTAGCCGCCGTTCCCGTCGCGCAACCACAGGGTGGGCGGCAGGAAGAGGTGGCGGGGTACGGCGCGCAGGGCGGCCCGCAGGTCGGCGGGGACCGGGGAACCGAGGTGCCCGGCGATCTGGTCCAGCAGATCGCCGAGGGCTTCTTCCGGCACCGGAGGAGGCGAGGTCAACGAGCCTGCTCGGGCTTCGGCGGTGGGGTCGGCTCCGGGGCCGGTGGGTGGGGAGGCTGCATGCGCCGAGTGTGCCCGACGGGGGCCGACCCGGTGTCCGGATCAGGACGAGAGCATGGTCAGTTCGGGGTCTTCCCGGAGTTTGGCCAGGGCGCGGGAGACGGCGCTCTTGACCGTGCCGATCGAGACCTCCATGATCTCGGCGGTCTGGGCCTCGCTCAGGTCCTCGTAATACCTGAGGACGACCATGGCCCGCTGACGGGCGGGCAGCCGCATCACCGCGCGCCACATCGCGTCGCGCAGGCCCTGGAGTTCGGCCGGGTCGGGCGCCGGCAGCGGGTCCGGCTCCGGCAGCTCGTCGACGGCGAACTCCTCGACCTTGCGCTTGCGCCACTGGGAGGTCCGGGTGTTGATCAGCGCGCGGCGGACATAGCCGTCCAGGGCGCGGTGGTCCTCGATCCGGTCCCAGGCCACATAGGTCTTGGTCAGCGCCGTCTGGAGGAGGTCCTCGGCGTCGTTGGGGTTGGGTGACAGCGACCGCGCGGTGCGCAGCAGGACCGGCCCCCGGGCCCGTAGGTAGGACGAGAACGTCGGGAACACAGCGGCGGTCGAAGCGCTGGTGCACACTGGCGTGGTCATGGGCACCACGCTAAGAGCGCGGGCGGGTTGCCGGATCGCCCCCAGGTGCCGAAGGCCTCTCCGTCTCAAGTTGTACGGGTGAGGCCTGCCCTACCTCCTCAAGGGGGACAGCGGGGAACCCGGTTCGGTGCACCGGTCTGACGGCGGAGCCGCAGCTCGACGGCCTTTCGACCGCGTTTCCCTTGAGGCGTCGCGTCCGGGCGCGTGCCTGCCTTGCCGATCTGGTGGTCCCTCCTGCGGGGGAGGTCTGTGGTGCGTCGGCGGTCGCTTTGGCGGGGCCGGGCTCGGCGGCTTCGGTGGCTTCGGTGGCTTCGGCGGCTTCGGCGGCTTCGGCGGCTTCGGCGGCTTCGGTGCGGTGGGGCCGGGGGGCGAGGGCGCTTTCCTGGAGGTAACCAGTATCTCCAGGAAAGTAGCGTGGAGGGAGAGCGAGCCGGTAGCGGCCGGATCGCCGGAGCGGCCGCCGCCTGAGGCGCAGGCGCGGCCCCCTAGGAAGGAGCAGCACCATGACTTTCCCGGCACTCCCCGAACGGGCGGGCGACCGGCCCGAGACCGGCCCCGAGGTCCCGCACCTCCAGCTCACCCAGACCAGCCCGGCCCACGTCAGGGCGGAACTGCGGGACTGGATGGCCGCGACGCTGCCGCACATCACCACGGGCCGCAGCGAGATCTCCGCCCCGAGCAGCTGGGCGGTGTTCCTCGACGACATCGCACCGGCCGCCGGCGCCCGCCTCATGCCGCCGCGCGGCGACGCGGAGTTCGCGCATCTGCACGCCGACGGCAGCCTGCACCTGGCCCTGGACCCGGCCGACCACGCCACGTTCCTCGCCTCCGGGTGGGGCGAGACGCACCCGCTCCACCACCTCGGCATCAACGTCGTCATGCTCTACGCCCCGCGCGACGCGGCGGAGCTGGCGGTGGCCAAGAAGGTCATCGCCGCGTCGTACCGCTACGCGACCGGCCGCGCGCCGGCCGCCGCCGCCACGGCCTGACGGCGGCGCAGCGGTACCTCCGGCGGCGCCCGGCCCCACGTGGCCCGCGCCACCTCTCCAACTCCCTTGTCACGAAAGGCTTTCAGCGATGTCCAGCATCTCCGCCGAGCGCACCGACGCCGACCGTACGAAGACCACCAGGACCCGTGCGGCGACCGGGAAGGTGCTGCTCACCGTGGTCGCGGTCGTCACCGGGATCTCGCCGTACCTCGCGGACTGGAACGAGACCCACGTCCTGAACCCGCTCTGGCCCCCGCACGCGAGGTTCCACAACGGCCAGACCATGGCGATGGGCACCCTGCTCGCCCTGGCCACCCTGTACTTCGTATGGCGCCGCCGCGGGGACGCCCGCACCAACCTCCACGCCGCGACCGGTTTCGCCGCCCTCTACTGGGTCAGCCAGGCAGCGGCCATCCTCTACCCCGGGGCCGCCTACTTCGACCCCGAGTTCGACACCCCGGACATGTACCTCGTGGGGCTGCCGGTGCAGGCCATCCTCGAACTGGTCATGTTCGGGCTGATCGCGGGCGCGGTGGTGCTCAGCCGTCCAGGGCTGTCGGCGGGCCGTCCGGAGCTGTCGCCGGACCGTGGGCCGGCCGCCGGATGACGGCGGTCGCGAAGCGCTCGGGCGGGGCCCGTCGTCACGCGCCGCCCACGCCGTCCGCGCCGAGGACCAGCCCCGAGGTCGGCACCCCCGTACCCGCTGTGACCAGCACATGTGCGGGGGTGCCGGCCTGGTTGACGGACGTGCCGCGGAGCTGGCGGACGGCCTCGGCGATGCCGTTCATGCCGTGCAGATAGGCCTCGCCGAGCTGGCCGCCGTGGGTGTTCAGGGGAAGCGTGTCCGCGGCGACGAAGTCCGAGGCCTCGCCGGGCGCGCAGAAGCCGAACTCCTCCAGCTGCAGCAGCACGAACGGGGTGAAGTGGTCGTAGAGGATCGCGACGTCGATGTCGGCGGGGGTGAGGGCGGCGGTGCGCCAGAGCTGGCGGGCGACCACGTTCATCTCGGGGAGGCCGGTCAGACCGTCGCGGTAGAAGCTGGTCATCTGCTCCTGGGCGCGGCCCGCGCCCTGCGCCGCGGCCCTGATCAGCGCCGGTGGGTGCGGCAGCGCACGGGCCCGCTCGGGCGAGGTCACCACGATCGCCTGCGCGCCGTCCGTCTCCTGGCAGCAGTCCAGCAGCCGCAGCGGCTCCACGATCCAGCGGGAGGCGGCGTGGTCGGCGAGGGTGATGGGCTTGTCGTAGAAGTACGCGGCCGGGTTCCGGGCGGCGTGACGGCGGTCGGTGACCGCGACCGGGCCGAAGGCGTCCGGGGTCAGCCCGTAGGTGTGCAGGTAGCGCTGGGCGGCCATGGCGACCCAGGAGGCCGGGGTGAGCAGGCCGAAGGGGAGGTTCCAGCCGAGCGCCGCGCCCTCGGCGGACGGCTCCCGCTGCTGCACGCCGGAGCCGAAACGGCGGCCCGAGCGCTCGTTGAACGCGCGGTAGCAGACGACGACTTCGGCGAGGCCGGTGGCGACCGCGAGGGCCGCCTGCTGGACGGTGGCACAGGCCGCGCCGCCCCCGTAGTGGACCCGCGAGAAGAACGACAGCTCGCCGATACCGGCCGCCTGGGCGACGGTGATCTCGGGGTTGGTGTCCATGGTGAAGGTGACCAGACCGTCGACGTCCGAGGGCGTCAGCCCGGCGTCGTCGAGGGCGGCGCGGACGGCCTCGACGGCCAGTTGCAGTTCGCTGCGGCCGGAGTCCTTGGAGAACTCGGTCGCGCCGATGCCGGCGATGGCGGCGCGGCCACCGAGGGAGTCGGGACGGTGGACGCTCATGCGGTCCCCTCCGGGATGCCTTCGGGGGCACCTACGGGGATGTCCTCGGGGACGCCTTCGGGGACACCTTCCGGGAGGCCCACGGTGACCGTGCCGGTGACGTGGTTGCCGAGGCCGTTCGCCCCGACGACCCGCACCACCGCCGTACCGTCCGCCACCTCGGTGACCGTGCCGCGCAACACCATGGTGTCTCCCGGGTAGTTGGGGGCACCCAGACGGATCGCGACCTTGCGCAAGGTGCAGCGCGGGCCGAAGTGGTCGGTGATGTAGCGGCCGACCAGCCCGTTGGTGGTGAGGATGTTCATGAAGATCTCCGGGGAGCCCTTCGCACGGGCCGCCTCGGGGTCGTGATGCACGTCCTGGTAGTCACGGGAGGCGACCGCCCCGGCGACGATCAGGGTGCGGGTGAGGGGGACGGTGAGGGCGGGGAGTTCGTCGCCGGGGTTGGCGTGTATGCGCTGTCCGGGGGTGGGGGGCGCGTCGGCGGGCCCTACGTGGCCGGGCGTCGCGTCGGCCGGCTTGGTGTGGCCCGGCTCGGCGTCCGCGGCTGTTGTGTCCGGGGCTGTCGCGTCGCCGGTTGTCATGGGGCCTCCGTCCGGGGGGATGGGGTCGGGCGGGCGGGTGAGGTCGGCCCGTCCGGGTCGAGGTCCGGGCCCAGGTCCGGGTCCGGGTCCGGGTCCGGGTCCGGGTCCGGGTCCGGGTCCGGGTCCGGTTCCGGGTCGTCCCCGGTGAGCAACTCCCCCAGCTCCTGCAGGACTTCGGCGCCCGTGCCGAGGTATCCGGCGAGCTGTCGGCCCCAGAGGAAGTGCCGGTGGACGGGGTGGTCGACGTCGGCGCCGATACCGCCGTGCAGATGCTGACCGGTGTGCACGACCCGGGTGCCCGCCTCGGACGCCCACCAGGCGGCGGTCAGCGCCTGCGGTCCGGCGTCCAGGCCCGCGTCCCGGCGCCAGGCCGCCTCGTAGGCGGTGAGCCGGATGGCCTCGATGTCCATATGGGCGTCGGCGGCGCGCAGCAGCACGCCCTGGTTCGTGGAGAGCGGCCGGCCGAACTGTTCACGGGTGGTCGTGTGGGACACCGCACGCGCCAGGGAGCCGGCGCAGACCCCGGCCTGCAGACCGGCGAAGGCGATCCGGGCGAGGGCCAGGACGTCGGCGTGGGCGTGGGCGCGGGGGTCAGCGTGGGCGTCGGTACGGCGGCCGTGGCCCCGTCGTTCGGCCGGCCCGCCGTCCCCGGTGAGGCCGGGGCCGCCCAGCCGTTCGGCGCGCGCCCCGTCCAGGGTGAGGCGGCCGGCCGACCACGGGGCGGTGGTCTCGACCGGTTCCCGCCGTACCCCGGCGTCATCGGTCCGTACGAGCCACAGCGCCCGCGTGGCCCCGTCCGGCACCAGGACGTGGGTGGCCGGGCCCAGCCACGGCACCACGGGGACGAGGCCGCTCAGCCGCACCGTCCCATCGCCCGGCGCCCCGTCGTCGCCCGCCGCCCCGCCACCCCGCGTCTCGTCCGCCCGTACGCCGCCCCGCCGTGCCGGAAAGGCCCCGGTGGCGACCGCCTCACCGGCCCGCAGCGCCGGCAGCAGCCGCGCCCGCTGCTCCGCGGTGCCGTGCGCGCCCACCGCCAGCAGGCCGTACACACAGGTCGCGGCGAACGGCACCTGCGCCGTCGTACGCCCCTGCTCCTCCAGCATCAGGACGAGCCCCAGCAGGCCGGTCTCCTCCACCGCGCCCGGTAGCCCGGCCGCGCACAGCGCCTTCCACAGGTCGGCGTCGACACCGCCACCGGAAGCGGCGAGGCGCTCCGGTGTGGACAGATCGCCGAAGATCTCCGCGGCCAGCTCACCGGCCGCCGCCTGCTCCGGCGTGGGCGTGAAGTCCATCTCACCCCTCACCCCCCTCGGCCACCCGGAAGACCGGCAGCTCCAACTCCTCATCCGCACACAGGAATTCGAGCCGCACGGGCATGCCGATCCGCACCTTGTCGTAGGGGATGCCGACGATGTTGCTGACCATCCGCACCCCCTCCGCCAGCTCGATCAGGCCCACCGCGTAGGGGGTCGCGGTGACGGCACCCGCTGTTGCGGCGTCCCGTACTGCCGTGTCCTGTACTGCCGCCTCCGTGCCCGGCCCCTCGCCCGGCCGGTCCCCCACCGTGAAGGCGGGGAACGGCGGATGGTGCATCACGACGTACGAGAAGACCGTCCCCGCACCGCTCGCCTCGACGGTGTCCCACTCCGGTGAGCCGCAGGCATTGCACCCCGGCAACCAGGGGAAGCGCAGCGCCCGGCAGCCCGTACAGCGCTGGATCAGCAGCCGGTGCGCGCGGACGCCCTCCCAGAAGCCGGCGTTGTCACGGTTGATCACGGGGCGGGGTCGCCGGGCCCGGGGCTGCTGGGGTGCCTTCGGCTGCTCCTCCGTTTTGGCGGGCCGTGCGGCCGGGGCGTACTTGAGGACGCGGAAGCGATGCGTTCCGGCCGGCTCGCCGTCCGCGTGGATGTCCATCCGGGTGGTGATGAAGTGCCCGGTCCCCAGCTTCGTGGTCTTGCGCTCCGACACCGATTCGATCACCGAGTCGAAGGTGATCCGGTCCCCGGGCCGCAGCGGCCGCAGATACTCCTGCTCGCAGTCGGTGGCCACGATGGAGGTGTACCCGGCGCTGTCCAGCAGCCCGGACAGTTCGTCGTACGCCCCCGAACGGTCCGCGTGCCCCGAGAGGCCGCCCATCGTCCAGGCCTGCAACATGGTCGGCGGCGCGATGGCGTCCGCGCCCCGGTAGGCGGGGCTGGTGTCGCCCACGGCCTCGCACCAGTGCCGGATCATCGGCTCGTTGACCGGGTCCTTGCCCACACCGGCGGCCGAAGTGGGCCGCCCCTCATAGGCCTTGAGCTGCTCGTACGTGAGCTGCACCGGGCTCATCGCCGCCCCCTCCGCATCCCCAGCCGCATCGTCGCGACGATCTCCCGCTGGACCTCGCTCACTCCGCCCCCGAACGTGTTGATCTGCGCCGCACGGTTCATCCGCTCCAGCTCCCCGTCCCCGAGGACGCCCGGCGAACCGGCCCGTACCAGGGCGGCGTCCCCGGCGACCTCCTGGCAGATCCGGTAGACCTCGACGGTGCTCTCCGTCCCCGCGAACTTGACGCCGCTGGCGTCGCCGGGGCTGAGCGTCCCGGCGCCCACGTCGCCCACCAGCCGCCAGTTCAGCAGCCGGGTGGCGGCCAGCCGGGCGTGCGCCTCGGCGAGCCGCGACCGCACCCATGGCCGGTCGGCGGGCCGCTCCCCGGTCTCCCGGTCCGGTGTCCGGGCGTACGCCAGCGCCGCGCCGAAGGCGTCCTCGGCCTGCATGCCGAGAGCGGCCAGCGCGACGCGCTCGTGGTTGAGCTGATTGGTGATCAGCTGCCAGCCGGAGTTCTCCGCCCCGACGAGGTTCCCGGCCGGGACGCGCACCCCGTCGTAGTACGTGGCGGTGGTCATGAGCCCACCAACGGTCTCGATCGGCGTCCACGAGAAGCCCGGGGCGTCGGTGGGCACCAGGATGATCGAGATACCCCGGTGCTTGGGCGCCTCCGGGTCGGTACGACAGGCGAGCCAGATCCAGTCGGCCCGATGGGCGTTACTGGTGAAGCTCTTGGCACCGTCGATCAGCCAGTGGGGGGCTTGGGGGGTGGGGTCTTCGGGAGTGGGGACTTTGGGGGTGGCGTCCGTGGCGTTCTCGGGGGCGCGGGCGGCGGCCACGGCACCTTCGGGGGCGCGGGCGGTGCTCGTCGCGTCTTCGCCCGGCTGCTTCACCGCGCGGGTGCGGAGGGCGGCGAGATCGGTGCCGGCCTCGGGCTCCGTATAGCCGATCGCGAAGACGATCTCCCCACTGAGGATGCGCGGCAGGAAGTAGTCCTTCTGCTGCTGCGTGCCGTATTTCATCAGGGTCGGACCGACGGTGTTCAGGGTGACCATCGAGACCGGGGCGCCCGCGCGGTACGCCTCGTCGAAGAAGACGAACTGCTCGTCGGGGCCGCGCCCCTGCCCCCCGTACGCGGTCGGCCAGCCCAGGCCCAGCATGCCGTCGGCGCCGATCCGGCGCAGCACCGCACGCTGCGCCGCGGCGTCCTCGACCGGCCCGTCCGGCAGCACCTCCCGGAAGTACGAACGGAGTTCGGTACGCAGTCGCTCCAGGTGCGCGGTGGGGGCGAGGTGCACGTCGGCGGCCTCCCCTTCTGGTGGCCGTACGCCCGGTGCGCTGGGTCCGGGCATACGAACGAGCGAGCGGGTTTCTGACTGTCCGTCAGAAACCCGCTCGCTGTCAAGGTCGGCGCAGTGAACCCCGGAGAAGCCCCATTCCCTCCGTGCCGACCCTGACGCTCACCTACCGGTCAACGCCGCGCCCCCTGCGCGACGGGCCGGGTCCCTATGCGGCGGGCCGGGTCCCCGCACGGCGAGGAAGGCCCCGGCGCGGCGATGCGGGCCCCGGCGAACCGGATCACTCGGCGTTGGTGAAGTTCACGGTGGTGTTGGTCTGCTGGACATCCGTGGGGCCGGAGGTGCCGTTCACACTCGCGGTGTTGTTCTGGTTGGAGGCGCCGGCACCATTGGCGACCTGCTGGCCGGTCGTCGAGTTGCCGAGGTTGTCACCGCCGACGCCGGTTCCCGTCTGGCTCGTCGCCGCCGAACTCGACCCACTGGTCGCGAAGCCGCCGTTGTCGGCCTGCGCCACACCGGTGAACAGCGCGGCCGCAAAGGGCAGCGCGGCGACAACGGCGACTGCGCGGGCGGTACGGGTGCTTGCCATGTGTCTTCCTCCTACGGAACACGACTTCTGGATCACTGAACCTGCGGGGCCGGCCTGCTTCGGGCCGGGCCTGCTCCGACTCGGCCTGAACCGCTCCGGGCCGGGCTGACCTGCTCCGGTCTGGCCTGCCTCTATGAATCCGCGGCCTATGTGGGTCATCTGCGATCTACGAATCTGCGGGTCCGCGAGCTGCGGCCCCTCGACGGGCGAGCCGCCGACCGGGCTCCCCCCTTGGCGGTCGGGCCGCCGACCGGACTTCGCATCCCGGATGGGCGGGCCGCCAACCGGACCTACCGGTCCCTCCCCCTCCACTCCCTCACCCCGGACCGCCCCCATCACTGGACAACTAACTCCCCTTATTCACCGGGCAGTTGGCCAACCACCGCGATGCTCTTCTCGACGTCGCGAAGTCAGCTTTGCCCACGAAACCCCGGTGAACCCGTCACGAGGCACCGATTCCCCCGCAAGCATGAGCAACCCCGGCTTAAACCCCTGCCCCACACGTCACCCCCGGCAACACGCCCCGCGACGACGCCGGACCCCCGCCGCACGCCCACCCGCGACGGGACGACGAGCCCCACCCGGCGCACCCACGAACCCGGCGCGCGGGCCGCTGCACCACGCGCCCCCTTCCCTTCATCGAACATCCGTACGAAAATAGAGCCATGGCCATGCACCGCCGCCATGCCGGAACCCCCACCGCCCACCGACCCGATCCACGGGCCGACCACCCACCTGATCCACCGACCGACCAGCCACTCGCCGCACGAGCTGACCGCCTGCCCGACACCTGGTCCGACCGGCCACTCGACCCCTGGGCTGATCAGCCACGGGGTCCACAGGCCGAGCCCCCACTCCATTCACGGCCCGGCCTGGCCCCCGCCGAGCCCACAGCCCCCACTCCCCCTACTCCCCCCTCCGCCGAAAACCCCTCCACCGCCGCCGCCACCGCACTCCCCCAAGCACTCCTCGCCGCCGAGGCCGGCCACCCCGTCATCCCGCTGACCCGCAGCAAGCTCCCGGCCATCCGGTCCCCGCACCGCGGGCACCCGGAGCGCCCTCCCTGCCGCGGCGCATGCGGACGGCTCGGGCACGGCGTACACGACGCGAGCACCGACCCGCTCACGGTCCGCCGAATGTTCGCCGCCGCCCCATGGGCGACCGGCTACGGCATCGCCTGCGGCCGGCCCCCACACCACCTCATCGGCATCGATCTCGACACCAAGAACGGCGCCGACGGCCTGACCGCCCTCCGCTTCCTCGCCGAACAGCACGGCTTCCCGATACCGCCGACGATCACGGTCCTGACGCCCAGCGGCGGCCGCCACCTCTGGTTCACCGGCCCGCCGTCCCCACCCGTACCGAACTCCGTCGGCAAGCTCGCCCCGGGCATCGACGTCCGCGGCGCGGGCGGCTACCTCGTCGGCCCCGGCTCACGCACCACCCACGGCCACTACACCCTCGCACCGGACACACCCCACCTCCCCGCCCCCGTACCGGACGCCCTGCTCACCCTCCTCACGGCCCCGCCACCGCCCACTCACCGCGAATCCCCGTACGGCGTCCCGCCCCAGCCCGCCGCCGCCCTCATACGCTTCGTCCGGGCGTCCCCGCGCGGCCAACGCAACGCCCGCCTCTTCTGGGCCGCCTGCCGCGCCCAGGAGTCCGGCCTCGCCCAGGAACTCGCCGCCCGTCTGACCGCGGCCGCCCGCCACACCGGCCTGTCCGCAGCAGAGGCCCAGGCGACGATTGCGTCAGCCGCTCGCCACGGCTAGGACCTGTCGTCAAACTCCCGCCTGCCCCGCGGCGCCTGGCACGCACACTCGCTGCGTTGTCGGGTTCGCCCCGATACGCCCAGTATCGGGGTGACCCTCCGCCTTGCGATCGCACGCACCAGACGCCGCGGGGCCGCCCTTCGGGCGAACGACGGGAGTTTGACGACAGGTCCTAGGGGAAGCGAGCAAGAGACGCAAGCAAGAGGGCACACCACCCAGTGCACAGCTGGGGGCACAGCTGGGGGCACACCTGGGGCCGACAACCCGACCCCGACCGCCCCCACCCAGCCCCGCCCTACACCTTCCGCGCCTCGATCAGGAACCGGGTCGTCCGGGCCACGAACGCCCCCTCCCTCCGGATCTGGGCGTCCAACTCCCGCAACCGCTCCCGGTATTCCGCGACCGTGAAGCCGGGCACCATCCACACCACCTTCCGCAGGAAGTAGATGACCGCCCCGATGTCGAAGAACTCGGTCCGCAGCGACTCCGCGCGCAGATCGACCACCTCAAGGCCCGCCGCCTCCGCCGCCCGGCGCGCATCCTCGGGGTGACGGGCCCGCCGTACGTGCTCCGGCTGCGGCCCCAGGAAGTACTCCACCAGCTCGAACACACTGGCCGGCCCGACCTGCTGGGAGAAATACCAGCCGCCTGGCCGCAGCACCCGGGCGATCTCCTCCCACCACACGGTCACCGGATGCCGGCTCGTCACCAGGTCGAACGCCGCATCGGCGAACGGCAGCGGCGGCTCGTCCGCATCGGCCACCACCACCGCGCCGAGCGGATGCAACAGCTCGGTGGCCTTGGCGACATTCGGCGGCCAGACCTCCGTGGCCACCATCACCGGCGGCAGCTTCGCCGCCCCGGCGAGCACCTCACCGCCACCCGTCTGAAGATCCAACGCCGCCGACGCGTGCGCCAACCGCTCACCCATCGCCCGCTGATATCCCCACGAGGGCCGCTCCTCCGTGGCCCGCCCCGCCAGCCACGAGAAATCCCACCCCGCGACCGAAACGGCCTCGGCCTCGGCCACCAACTCCTCAAATGAACGCGTCATCCCCACACACTCACCGCGCTGGCCCGACCTCGCCAGCGATTTACCCCCGGGCCGCCAGGGCCTGCACCGGCCCCGCCGCCCGCCTCCCATCGGCCCCAGAGGTCACGCCTCCCCCTCAGCCTCCACCAGGAAGGCGAGCTCCGGCCGGTCCCACATCACCGCGGGCGGATTCGCCCGCACCGTTCCGACCGGCCGGGCGCCCACACTGCGGTAGAAGCCCTCAGCGGGCGGATGCGACACCACCCGCACCCTGTCGAGTCCGGCACGACGCGCCTCACTCCGCAGATGCTCGACCAGCCGGCGCCCGATGCCGTACCCCTGCGCCTGATCCGCCACGAACATCAAATCCAGCTCGGCCGCCTCGACCATGAGCGCATAGAACCCCAGGACCCGCTCGGCCTCCCCCTCACCCGGGCCCTCCGCCCCCCGTTCCTCCACGGCGACGAAAACCCGGTGCGCTTCTATGTAGTCCGGCCCCACCCGATACCCCTCGACCATCGAGGAGTACCGCCCCTCATAAGCACGAGAACTCCGCACCAGCCGAGTCAGCCGCGCAGCATCCCGCCCCTCGGCCCGCCGAATCACCACGGCCGCCCGCCGGGACCCGCCACTCTTCCCCGCCCTCCGCGCACCCACGGTGACCACTACCCACTTTCCGCGTCACACCTGAAAGGCAATTCCGGATTCCACAATTTTACCGCGCCCCCTCACAGCAATCCCCACCCCACGACACACGACAATCCCCACCCCACAGCCGCCATATCACCCGGCAGCCACAAGGCAGGGATTTCGCACTATTCCATACGGGTTGACCGGCACCGGCCGAGTTGGAGATCGCGCGGCCTTGACCGCTCTGACCGCCCTGACCTCCTCGCCTCACTCCGCAGCCGCAGCGCCGTAATCCTCCTCCGGGATCGGAACCCGCAGCTGATCCCAGGACCGCCGCCCCGGCCAGCCGTCCGCATCCGAGCCCGAGTACCCCAACGCGCGCTGGAAGGAGGAATAGGCCTGACGGTGTTTGTCATTCCACTTCGGCCCCGGACCACTGAACCCGTAGGGCGCACCGCACCCTTCCTCCACCAGGCGCAGCCCCATCATCTGGATGATCGGGCTGGTCGGCAGGGTCTTGAACCATTCAGGACCGGGGAACGGAACAAAGCTGGGATCGCCGGGCTGCGGCTCTCCCGCGGAGACCTTGGCAACAATCAGCCGCTGCCCCACCTTGATGACGTTCGGGTCCGATATGTTGTTCCAGATCTGCAGTTGCTTCACAGTGGTATGGAAGTGAGACGCAATACCGGAGAGCGTGTCACCCGCAACCACCGTGTAGTACCTGTCCTGTGTTGTCTGTTGAGTGCTCATGACACTCACGCTAGAAGCGTTCCCAGGCACCCGCATGTTTTCGCAACAGCACCACTCGCCACGAATTCCCCCCACTCGACCCGGGTCATTTTACCGCCCCACCACCCCACTTGCATGCCCAAATTCCACACCCCCTCGGCGAACAGAATCAACAAATGCCTCAATGAAAAGTGACCCGGTCAACCAACCCATCCACACAATTCAAAGGTTCGCGAGATCAAAGGCGTTGGCGATGGCCTGGTAGCCGGCGTCGTTGGGGTGCAGCCCGTCCTCATAGACATAGCCCGGACGCGGCCGCTCCGGATGAGCCGGGTCCGCCAGGGCCTTGTCGAAGTCGACGACCGCGTCATAGGCACCACTGGTACGAATCCAGTGGTTCACCTGCGCGCGCAGCCGCTCGACCCTGGCGGAATAGCCCGGATACCCGCTCAGCGGTATCACCGTGGCCCCAATGACCTTGATGCCCCGAGCGTGCGCGGCCCGGATCAACGCCCGGTAGCCCTCGGTGATCTGGCGCGCCGAGACCGGCTTGTGCGACGACGGGAAGCAGGCCCCCGTGGCCCAGTTGGCCCCGATGTCATTGCCACCCAGCTCGACGATCACCGTACGCACCCCCGGCCGCCCCAGGACATCCCGCCGAAACCGCGTGACCCCCTTCTCGCCGAAGCAGGAGCTGCTGGTCAGCAGCATGTTTCCGGCGATACCGGCATTGGCCACACCCACCTTCCGACGACCGGCGACCAGCCGCTCGGCGAGGCCGTCCGTATACCGGCGGTCGGCCTCCGCCGTGGCCCCCACCCCGTCGGTGGCCGAATCCCCCAACGCCACCACGGTGTTCCGCTTCGCCCGGAACGGCCCGGAGACATCGACCCCGCTGAGGAAGTACGACGACTGCGAGGACTGCCGATAGGCCTCGGCCGACACATCGTTGAGGTGATTGCCGCCGGCCCGGTAGGACCTCGCCAGCCCGACACGGTGGAAAGTGGCCGGCCCGGTCTTCCCGGCGAAGTACAGCGTGACCACCAGCTTCTCCAGCGGCGACGTCGGTAGCGACACCGCATCACCAACAACCTCGCCGCCCACCGGAACCACCGTCGAACCGGAGCGCCGGAACGTCACCTTCCGCGTGGTCCCGGGCCACGCCTGCGCCCCTCCCCCGGACCGCGCGACGACCGCCCCGGACACCCGCAGCGGCACCTCGCCAAACCGATTCGACACCCTGATCCGCACCCGGGCCCCACCCGCACTGACCCGGACAACCTGCCGAACCGACTGACGCCGAAACCCCTCCCTCGACCAGTTCGCCACCTCATCCACATCCCCACCCACCGGCCGCTGCACCCCCACACCCCACCCCTGCACCCACCGATCCCCCCGTTCCGCCCCCACCTCCGCAGCAACACCAGCCCGGTCACCCCTCACCGCAAGCCCCTCCGCCCCCTCAGCCCCAGCCCCTCCCGTCCCCACCAACGCCGCCGTAGCCACCGCCACCGCGGTCGCAAGCCCCACCCACCGAACCGAACCCCACCGAACCAGCCCCATGACCCGCTCCCCTTCAACTAGGCGCCACCCACGCCCCGTTCGACCACCACAGCAGGCCCACACAGCCCACTCCCCCGAGACGCCCCCGCAGTCTCGCCCCTCCACACCCCCCACATCTGCCATTCTGCAGAGAAACCAACCGCTCCGTCCCCCCGGATCGCAACAGCAGCTCTCCACCCAACGCACCCAACTCCCAACTCCCAACTCCCGGTCCGGCACCGGCCCATCACGGGACCTCCCGCCCCAACGCGGACCTCCCGCCGTGCCCCTCCCCACCCCCAAACCTGAAGAACGCTTCAGAACTTCAGGCTGTGTTCAGGTTCGGATCGGCACTGTGGTGAATGTCGAAAGGGCGCGACAGGGCCCACCGACAGAACACAACCGCGACACGATCCGGAGGAACGTCCCCATGAAGGCCACCGCCAAGCGCACCCTCACCCCCCGCGCCGCCGTCCTCGCCACGGCCGCCGCTGTCGCCCTGATCGGCAGCACGAGTGCCGCGACCGCCTTCGCGGACGACGAGGGCCCGGCCCCGCAGTCCTCGGTCCAGCTTTCCCAGAACGAGCGCCACCTGGACGACACCGCCAAGGACCGCGCGCAGGTCAAGGCCGACAAGCTCAGCCAGTCCGAGGCCACCGCCAAGGCCCTCAAGGCCGTCCCCGGCACCGCGACTTCGGCCGAGCTCGACAACGCGGACCGCAACGGCTCCCTCATCTGGGAGGTCGACGTCCTCGGCAAGGACCACAAGAACCACGACGTCACCATCGACGCCGGCAACGGCAAGGTCCTCAACCAGCACACCGACCGCGACGACGACGCCGCCCAGGACGCCGCCGAGACCCAGGCCCTGATCAAGGCCGACAAGATCGGCCACAGCAAGGCCACCGACCAGGCCGTGAAGGCCGTCCCCGGCACCGTCGTCTCCTACGGCCTCGACGACAACGACCGCAACGGCTCCGCCGTCTGGGAGGTCGACGTCCTCGGCAAGGACCACAAGAGCCACGAAGTCACCATCGACGCGGCCAGCGGCAAGATCCTCAACCAGCACGTCGACCAGGACGACCAGAACGACAACGACGGCGACGACGACTGATCAGGCTTCAGGCCACAACCACCGGCCTGAAGCCTCTCCCCCCCAACCCGAAGGGGCTGTGCCAAAGGCTGAGGACGAAGAAACGGCCCCGGCTCTCGCGATGCGAGGGCCGGGGCCGTGGCCGCCGTCAGCGGATGCTGAGTAACTCCTAGGCGCAGGTCACGGACCGATGACCGCGATGGACTTGATCGTCGCCCCCGGCTTGGTCTGCCCCCAGTGACCGGGCTTGATGTCGACGGTCTTGCCGTAGCACGAGACGTCGCTGTAGACCCGGATCTTCCTCTTGCTCTGGTTGGAGACCGTCTTGCCACTCCACGGGTAACAGCCCGGCGAAGGGTTCAAGCCGCTGGTGCGCTTCGTGCCGCCGAAGTCATTCTTCGACCACGTGCACACCGACCCCTTCCGGCAG
Organism: Streptomyces sp. NPDC001219; assembly: GCF_053597915.1. Lineage (NCBI taxonomy): Bacteria > Bacillati > Actinomycetota > Actinomycetes > Kitasatosporales > Streptomycetaceae > Streptomyces > Streptomyces sp. NPDC001219. The sequence goes on along the minus strand of NZ_JBSFJF010000001.1, from coordinate 90,343 downwards.
ACCGTCGAGGCAGAGGCAGACGTCGAGGTGGCCAGCGGCAGCGTCGCAATAAGCGCAGCGCCACCAAGCGCAATGAGCTTCGTCTTCAAGGTTGGTACTCCCGTTCCCCCGATGGATCACGTTCAACAACGAGCATCCCAGCGCTTGTTCGCCATAATCAATCGCTTTTCAGCCAAGCCCGCTGCACCACTCCTCGTCCCCGGAGGGGCATGCTCACGGCACCTCAGAGAGCCGGAGCGGCCTGCCCCCTCCACACCCCAACCTCACCCGAGCCGCTCAAACACGAACGTCAGCCGGAAACGATCGATAGCACCCCAAGCGCCCCGAAGGCACCCAGCACGCCGAGGAACGCGACACCGATCACGACCGCGACACACACCAACGCGATAGCAACCGTGAGCCAACTACGGCCAACCGCCTCGCCGTACTCCCCGTCGTCGCCCCAGCCCTGCACACGCTCGTCAGTCATCCAGCCCCCCATCCTCGTCCCAACTGCTGATTCGCTCGGCAGCCGTCCGAAGCACAGCAACACGGGTGCCCGGGCTGATCCCGACAGCAAAATGCGTTCCCGCTTCTCCCATGAGGCCCCGAAGGAGATCCTTCAGTCGCTCTTCCGCGCCCTCCTCCGTGCTGAAAGAGGCCACAGCATCCCTGAATTCTGGGACCTCAGTGGCAGCGGCAAACCACGCCTGGAAAGTCTCCAGTTCCTTGCTTGGCCGCTCTGACCTGGTCGCGATCCAGCGGGCCATCTGCCGTGGGTCGGCCCAGTCCGGCGAGTCCTCATGGCACGGTCGGCAAAGCAGCAGCAGATTGTCGGCGGCCTCCGAGCCGCCGAGGCTCCTGGGCACGATGTGGGCACGGTCCAGAGTGGCGCGACGCCAACTGGCCTGGGGAGTGGCCTTCTCCCAGCGTTCAGAGAACCATCCACAGGCGAAGCAGCATGGCTCACCAAGAGAAAGATAGGGGGCAAAGTCATCGCGATTCTCGCTTTGCTCCCAAAACTGCGCAATGTCCCACTTGCTCGGTATGGCCATGCCGCCCCCCTCTGGGTTATCTCAGAGCAGGAGCAGCATGCCATTAGCCACTGACATCGACACCTGCACAGACGGCGAGCAGGGCCGCCGCACCTGGCCAACCGGCACGGGCCGGGTACCCGCGCATGATCGCCACCTCAAGGCGTTCGAGCAACGCTCAGCACCGCCGAATGAGTAGGGCGAACCGCCAGCAGTCCACGAGCGCTTCCCGGAGAGCTGGCGCAATGCGCCGGCCACAGTCCTTCTACCGCTCCAGCAGAGACAGGCCACGGCGGGCTGCCCGCGCATTTCTCTACGCCGCCAAGACCCTCCGGGGCCAAGAGCACCGAGCCAACCAACCCCAACCTGGGCCACAAGCCGGCCACACACCCTGGTCACGACTGAGACCCGGGCGCATGAGGTGAGACCGCAAAAGCAGCCGGAGCGGGCCCCGGAAGTACCGGAACCCGCTCCGACCTGCATGTTTCTCTACCTCTGCGGAGGCTGTGGGATTTGAACCCACGGTGACGTTGCCGCCACGACAGTTTTCAAGACTGTTCCCTTAGGCCGCTCGGGCAAGCCTCCCCGCGGCACCGGTGCGCGGGGCGCGAAGGTGTCGCGGGATCAGACTAGCGCGTCACTTGTCGCCTGTGCGCTGGCCCAGGGTCACCTGGGTCGTGTGCTCCTTGCCGTCGCGCTTGTAGGTGAGGGTGACCTCGTCGCCGGGCTTGTGCTGCCAGATCTCGCTGATGAGGGTGGGGCCGCTGTCGATCACCGTGTCGTCGAGCTTGGTGATGGTGTCGCCGGGGCGGAGGCCCGCCTTGGCGGCGGGGCCGTTCGGGGTGACGGCCTTGGAGCCGTTGTTGCCGGTCCGGGCGATGGTGGCGCCGTTGCCGGTGTCCCGCATGCCGACCTGGACGCCGATCTGGGGGTAGACCGGCTTGCCGGTCCTGATCAGGTCCTGGGCGACGCGCTTGGCCTGGTCGATGGGGATCGCGAAGCCGAGGCCGATGCTGCCGGACTGCTGGGACTCGCCGCCCATGCCGCCGCCGTTGCCCGCGGACTGGATCGCGGAGTTGATGCCGATGACGTTGCCGGCGGCGTCCATCAGGGGGCCGCCGGAGTTACCGGGGTTTATCGACGCGTCGGTCTGGAGGGCGCTCATGTACGAGGCGCTGGTGCCGCCGCCGTCGCTGGAGGCCACCGGGCGGTCCTTGGCGCTGATGATGCCGGTGGTGACCGTGCCGGAGAGGCCGAAGGGGGCGCCGATGGCGATCGTGGCATCGCCGACCTGCACATTGCCGGACTTGCCGAGCGGGAGCGGGTTGAGCGGGGCGCCGGAGGCGTTCTTCAGCTTGATCACGGCGACGTCGTAGCCCTGGGCGTTGCCGACGACCTCGGCGTCGTACTTCTTGCCGTTGGAGAACGTCGCGGTGAGCTTGCCACCGCCGGCCGCGCTGGCGACCACGTGGTTGTTGGTGAGGATGTGGCCCTGCTTGTCGTAGATGAAGCCGGTGCCGGTGCCGCCCTCGCCGGTGGCACCCTGCGCCTCGATCGTCACGACGCTCGGCAGGGCCTTCTGCGCTATCCCGGAGACGGAGGTGGGCTTGCGGTTCAGCGCCCCGGGGTCGCCGGGCGCGGAGACCGTCGTCGAGGCGCTGTCGTTCTGGCCCGCGGCCCAGAAGCCGATGCCGCCGCCGATGCCGCCGGCCACGAGGGCGGCCACCAGGACGGCCGCGATCAGGCCGCCGTTACGCCGCTTGGGCGCGGGGCTGCCGGCCACGCCCCAGGAGTCGCCGCCGTACGGGGGCTGCTGGCCCCAGCCGCCGCCCGCACCGGGGGTGCCGTGAGCAGTGCCCGGGTACGGCGGGATCTGGGCGGTCTGCTCGGTCGTGGGGGCGTCGCCGGGGTGGCCGAAGCCGGGCTGCGGAGGCTGCCCGGGGCCCTGGGCCGAGCCGACGGTCGGGGCGAAGCCCGGCGGCGGGGGCGATGCGTACGGGGCGTCGGGAGTCTGGGCGCCGGAGGCGGACGCGGGGGCGCTGTCCGGCTGCGGCCCGGTCGGCGGCTTGGCCTCCGACGGGACGGCGGCTCCCTCGTTCTCGGTGCTCACAGCTCTCTCCTCAGCTTCATGACTGTCGTCGCCCACGGCCCTGGCAGGCTGCTTCCCTGCCCCCGCGGATCTCATCCCTGTCCGGGACACGGGGCGGGCCGCTTCTTCCGGGGCTTGCGGTTCGGCCGGACCCTGGGGGTGCGTCCGGGTGATGCGGTTGTTCCGGTTCCGGTGGGCCTGGCGGTCCGCCGGGTGGTGCGGTGCTTGCGGTCCGGCGGGCCGCGGGCGGCCCGCCGGGTCGTACCGTTCCTCGTGCCGGTGGACGGGGGACCCGGTACTCCAGGATCAAGTATCCCGGCGATACGGGCGAGTCCCGGTCCGCCGGTCCGGGGTCGCCGGCCCTGGTCCGCGGGTCCCGTCCCGCGCACCCCGGCCGTGCGTGAGCCCCGTCCGCGGGCCCGTCCGGCGATCCGGGCCGGGCGGTGCGGGCGAGTCTCCCTACCACCCTTTCCCACCGCGCGTCAGAGCACCGTAAGCCGAGGCTGTGACTGTCCCCTCATCCTTTATTCCGGGCAAAAACGGCGCATCCCCTGTTACCCGCCTCAGGTACACGCCCGGCGGCCCGTCGGCGGCGGATGGCACGATAACGCGGTGACCTCTGCACGCCCTGCCCAGGACGCCCGTCCGGACCGTCCCGCCATTTCCGTCATCGCCCACCGCGGAGCCTCCGAGGAGGCCCCGGAACACACCCTGGCGGCCTACCGCAAGGCGATCGAGGACGGGGCGGACGCCCTGGAGTGCGATGTCCGGCTGACCGCGGACGGGCATCTGGTCTGTGTGCACGACCGGCGGGTGAACCGCACGTCCAACGGGCGCGGCTCGGTCTCCGCCCTGGAGCTCGCCGACCTGGCCATGCTCGACTTCGGCTCCTGGAAGGACGAGGGGTTCGCGAACGAGGCACCGGACCGGCAGCACGAGGACCCCGAGCGGACCTCCGTCCTGACGCTGGAGCGGCTGCTGGAGCTGGTCGCCGACGCGGACCGCCGGGTCGAGCTGGCCATCGAGACCAAACACCCGACGCGCTGGGCCGGACAGGTGGAGGAGCGGCTGGTCGAGCTGCTGACCCGGTTCGGGCACACGAATCCGGCCATGCGCGCCGACTGGACCCCGTCGGTCCGGGTCATGAGCTTCTCGGCCCGCTCCCTGCACCGCGTACGGGCCGCGGCACCCTGCCTCCCGGGCGTCTACCTGATGCAGTTCCTCACGCCACGGCACCGCGACGGCCGGCTCCCGCCCGGCGTCGGCATCGCGGGCCCCGGTATACGCATCCTCCGTTCGCACCCCGACTACGTCGCCAAGGCCCATCGCGCGGGCCACCGCGTCCACGTCTGGACCGTCAATGACGCCGACGATGTCGCGCTGTGCCAGGAGTTGGGCGTGGATGCGGTGATCACGAATCGCCCCAAGCAGGTGCGAAAGCAACTCGGCCTTGGCTAAAGCCCTTCACAGGGTGTGCACCGGCGCATTCGGGCCGTATTCGAGAGTGCCCAATGCGTCACCATGTGCCGCTTGGCCGGTTTCCGGTCCAGTCCATTGGGGCATTCATCCCGTGGCGTGGGGCAAAGGAGGTCTCGGGGGTGGCGTTGGTGGTGGCACAAGAGGTGCCGACGTCGTCGATCATGGCCGTACCCCATGGTCCTGTGGGTGTCGGCATGGCCAGGCGGCGCATGCGTGAAGAACTGTTGGCAAGTGGAGTTCAGGACACAGTCGTCGATGACGCGGTCCTCATTCTTTCCGAGCTGTTGAGCAATTCGTGTCGCCATGCGCGTCCGATATACGAACGCGGAACACCGCTTTCCGCGACGGTCGGCGCGCAGGACGCCCCGTCGGCGTCCGTCCGGGCCTCCTGGCAGATCGACGCGCAGGGCAGACTGACCGTCGCGGTCACGGACGGCGGCGGCCCGACCCGGCCCCTTCCGTCCACTCCCTCGGTCACCGCGCGCGGCGGCCGCGGCCTGGCCATCATCCGCTCGCTCGCCAAGGACTGGGGCGTACGCGACTCGGTCGTCGGCGAAGTGACGGTCTGGGCGGCACTCTCACTTCAGGGCGCGTTCGCTACGCGCGTGGACCTGACACCCGATCTGCCGCCCTCGCTCACCACCGACGCGGGACCGGTCAGGGGCAGGCCACTGACACCGGACTTCCCGGACTTCGACGATCTGCCATAGCGGCACGGCGGGACACGGCCGCGCGCGGCCGGGCGCGACCTCGTACGCAATCCTCTAGGCTCGCGCCGAAACGCGTCCGTACGCCCAGGATCGACCAGGAGACACCGTCGCCATGGCCAAGAAGCGCCGTCCTCAGCCCCAGGCCGCAGCATCGCAGATCAAGGGCGGCGAGGTGCCGGTCGTCGGCGCCCGTGAGCCCTGCCCCTGCGGCTCCGGCCGCCGGTACAAGGCCTGTCACGGGCGACAGGCGGCGCACGCCGCCACCGAGCTGGTGCAGCGCCCCTTCGAGGGGCTGTCCGGTGAGTGCGACTGGGTGGCGCTGCGCGAGCTGGTGCCCGCCGCCACCGCCGAGTTGACGCTGAAGGGCGGGCTGCCCGAGGGCGTCCCGTCCGTGACGCTGGCGACCGTGCTGCCGATGGCCTGGCCCGCGCTGCGCCGCGACAACGGCGCGGTGATGCTCGGCGTGCAGAACGACACCGCCTCCGGCGACCTCAGCCGCGACCTCGCCGACACCCTCCAGCGCGCGCTGGCCGCCGAGCCCGGCACCCCGGTCCCCGCAGGACGCCCGTCGCCCGACGGTCCGCGGCTGCAGGATCTGCTCGACCCGGGCGCGGTTTTCGAGCCGACCGTCCACACCGGCTTCGAGTTCTGGGTGGAGAACGCCGAGAACGCCACCGGCGAGGTCGCCGCCTCTCTGGAGCGGGCCAACGCGGCGGCCATTCCCACCGAGCGGATTCCCGGCCTGGAGGGCGCGTACTGGTGCGAGGCCCCGGAGAAGAACCATCTGCGCTGGGTCACCGGGCACCCCGAGGAGCAGCTGCTGGACGCGCTCGCCCGGCTGCACGCCGCGGGCGCCTCCTCGCTCGGCGAAGGCACCCGTCTGGTGGGCTCGTTCCGCGCCCACGGCCTGGTCGTCCCGGTCTGGGACCTGCCCTCGTCGATGAGCGCCGAGGACGTCGCCAAGCCGGCCGCCGCGTTCGCCGAGCGGCTGGCCGAGGCGCTCACGGCCACCGCCCCGCTGACCTCCGAGGAGCGCCGGGCGCGCGGTGGGCTCACCAACCGCCAGGTCACCCTGAGCTGACCGGACCGCCCGGCCGTGCGATCCGGACGCCCACGGGGACCTCAGGCGTGACGCCTGTCACAACTCCCCGTACCTGCCGGTAAATAGGCGTCCGGAATTCCACGATCGAATTTGCGAACCGCCGATCTCTTGTTACGGTTCTAGAAGCCCGGTCGCTGGTGCATCCCCCGTCGCCAGCGACCGGGCGCTTCCATGCCCGGAGCCAGGTGCTCCGCTCGCCCGGCCCCGGCCGCCGCCCGTCCCGCGCCGTCAGCGGCCCGAACCACGGGCTCCCGCCGCCGAGTTGCTGCCGGAGCGCAGCAGCAGCCGCTCCCCCGCCGCGTCGGAGAACTCCGCCACCGCGCCGTACGGCCCGCCCTTGCGCAGGGTCGCCCCGGTCGGCGTCTCACACAGGCCCGGCGCGTCGGCCGCCGCCACCTCGCAGTGCACCTGGACGGTCGTGCCGTCCGGCCGCAGCAGCGTCAGCGCGGCCCGCAGCGGAGCGCCGGTGCGATTGCGGTAGTAGGTCCGCCCCCAGGTCAGCCCGTCCTCGGCGAGCACACAGGTCTGGGCCTCGATCCGCTGGGGAGCGCGGAGTTGGGGGCCACAGCGGGAGGTACGGCCCGGACGGGGCGACAAGGCGGGGCCGGCGGGTGATCCGGTGGCGGTCCGGGTGCGGGCGGCGGCAGGGCCGATGCCCGGCTTGGCCCCACTATCGAAGCTGATGCCCCTTTTGGCCGCAGGGCGGTTTTCGGACGTGGCGGCCATCCCGGACGCCACGAGGTCGGCCGGACCGGCCATTGCGGCACCCAGCGGTACGAAGACGGCGAGCGCCGCCACACCGGCGAGACCGGTCATGCGGAGTTTCTGGGCACGCTGCATGGGCCCCACCTGCGAGGAAGATGCCGCCGAGGGCGGCTTGAACGGTGGGCCGAACCTATCGGGCGGCGAGGGTGCCCCAGGACACCCGGACGCCGGATTCCCGTAGTTGTCCGGCCCGGTCACACCCGAACGGGTGATCCCTCCGCGCGTTGTTTCGACCCTCCGCCCGGCCCACGACCCCCGCGGGCGTCAGTACGCGAGCCGGCTGCCGCCGTCGGGGGTGCCGGTGCTCGCCCTGACCAGGGCGTCCACGATCGTGCTCACCTTCGGCAGCCAGGGCGCGGCCGAGGGTGCGGGTCCCCCCTGCGCCGGGGAGTCCCCCCGCTCGAACGAAGTGGAGAGTGGGGGAGACGTTGAGACTTTCGGGGAAACCGGCGGCCGCTCCCAGCGGACCCGGCCGGCACCGATCTGGGAGGGCGGGAGCACCAGATAGCCGCCCTCGCCATGGAACCGCAGCGAGCTGGGCACCCAGTCCTGGGAGTGCAGCAGCTCGCCCAACTCGGCGAGGTCGTACGGGGAGACGAGCAGCGACCAGCGGGTGGGCGTGGCCACTACGGGGCCGAGGCGCACGCCGAAGTGGTCCAGGGCCGCCAGGGCACGGGCGCCGGCGACGGCGGGCAGGCTCACGGCGCAGGGCGCGCCGCCGCCGGTGGCCAGCACGATCGGGGCATCGGGGCGGTTGGTCCACCACCAACGCACCATCCGGGCATCGGTCGTGGCGGCCAGCAGGCCGGGGTCGAAGGGGTGCGCGCCGGGCACCACACAGTCGGGGTCGGGACAGCTGCACCGGCGGCCGGCCCGCTCGATGAGGCCGAGCCGGGCGCCGGCCGGCTGCCGTCCGGCGGGCCTGATCCCCACGCCGGGAAGTACGGGCCACTGCCACTCGGTGGCGCAGTGGAGCGCCGCACCGAGCAGCGCCGACCTTCCGCCGCGCCGGAACAGGAGCTTGCGTCGCCTTCCGAGGATCTCGCGCATGAGCGCTCGTTCCTTTCCGTTAACGCCGAGGGCTTGTCCATCGCACTACATGGCACTTCTTGCCGGTTCGCCGTCGTTCCTGCCAAGCCGCTTCACGCCGTGGTGGGGCGGTTTCTGCGGCCCGGCGGTGCAACCCGGGGTCGATCGCATCTCGATCACGCCACGTGGATCACTGGTCACCGCGTGTACAAGGCAGCGCATCACGCCGTACGCCGAGCGTGGAACATGGCGGGGGGTGGCGCGCCCATGGCGCTTGCGCCTCCGTGGTGCAGTCCCCACCTCTTGGGAGTGCGTCGCGGTCGTCGTCGTATGAGACGCCGGCCGCCGCCGGAGAGTTCCGGTGCGGCCCCAACTGGCCCCGCACCTTTCCGAGTACGTACCCGCCACTGTGGTGATGACGCGCTGGTGATCGCCGTCAGTCGACCTCAAATTGACGCTTGGGGGGCTTTTTTCAGGCCAATCTACAGACCTCGTTGACACCACAAACCCCAAGGGGAGAGTGCTGGACATCACATCGTTGATGCGTGTACATGTGGAGGCATTGATAGCGGAGCAGCATGACATGGGGGTTTGCGATGCTATTGAGGAAATTGAGCGGGTCGTCATACCGCACAACGTCTCTCAGCAAAATGCCGCACTCCCTGCCGAAGAGCGGCCTGACCTGGGTCATTACCTGGCGCGCCGAGAGCCGTCGGCCATGACCACCCCTCACGTACCGAAAGTGGCTGGAATCGAACCAGCCCTTCCCGCCCCCACTCACACTGTCGGCCCGCGCCGGGGGAAAACCGCCGCGGACCCCACCGCCGGCACCCCGTCCGACGGAGCGCCCCGGCCCCCAGCGGCCCCCGCACCCGACGCGGTGTCAGGCGCCGCCCCCGGCGACACCCCCGAAGGCTCCGTCGTCGACCAACTCGCCGCCGTCCAGGACCGGCTGGCCGGCTGGATCTCCGACCTCAGCACCCTGCACGACCTGACCGAACGGCTCGCGCGCACCCGCACGCTGGAGGCCGCTCTGCACGAGCTGCTGCGCGCCGGCGCCGCCCTGGTCGGTGCCCGCCGCGGTCTGGTCGTCCTCTGCCCGGCCGACGGCTTCGGCCCGGAGACCACCGTCGGGCTCGGCCTCGGCCACGCCGAGATCGGCACCATCGAGACCATCCCGCGCCGCGCCCTGTCGTACGCGCGGATACTGGACGGCCTCCCGGCGCCGGGCGTCACCGACGACACTCGCACCGGACCGCTCGACGGCGGCCGGCACGAGGCGGGCGACGCGGGCCGCGGCACCGGCCTCCGCGGCGCGCCGGCCGGACCGCGCACCGAGATCTCCGAACCCGACATCCCCGGCGAGAAGGACCTCGACCCGCGGCTGCGCGAGGTCGCGGCCCGGCTCGGCTACGCCGCCAGCTACGCGGTCCCGCTCGCCGCCGACCCCATCGGCCGGACCGGCGCCGCGGTCTGGCTCTACGACGAACCGGCCGAGCCCACCGAACGGCAGCGCCATCTCATCGGCCTCTACCGGGCGCACGCCGCCGAGCACCTCGCCCGCCTCCTCGAACTCCACCGCACCCGGCAGGCCGTCCGGACCCTCCGCGAGGAGCTGCTGCCGCACCGGCTGCCACGGGTCCCCGGCGTCCGCCTCGCGGTGCGGCACAGCAGCGGACCGCGCGGGGGCGGCGACTGGTACGACGCGCTGCCGCTGCCGGACGGCGCGCTGGGGCTGGCCATCGGTTCGGTCACCGGCAACGGGCCGAGCGCGGTCGCGGCCATGGGGCGGCTGCGGGCGTCGCTGCGCGCCTACGCCGTCATGGAGGGCGAGGACCCGGTCGCGGTGCTCTCCGACCTCGAACTGCTGCTGCGGCTGACCGAGCCGGCCCGCAGCGCCACCGCGCTGTTCGCCTTCACCGAACCGCCGCCCGGGGCGCCGGGCGGGCCGCCCGCGCCCCCGATGCCGGGCGATGTCACCGACCCCTTCGCCCGCAAGATCGTGCTGGCCGGGGCCGGCCACTGCCCGCCGCTGATCCTCGGCGATCTGCGGACCGAGTACGTGGAGACCTCGCTGTCCGCGCCCCTGGGCATGCTGGCCTGCTGGGAAGCGCCGAGCGTGGAGATCGAGCCGATGGCCGGCGAGACCCTGCTGCTCTACAGCGACGGGCTGCTGCACCGCACCGGAGAGCCCATGGACCGCGCCTTCACCCGGCTGCACGCGGCCGCCGCGAGCGTTCCCCGGGCCGCCCGGCACGATCCGGAGGCGGTCGTCGACCACGTCGTGCGCACGATGCTGCCGCAGGGCCTGGACGATCCGTCGTCGGAGGAGGACGTCGTGCTGCTCGCCGCGTACTTCGAGGAGTAACCCCGGTCCGGCGACTCGGGGCCGGTCCGGCGGCTCCCGGCCCTGGTCGCGGGGCCGGCCCCGAGCCCGCCACGTACGGCGGGCGGACACCCCGCCGCGTGCGCCCGCGCACTTTGCCCGCCCGGATCTGCCGGGCGCCATGCCTCCTATGGCCGGAGTGCCGGAGAGGTCACAGCTTCTTGCCCCTGGACCGATTTCGATCCGCACATACGATGGAATGCGGTTCAGTCTTTAAGGGAGGCATGGTGACCGACGCGCTCACTCCGGAGACCCCGGACGAGGACGAGCAGCCGATCAAGCAGCGCAAGAACGGCCTTTACCCGGGCGTCTCGGACGAGCTCGCGGCGAACATGAAGAGCGGCTGGGCCGACACCGAGCTGCGCGACCTGCAGCCGGTCGAGCAGGCCCCGCACGCGGCCCGGCGCCGGGCCGCACTGTCCGCGCGCTTCCCCGGGGAGCGCCTGGTGATCCCGGCGGGCAATCTGAAGACCCGCTCCAACGACACCGAGTACGCGTTCCGCGCCTCGACGGAGTACGTCTACCTCACCGGCGACCAGACCGACGACAGCGTCCTGGTCCTGGAGCCGGCGGGCGACACGCACGAGGCGACGCTCTACCGGCTGCCGCGCTCCGACCGTGAGAACGGCGAGTTCTGGCTCAACGGCATGGGCGAGCTGTGGGTCGGCCGGCGCCACAGCCTCCACGAGTCCGAGGCACTGCTCGGCGTCCCCTGCAAGGACGTCCGCGCGCTGCCCGACGCGCTCACGGAGGCCACCGGCCCGGTCCGCGTGGTGCGCGGCCACGACGCCGGCATCGAGGCCGCGCTGACCGACAAGGTCACCGCCGAGCGGGACGAGGAGCTGCGGGTCTTCCTCTCCGAAGCCCGCGCGGTCAAGGACGCGTTCGAGATCGGCGAGCTGCAGAAGGCCGTCGACTCGACGGTGCGCGGCTTCGAGGACGTCGTGAAGGTCCTCGACAAGGCCGAGGCGACCAGCGAGCGCTACATCGAGGGAACGTTCTTCCTGCGCGCCCGTGTCGAGGGCAACGACATCGGCTACGGCTCGATCTGCGCCGCCGGCCCGCACGCCACCACCCTGCACTGGGTCCGCAACGACGGCGCGGTCCGCTCCGGCGAGCTGCTCCTGCTGGATGCCGGTGTGGAGACCCACACCCTCTACACCGCGGACATCACCCGCACCCTGCCGATCAACGGCCGCTACACCGACCTCCAGCGCACGATCTACGACGCGGTGTACGAGGCCCAGGAGGCGGGCATCGCGGCGGTCAAGCCGGGTGCGGCCTACCGCGACTTCCATGACGCGGCGCAGCGGGTGCTCGCCGAGAAGCTGGTCGAGTGGGGCCTGGTCGAGGGCCCGGTCGAGCGGGTGCTGGAGCTGGGGCTGCAGCGCCGCTGGACCCTGCACGGCACCGGCCACATGCTCGGCCTCGACGTCCACGACTGTGCCGCGGCCCGCACCGAGCACTACGTCAACGGCACGCTGGAGCCCGGCATGGTGCTGACCGTCGAGCCCGGACTGTACTTCCAGGCGGACGATCTGACGGTCCCCGAGGAGTACCGGGGCATCGGTGTCCGCATCGAGGACGACATCCTCGTCACGGACGACGGCAACCGGAACCTCTCGGCCGGGCTGCCCCGGCGGTCGGACGAGGTCGAGGCCTGGATGGCCGGCCTGCTCGGCAGGTAACGGCGGCGGATACGCGTAACGGCTCCCGGCGGCGTCAACCGCTGCCGGGAGCCGTCCCGTTGCCGGGCCCGGCGTCCGTCTCCCTCGCCCGGTAGGCGCCCGCGCGGGCCGCCGCCCAGACGGCGGTGGCGGCGGACTCGGCGAGGTCCCGGTCGACGGGCCGGCGGGCGATCAGAATCCGGTAGTAGAAGGGCGCGCCGAGCGCCGACATCAGTTCCTCCGGGTCGGTGTCGCCGGGCAGTTCACCACGGTCGACGGCCCGCCGCACCATCCGGCCGGCCAGCGCCAGGCGTTCGCCGAAGAAGGACCGCAGCACCGAGGCCGCCTGCGGGTCGCGCACCGCGGCGGAGACCACCGCCTCGATCAGCCCGCTCATCCGCGCCTCGCCGTAGAACGCCGCTATCGAACGGGCCAGCGCCCGCAGGTCCTCGGGCAGGCTGCCGGAGTCCGGCAGCGGCACATCGGAGCTCAGCTCGGTCAGCAGCTCGCACACCAGCCCCTCCGGGCCGCGCCACCGGCGATAGAGCGTCGCGAGGTGGATTCCGGAGCGCCGCGCGACCTTCTCCATCGTCAGCCCGGCGAAGCCGCCCTCGCCCAACTCCTGGAAAACGGCGGTCAATACGGCCTGACGGGTGCGGGCCGTACGCCCGCCGGGCCGGGTCTCGCCCGGGGCATGGTGCGCTGTCGTCACGACGGCTCCGTATTGCAGTGCGGGTTCACGCCAAGTATTGTCCGGGACGAGTTAACGCGAGCAACTTCGCGTTAATCCAGGTGCGCGCCGGTCTCGCAGGGACAGGGGACGCCGCGGGGGAGGTCCTCCCACCGCGAGACCGCGCTGCCGCTCCCCCTCAAGCGGCGATTTCCAGCCAATTATCCATGTGCCGAGGTTCGCCCGGATTGACACCTTGGCGATCGTCCCATGCCGGGTCCTTCGGACAGTGCGACACCGCCCGGACGTGACCGGCGATCACGACGCCATCGGCAGTGCCGCTCCCTCGCGCCATTTGAGGATCTTGTCGAAGCTGACCACGGCGCCGGGGCGGCCCGTGCGGTTGCGGTAGCGGACGTGGTCGGTGAGGGCCTCGATGAGGAAGAGGCCCCGGCCGTCCTCGGCGAACTCGGCGGGCTGCGCGGGGGTGGGCACGGGGGCCGGGGGGAGGGCGCGGTCCGTGGCCGTGGGGGGTGGGGCGCTGTGGTGGAAGCCGGGGCCCGAGTCGGTGACTTCGATGCGGCAGGTGTCGCCGTCGATGAAGGCGGTGACGCGGTAGTCCTCGGTGGCGTCGCCCCCGTGCTCGACGGCGTTCGCGCAGGCTTCGGAGAGGGCCACCGACAGGTCGTAGCAGATGTCCGGATCCACGCCCGCGGTCTCCATCGTGCCCAGCAGCAGACGACGGGCGAGCGGCACGCTCGCAGCCTCACGCCGCAAATGGAGTGACCACCAGATGCTCATCGCTCCAGCCTCCTGGCCGCGGCTCGACATATCGTTACCTATTGCCGCGCCCCAAGGTCCGTAAGCATGTCCGGGACGTGATACCGCTCATTCGGCGGATGCGAGGAGTGAGCGCATCGGTGTAGGTGCCGCGCGGGCCATGCGCCTCCGCGCGCCCTGCCTGACTCCTCGGACGCCCCACCGGGCGCCCCTTGACACCGACCTGCCGTCGGGCGCCCTTGGCACCAGTGGGATGATGGCGCGGCCATGACTCCACCGCCCGCCTCCACAGCGCGCGCAGCCGCCGATCTCCGGCTGTTGAGGGCCGCGGTCTTCACCGCGGTCTGCGTCGCGCTGTCCGCGGCCGGGCACATCCTCGCCTCGTGCGCCGTCCCGTTGTGGACGATGGGCGTGGCCGCCGCCGCGGTGTTCGCGGTCGCCGCGCCGCTGGCCGGGCGGGAGCGCTCCCTGCCGGGGATCGCCGTGGGGCTCGCCGTGGGACAGCTCGCGCTGCATGCGCTGTTCTCCTGGGGGCAGCGGCCGGTGCCCGGCACCGCGCCGCGCGGCCCGGGTGCCGGCGGGCTCTCGGACCAGGCCGCGATCAGCCTGGCCCGGCATCTGACCTGCGGAGGCGGCAGCGGACAGCTGGACGGCGCGCAGGCGCGCCGGGTGCTCGGCTCGGGCGGCTTCGACACGGCCGCCGCGGCCGGGGTGGCACCGGCGGGGCACGGCACGGCCGGTGGCCCGGCCGCCGACCCGGTGGTGCTGCACGGTCTGCTGCCGTCGCTGCCCATGCTGCTGGGGCATCTGCTGGCGGCGCTCGCCCTCGGCTGGCTGCTGCGGCGGGGCGAGGCCGCGCTGTGGCGGCTGGTCCGGCTGTCGGCCCCGGCGGCCCGCGGGATGGCCGTACGGACGCTGGTCGGTGCGGTCCGGATGGCGCTGGTGCTGGTCCGTGCCCTGCTCAGGGGCCTGGGAGCGGCGCACGACGAGGCGCGGCGCGCCCCCGTTTCGTACGGGGATGACAAACCCGGCCCGCGGGACCCCGCGCTCCACCACAGTGTCGTGAGGCGAGGGCCACCCACCCTTGCCCTCGCGGCCTGACATCGCGCGAAGCACGCTCCCACAGGACGGGTACGGGCTCGCGCGTCGTCGCCGCACGCGCGCCACCCAACACCGTCACCAGCACCTTTCTCCTTCCTGTGGAGTGTTTTTCCGATGTCGAAGATCTCGAAGACGACGCAGATGCCGCAGCAGCAGCCGGAGGCCTCGCGTGCGCGCCGGCTCGCCCGGCGCGTGCCGCTCGTTGCCGCCGCCGCGGCCGGCGGTGTGGTGCTGCTCGCAGCCCCGGCCTTCGCGCACGTCAGCGTGCAGCCGGCCGGCCCCGCCCCGAAGGGCGGCTACGCGACCGTCAACTTCAAGGTGCCCAATGAGCGCGACGACGCGTCGACGGTGAAGCTCGAGGTCACGCTGCCGACGGACCACCCGCTGGCGTCCGTCATGCCGCAGCCGGTGCCCGGCTGGAAAGTGGACGTCAAGAAGTCCAAGCTGGCCAAGCCGATCGAGATGCACGGCGAGAAGATCAGCGAGGCCCCCTCGAAGATCACCTGGACCGCGGACGACAAGGGCGTCGAGCCCGGTCAGTTCCAGCAGTTCCCGGTCTCCGTCGGCATGCTGCCCGAGGACGCCGACCAGGTCGTCTTCAAGGCCCTCCAGACGTACGACGACAAGGAGGTCGTGCGCTGGATCGAGCCGACGAAGGAGGGTGCCCCGGAGCCGGAGAGCCCGGCGCCCGTCCTCAAGCTCACCGCCGCCGAGGAGGACGGCCACGGCGCCGCCGGCGCGGACGACAAGAGCGGTGGCAAGGACCACGCCAAGAACGCCGCGGCCGGCGAGGACGCCTCCGCCGGCGACACCACGGCGCGCGTCCTGGGCGCCGTCGGCATCGTCGTCGGCATCATCGGTGTCGGCTTCGGTGTGTTCGCCGGACGGCGCCGCAGCGCCTGATCACGGACGGGCCGGCGCCTGACCCGCGCCGGCCCGACGCCCCTTCCCGGACACCACGGGATTCAACTCACGGGATTCATCTGCAATGCGTAGAACGACGCTGCTCGCGTCCGCCCTCACGGCGGCCGCGGCTCTCAGCCTGACCGCCTGTGGCGGGGACGACAGCAAGCCCGCCGCCGAGGTCTCCGGCGGCACCACCGCCAAGCCGATCATCACGCTCGACAGTCCGCTGGCGAAGCCGGACCTGGTCCTGACCGACACCCAGGGCGACAAGTACGACCTGCTGGAGAAGACCAAGGGCCACCCGACGCTGATCTACTTCGGCTACACCCACTGCCCGGACGTCTGCCCGGTGACGATGGCCAACATCGCGGTCGCCGTGAAGCAGCTGCCCAAGGTCCAGCAGAAGGA
Organism: Streptomyces sp. NPDC001219; assembly: GCF_053597915.1. NCBI lineage: Bacteria > Bacillati > Actinomycetota > Actinomycetes > Kitasatosporales > Streptomycetaceae > Streptomyces > Streptomyces sp. NPDC001219. Next base: position 74,238 of record NZ_JBSFJF010000001.1, on the reverse strand, counting down.
CCTACGGGTGGTGTTCGTCACCTCCGACCCGGAGCGCGACACCTCCGCCACCCTCAAGACCTGGCTCGGCGGCATCAACAAGGACTTCACCGGCCTGACCGGGAAGTTCGACACCATCCAGGCCGGCGCGCGCAGCGTGAACATCGGCATCGAGAAGCCGGTCAAGAAGAAGAACGGCGAGGTCGTCTCCACCCATGGGGCGCAGGTTCTGCTGACCTCCCCCAAGGACGACAAGGTCCACTGGATGGCCATGGAGAAGGCGACCTCCGACGACTTCACCAAGGCACTTCCGAAGATCATCAAGGGACAGAACCCGTGAACCGCCGCACCACCCTCGCCGCCGCCCTCACCCTGACGGCCGGGCTCGCGCTGACGGGCTGCGGCGGGGACAGCGCCCCGAAGATCGCGGTCGACGACGCGTACATGCCGCAGCCCGTCACCCAGCAGATGGCCGGTGTGTACTTCACCGTCAAGAACAACGGCGACACCGCCGACAAGCTCACCGCGGTCACCAGCAACGTGGCCAAGTCCATCACGATCCACAAGACGGCGGGCACCAAGATGGAGCAGGTCGAGTCCCTGCCCGTCCCGGCCCACGGCACGCTCCGGCTCAGCCACGGCGGCAACCACCTGATGCTCATGGGGATGAAGAACAAGCCGACCAAGGGCGACACCTTCACCGTCACGCTGCACTTCGCGGGCGCCGACCCGGTCAGGGTGCAGGTGCCGGTCAAGGACGCCACCTACCAGCCGAAGCACTGACGGGACGCCACCACCGGACAGCCAGGGGGACCGGAGAGGCACCAGCCGCGGCCGGAAGCACGGACGGGCCGGAAGAGACAACGGGAGTAGAGGGAGCGATCACTATGGTCACCACCGGGCTTCGGCCGCGACGGTCCGCCGTGCTGCGCCTGCTGGTCGTCGCGCTCGCGCTGGCCGGCACGCTGCTCGGCGGGCTCGGCGGTGCCGCACCGGCCTCGGCGCACGCCGCGCTGACCGGCAGCACCCCCGCGCAGGGGTCGGTGGCGGACCGCGCCCCCGGGCAGGTGACGCTCACCTTCTCCGAGGGCGTCGCGATGAGCGACGACTCGATCCGGGTGCTGAATCCGCAGGGCGAGCGGGTGGACGAGAAGAAGCTGCGGAATCTGAGCAGCGGCCGCGTCGTCAAATACGGCGCGGGGCTGCCGTCGGGGCTGCGCGACGGTACGTACACCGTCGCCTGGCAGGCGGTCTCCGCCGACAGCCACCCCGTGTCCGGTGCCTTCACCTTCTCGATCGGCGCGCCCTCCAAGACCACCGCCCCGGTCCCCCAACAGGAGGCCGGCGGCGGCGTGGTGGGCGCGCTCTACGGGATCGCCCGGTATCTGGCCTACGCCGGGTTCGTGCTGCTGGCCGGCGGCGCCGCGTTCGTGATGGCCTGCCGGCCCGCCGCGGCCCTCGTACGGTCCGTGCAGCGGCTGGTGGTGTACGGCTGGGCGCTGCTGGCCGGCACCACCGTCGTGATGCTGCTGCTGCGCACCCCGTACACCGGGTCCGGTGACCTCGCCGACGTCCTCGACCTCGGCGGGCTCCAGCAGGTCCTGGTCACCAAGCCGGGGACGGCGCTGATCGCCCGGCTGCTGCTGCTCGCCGCCGCTGCGCTGTTCGTGGCGATGCTCTTCGGGACGTATGCGCGGGCGTACGAACCGGCGGAGGCGGACGGGGCCGGGGACGGGACCGGCGAGGAGCCGGTCGTGGACGCCGCCGGACAGGCCGGGCGGCGCAGGACCCTCACCCTCGGGCTCGGCTTCGGCGGGGCGGTCGTCGCCACCGGGCTCGCCGCGACCTGGGCGATGGCCGAACACGCCTCGGCCGGGCTGCAGCCCGCCGTGGCGATGCCGGTCGATGTGCTGCACCTGCTGGCGGTCGCGGTCTGGCTCGGCGGGCTGGCGGCGCTGCTGGTGTCCCTCTACTGGGGCCCGCCCGTCGAACGGACCGCCGTCCGCCGCTTCTCCCGGCTCGCCTTCGGCTCCGTAGTGGTGCTGGTGGCCACCGGCCTCTACCAGTCCTGGCGGCAGGTCGGCACCTGGCAGGCGCTGGTCGACACCACGTACGGGCAGCTGCTGCTGGTGAAGGTGGCGCTGGTCGTGGTGCTCGTCGGGATCGCCTGGCTGTCGCGGCAGTGGACCGGGCGGCTGGCGGAGGTACCGGCGGCGGAACTTCGGGGGGCGGAGGACGCGGAGGGGGCGGAAGAGGCAGAGGACACGGGGAAGGTGTCTGTCGGGGCCTCGGCCGGTGCTGTCGCTGCCGGGGCGGCCCCTAAGGGCGGAGCGGCTCCTCAGGGTGGAGTGGCCCCTAAGGGTGGAGCGACCTTTGAGGGCGGTGCGGCTCCTGAGGGCGGCGACGCCTCGGAGCCCGGCTCCTCCCCCGCGCCCGGCCCGGCCCCCGCGCCCGACCCCGCCCGCGCCGCCCAACTCGCCCGGCAGCAGGCCGCGTTGCGTACCGCGCGGACCAAGCGCGTACGGGACGCCGACCAGGAGCGGCTGGGGTTGCGCCGGTCCGTGCTGGCGGAGGCGTCGGTCGCGGTCGTGCTGCTCGTGGTCACCACGGCGCTGACCGCCACCGAGCCGGCCCGTACCGAAGCGGCGGCCAAGGCCACCTCGGGCGGACGGTCCGCCCCCGCACCCGGCCGGCCGCAGGCGCTGGTCCTCCCGTTCGACACCGGCGGCCCGCGCGGCAAGGGCACCGCCCGCGTCGACCTCGCCCCCGGGCGCAGCGGCCGCGCCAACACGGTGCAGCTGCGGATCACCGACCCCGCGGGCAAGCCCCTGGACGTCCCCGAGGTGAAGGTCTCCTTCACGGAGAAGTCCAAGAAGCTCGGGCCGCTGTCGGCCACCCTCCGGCACTCCGGCGAGGGCCGGTGGCGGGCGAACGGGGTCCAGCTGCCGGTCCCCGGACAGTGGCGGCTGTCGCTGGTCGTCCGGACCTCCGACATCGACCAGGTGACCGAGTTCAGGAACGTGAAGATCGGCTCATGAGCAAGCAGACCCCCCGTAAGCAGCCCGCGCGCAAGCAGACGCCCCGCAAGCCGGCCGCCACGAAGGAGGCCCCCGCGCAGCAGACCGCCGCGCAGCAGGCCAACGGCAGGAAGAGCGCCGGGGCGGGCGGCACGCGCGTCCCCGGCCCGGCCGCCGCGCCGGCACCGGAGACGGCCGGGTCCGCCGGGACGGTGTCCCGCCGCCGGCTGCTCGGCACCGCGGGGGCGGCGGGCGCGGCCGGGCTGGTGGCCGGCGGGGCCGGTGGCGCCCTCGGCGTCTCGGCCGCGCGCGACGACGCCCCCGAGGCGCTGACCAGCATCGGCGCGACCCGGGTTCCGTTCCGGAGAGCGGGCGGCGGACACCAGGCGGGGATCACCACCCCGTTGCAGGCCACGGGCCATCTCGTCGCCTTCGACCTGGCGCCGGGCACCGACCGCAAGGCCGTCGCCGCACTACTGCGCCGCTGGTCGCGGACGGCCGAGGAGCTGATGGCCGGACGGGCCCCGGACGCCGACACGGGGGTCGCGCTCGACGCCGGCCCGTCCTCGCTGACCGTCACCTTCGGCTTCGGGCACAGCTTCTTCGGCCGTACGGGCCTGACGAAGCGGCGCCCGGTGGCCCTCGACCCGCTGCCCGACTTCTCCGCCGACGCCCTGGACCCCGACCGCAGCAACGGCGACCTGTGGATACAGATCGGCGCCGATGACGCGCTGGTCGCCTTCCACGCGCTGCGCGCGCTCCAGAAGGACGCGGCCGGCCGGGCCCGGCCGCGCTGGCAGATGAACGGCTTCAACCGCACCCCGGGCGCCACCGCGCGCCCGATGACCGCCCGCAACCTGATGGGCCAGATCGACGGCACCAACAACCCCAAGCCGTCGGACAAGGACTTCGACGAGCGGATCTTCGTCGGGCGGGACGCCGACCAGGCGTGGATGCGCGGCGGCTCGTACGCCGTCGTGCGCCGTATCCGGATGCTGCTGGACGACTGGGAGAAGCGCTCCCGGCACGACCAGGAGCGGGTCATCGGGCGCCGCAAGGACAATGGCGCGCCGCTGACCGGCGGTTCCGAGACCACCCCGATGCGGCTGGACGCGAACGGCCCGGACGGGCTGCCGGTCATCCCGGCCGACGCGCACGCGCGGATCGCGGCGCCCGAGTCCAACCAGGGCGCGGCGATGCTGCGCCGCCCGTTCTCCTACCACGACGGGTTCCGGGAGGACGGCGCCCCGGACGCCGGGCTGCTGTTCATCTGCTGGCAGGCCGATCCGCTGCGCGCCTTCACCCAGGTCCAGCGGAAGCTGGACCGCGGGGACGCGCTGTCGCCGTTCCTGCGGCACGAGGCGAGCGGACTGTTCGCGGTGCCCCCGGCCGCGGAGCCGGGCGACTACGTGGGCCGGGCGCTGCTGGAGGGGTAGCCGCCACGGGGCCGGGGGTCGGGGCCCGGGGGCCTGGGGCCGGAGCGTCGCGAGGCCGGGGCGGGCCCTAGGGAGGGGTCGAACGGATGCCGTAGGGGTGGGGAGCGCCCCCTTCGGGGCCACAACGGGGTGGGGGGTGGCGGTATTCCCGTGTACCGGCCGGGTGCCGGAGCGGCTGGGTATCGTGGCAGGGCAGGGAGAACATCGGCGGGGTGCCCCCGCAGTTACGCGAGGGAGTCCTTATCCATGTCGGCCAGCCGCTATACCTATCTGGGCCCCGAGGGCACGTTCACGGAGGCCGCGCTGCGCACCCTGCCGGAGGCGGCGACCCGCGAGCTGACGCCGATGGTGTCGGTGCCCGCGGCCCTGGACGCGGTGCGCGCCGGTGAGGCCGCCGCGGCGCTGGTGCCGATCGAGAACTCCGTCGAGGGCGGGGTGACCACCACCCTCGACGAACTGGCCTCCGGCGAGCCGCTGATGATCTACCGCGAGGTGCTGCTGCCGATCGCCTTCGCACTGCTCGTACGCCCCGGTACGGCGCTCGGCGACGTGAAGACGGTGACCGGGCACCCGGTCGCCCAGCCGCAGGTCCGCAAGTGGCTGGCGGCGCAACTCCCGGAAGCCGTATGGGAGTCGGCGGCCTCGAACGCCGACGGCGCGCGGCTGGTGCAGGAGGGCCGCTACGACGGCGCGTTCGCGGGCGAGTTCGCGGCGGCGACGTACGGCCTCACCCCGCTGGTCGCCGACATCCATGACGCGCAGAACGCGGCCACCCGCTTCGTGCTGGTGGGCCGCCCGGCCCGGCCCGTGGCACCCACAGGCGCCGACAAGACCTCGGTCGTGCTGTGGCTGGCCGAGGACCACCCCGGTGCCCTGCTCGAACTGCTTCAGGAGTACACGGTGCGCGGGGTGAACATGATGCGGATCGAGTCCCGGCCGACCGGCGAGGGCATCGGCCGCTACTGCTTCTCCGTGGACTGCGAGGGGCATGTCACCGACCGCCGGGTCAGCGAGGTGCTGATGGGCCTCAAGCGGGTCTGCCGCGAGGTGCGGTTCCTCGGGTCGTATCCGCGGGCGGACGCGGTGCCGCCGACCGTGCGGCGGGAGATGACGGACGCGGCGTTCACCGACGCGTCGGACTGGCTGGCGCGCTGCATGGACGGGCGGAGCTGAGCCGGATTCCGGTGCCGCGCGGGCGGGCCGGCGGGGGCCTCGGAAGGGCACGACCTGCGATTTTGGCAGGGCGCTCGGTTATCCACAAAGTTATCCACAGGTACAGTTCTCGACCTGTGGGTAAGTCGACATGCGAGTCGGACACAGTCGACATATCGCCCTACTGACCCCACACCCATCCACAGCACCCCACGTCGGGCATCGTCAGCACAATTCACGTGTTCAATCCCTTAGAGCGAGGCAATCCCACACGAAAGAGTGCGTGAACGGGGTTTGGACGGGGAATCCATAGCCGAGCATTTCGGGAGCGGAATGATCGCCTCCGACTTCCACAGATCTCACACACAGCCTGTGGATAAGAATCCCGAAACTCGCCGCCCCTGTGGACAACCAGGCGGTCTCGGGGGATAACTCGGGGCCCGAACCCTGACTCGGCGCCCGCTCAACTCCCGTTGTCCACATAGTGGATCATCGACGGCGCTCGCACGAAATCGCCTGCCGAGGCCCCTCTCAAGGCCCCACGAAGAGACCGCGAAGAGGTCACGAGGAGTCCGCGAAGAGCCCGTACCGCCTCTCCCGCAGCAGGGAATGCGCCGGAATTCGGCACGGCCTTTCACCCCCCACCCCTAAGGGAATAAACAACCCCAAAACGGGCAAAATGCCGCGCCAGGGAATATGGCGTCGAGGGGCGGCGGGTGGCCCCGGTAGCCTGGGGGGGTGATTGACCTTCGCCTGCTCCGTGAGGACCCCGACCGTGTGCGCGCGTCCCAGCGCGCCCGTGGAGAGGACGTCGACCTCGTCGACGCGCTTCTCTCCGCCGACGAGCGGAGCAGGTCGTCCAGCGTCCGCTTCGACGAGCTGCGTGCCGAGCAGAAGTCGCTCGGCAAGCTCATCCCCAAGGCCGCCGGCGACGAGAAGGCCGCGCTGCTGAAGAAGGCCGGTGAGCTGTCCGCCGCCGTCAAGGCCGCCGACGCCGCCCAGGACGAGGCCAAGGAAGAGACGCAGGCGCTGCTGCGGAAGCTCGGCAACCTCGTCCACCCCGACGTCCCGGTCGGCGGCGAGGAGGACTTCCGCGTCCTGGAGACGCACGGCACGATCCGCGACTTCGCCGCCGAGGGCTTCGAGCCCAAGGACCACCTGGAGATCGGCGAGCTGCTCGGCGCCATCGACGTCGAGCGCGGCGCCAAGGTGTCCGGCTCCCGCTTCTACTACCTCACGGGCGTCGGCGCCCTGCTGGAGCTGGCGCTGGTCAACGCCGCCATCGCGCAGGCCACCGCGGCCGGTTTCACACCGATGCTGACCCCCGCCCTGGTGCGCCCGCGCGCCATGGAGGGCACCGGCTTCCTCGGCCAGGCCGCCGAGAACGTCTACCACCTGGAGAAGGACGACTACTACCTGGTCGGCACCTCCGAGGTCCCGCTCGCCGCGTACCACATGGACGAGATCGTCGACGGGGCCAAGCTGCCGCTGCGCTACGCCGGTTTCTCGCCGTGCTTCCGCCGCGAGGCCGGCACCTACGGCAAGGACACCCGCGGCATCTTCCGGGTCCACCAGTTCGACAAGGTCGAGATGTTCTCGTACGTCGCGCCGGAGGACGCCCAGAACGAGCACCAGCGGCTCCTGGACTGGGAGAAGCAGTGGCTGACCGGCCTGGAGCTGCCCTACCAGGTGATCGATGTCGCCACCGGTGACCTCGGCGCCTCCGCCTCCCGCAAGTTCGACTGCGAGGCCTGGATTCCCACCCAGGGCAAGTACCGCGAGCTGACCTCGGCCTCCAACTGCGACGAGTTCCAGGCGCGCCGCCTCTCGGTCCGGATGCGGGAGACCGTCGACGGCAAGCAGAAGGTCTCGCCGCTGGCGACGCTGAACGGCACGCTCTGCGCCGTACCGCGCACCATCGTGGCGATCTTCGAGAACCACCAGCAGGCGGACGGCTCGGTGCGCGTCCCCGAGGTGCTCCGCCCCTACCTGGGCGGCCGGGAGATCCTGGAGCCCGTCGCCAAGTGAGCGCAACCGCTCCGGCCGCGGGCTCACCGCTGCCCTACAAGCTCATCGCGACGGACCTCGACGGAACGCTGCTGCGCGCCGACGAGACCGTCTCCGAGCGCACCCGCCGGGCGCTCGCCGCGGCCACCGCGGCGGGCGCGGCGCACATCGTCGTCACCGGCCGGGCCGTGCCCTGGACCCGGCACATCCTCGACGCCCTGGACTACCGGGGCCTCGCGGTGTGCGGGCAGGGCGGTCAGGTCTACCACGCCGGGGAGCACCGGCTGCTGACGTCCGTGACGCTCGACCGCCAGCTCGCCGGGCTCGCGCTGGCCAAGATCGAGGCCGAGGTCGGCCCGCTGTATCTGGCGGCGAGCCGGGACGGACTGGAGGGCGAGGTGCTGGTCGGCCCCGGCTACCGCGTCCAGGAAGGCCCGCTGCCGAACGTCCTGCTGGACGACACCGGCGCGCTGTGGGCGGCCCCGATCAACAAGGTCTACCTCCAGCACCCGACCCTGGACGACGACGCGCTGGCGCTGGCCGCGCGGCAGGTCGCCGGGGATCTGGTGGGGGTGACGGTGGCCGGTGCGGGCATCGTCGAGCTGCTGCCGCTGGGCCTGTCGAAGGCCACCGGGCTGTCGCTGGCCGCCCGCCGGCTGGGCCTCACCGCCAAGGAGACGATCGCCTTCGGCGACATGCCCAACGACATCCCGATGTTCGCCTGGGCGGCGCACGGTGTGGCGATGGCCAACGCCCATGACGAGCTGAAGGCCGTCGCGGACGAGTGCACCGCCTCCCACGAGGACGACGGGGTCGCGGCCGTGCTGGAGCGGCTCTACCTCTCCTGAGGGCTCTCCGGCCGCCGCTCCGGCGGGGGTTCCGCGGCCCCTTCGGCGGGGCCGCTCCCGTCCTCCGGCGGCGGCTCCCCGGCGGCCGCCGGGGTCAGCGGCCAGGCCGCGAAGCCCATGAGCAGCGCGATGGCATGGCCGAAGTCGGTGAAGTCCGCTCCGGTCAGCAGCGGAACACCGAAGAAGACCAGCACCCCGGCGAGGTAGCTGTGACGCCAGGGCGGCCGCAGCCGGTACGTCAGCACCCCGGCGGCCGCCGCCAGCCCGTACGAGACGCCGATGTCCACGACATGGGTCATCGAAGGCGGCAGCCGGTGGCCCTCGATGGCCAGCAGGACGAGTTCCTGGCTGGCGAGGGTGGCGGCGATGTGCGCGCCGCCGACGGTCAGCAGCCAGCGCCCGGTCCCCGTCCAGCGCTCCACGTTGGCGTGCAGCAGCTCGAACATCACCACGTAGAGCAGGAACGACGAGGGGCGTTCGATCCAGAAGCCGCTGATCAGCAGCGACGGCAGCGGGTGCTCGTTCAGCTCGTGGATGTTGCTGCTGGTGCGGTGGATCAGGAACTGCCCCAGCCCCTCGGACGCGGCCGCGACGACCAGGCTGGTGATGCCGATGACCAGCAGCCAGATATGGGTGCCGGGGCTGCTGCGCACCCAGTCCTTCACCCAGGTCAGGGCGTTGGCGGGGAAGGGCCGACGGCCGCCGCGCGGCGGCCTCACCGGCGGCGCCCCGGGGCAGCGTGGCCGGCGGGGAGCAGCGGCCCCGGCCCCTTGATGTGCCGGATGCGGGGCGCGCTCTCCATGGACCGCACGCCGGGCAGCGTCGCCACCCGGGTCGTCAGATACGTGTAGACCGCGCCGACGTCGCGGCAGAGCACCGAGGCGAAGAGGTTGTTCGGGCCGGTGGTGGCGCAGGCGTAGCCGACTTCCGGGTGTGCCGCCATCGCCTCGCCCGCGGCGGCGAGACGGGCGGGCTCGACGGACAGCCACAGGGCCACCATCACGCCGTACCCGAACTGCGTCAGGTCGTAGTCGACGTCGTAATACAGGGCGCCGTTCGCCCGTAGTTCCGCGCAGCGGCGGCGGACGGTGGTGGGCGACCAGCCGGTGGCGGCGGCGAGTTCGGCCAGCGGGGCGCGGCCGTCCCGGGCGAGGGCGTCGAAGAGCCGGCGGTCGGCGTCGCTGAGCGGGCCGGGGGCGGCGGCCGGGCCGGGCGGCGGCGGGCTCAGCCGGGCGATCTGCTCGTCGGTCAGCGCACCGGACTTGCTGATCAGGCTCCGCGGGCCGCCGAAGAACTCGTGCAGCCGGCAGTGCGCGGTCACCCCGATGACGCTCGGGGTGCGGGGCAGCTTCTGCAGCAGCAGCGCGTCGCTGTGCTCGCTGCTCGCCGCGCGGCACATCGCGGTGATCTCGGTGCCGCCGGACATCAGGCCGACCCAGGAGGTGTCCGGGCGGCGGGCCAGCGCCTCGGCGACGGCGACCGCGGCGTCCGGGGCGCACTGGACCCGCACCAGCCACTGCACCTCGCCCGGCGCCGCCCCGCCCGGCAGCCCCAGCACCCTGAGCGAGCCGTTGGTGCGGTGCCGGGTGTAGCGGCGGGCGACGGTCTGGTCGGAGACCCCGAGCACGGCGGCGATCCGGCTGAACGGCGCCCGGCCGTCGAGTTGCAGCGCATGGACCAGCCGGTGGTCGAGGGCGTCGAAACCGGCGGGGCCGCCGGGAGCCTGACCGGTGCCCCTCCCCCGGTCCGCCACCGCGGGCCTCCCGTCGGAATTCACCGTTCGAGGCTAACGCGTGTCGGATTGCGCCGCCGGGCGTGCGGTGGCTGGGAGCGCGGACGGTGCGCGCCGCACCGTGGCGTCGGACCTGCGCCGCACCGGGCGCCGGACCCACCGGTCACCGGCCGGCGCAACGGCGGACCGGGCCGGGCCCGCGGGCGGCGCCCGATCCGCCGGCACCGGCCGATCCGAACGGAGGAGAGAAACATGCGGAGCGCACCCGAGAGGGGGACCGCTGCGGGCGTCCCCGTACGGGCCCGGCCGGGGAGAACCCCCGCGCCCGGATCGACTGGCCCGGCGCCGCGTGCTTCACGGCCTGCGCGGGCGGACTGACCTACGGGCTGATGCGCGGCGGTGCGCAGGGCTGGATGGACGCCGGGACGCTCACCTCGCTCGGCGGCGCGGCGCTCGCCCTGCTGGTGTTCCTCGCCGTCGAACGGCGGGCACACCGGCCGCTGCTGGACCTGGGGCTGCTGCGCCGCCCCTCGTTCACGGCACTGCTGGCGGCGGCGCTGCTGCTCCAGGCCGCGGCGTTCCCGTACCTCACCTTCGTGGGGCTGTGGGTGCAGAACGTCCTCGGCCTGAGCCCGGTGCGGGCGGGCCTGGCGGTGACGCCGATGGCGCTGGTGTCCCTGCTGGTCGGGGTGCTGGCCGGCCGGCTGTTGCAGCGGATGCCACCCCAACTCCCGGTCGGTACCGGCATGGTGCTGGTGGGCGCCGGAGTGCTGCTGGAGTACGCGCTGCTGGACGACGGCGCCGGCTGGACGGCGCTGGTCCCCGGCCTCGCGGTGACCGGGCTGGGGATCGGGGCGGCGATGCCGGTCCTGGTCTCGGCGGCACTCGGCGCGGTGCCCCCGCAGCGGGCGGGCATGGCGAGCGGCGCCATGAATACCTTCAGCCAGCTGGGCTACGCCCTGGGCATCGCCGCCCTCGGCACCGTCTTCGCCGACGCCCTGCACACCCTCCCGCCCGGCGCCTCCCCCAGCGCCGTCGCCGCCGCCCATGTCTCCGGGCTGAGCGACCTCCTGCTGCTCTCCGGGGCCGTGGCAGTCGCGGGCGGGCTGCTGGTCCTGGCCGTTGTACGGCGCGGGGCGGGCGGGGACGAGGACGGGGACAGGGGCGATGTGGCGGGGCGGAGGGGGTAGCCCGTGGGGCGAGCGGGTCGGGTTATGCGGCTCGGGTATGCGGGTCGGCACCCGGAACCGTACGGCCGTACGCGGTTCCGGGTTGCCGCCCTGGGCCCTGCGACGATCTTCGCCGCGCCCTCGCACCCAAGTCAATCCTCCGATCTCCTTCCAAACCCCTTAGCTACAGCTTCAGTTGGCGGACTACCGTGTGCCGGTGACCCTCGATGATCTGCGCGCCTTCGTGGCCGTGTGCGAGGCGGGCAGCCTCAGCGCCGTGGCCCGCGAACTCGGCTGCACCCAGTCGGCCGTCAGCCAGCGCATCAGGCGCCTCGAACGCACGGCGGGCATCGGCCTGTTGGAACGCCGGCCACGCGGTGTGGCACCGACCCAGGCGGGCCGGATTCTGCACCGCGCGGCGGCGGACGGCCTCAGCGGGCTGGACCTGGCGCTGCGCCGGCTGGCCGATCTGCGCGCGGGCGACGGCGGCACGGTCCGGGTGACCACCGGCGCCACGACCGTGCGGCACATGATGTCCGAGGCGGTGGTCGCCTTCCGGGCCCGCCACCCGCACGTCAACCTGGAGTTCCAGACCGAGAGTTCCAGCCGCCGCTGCTTCGAGGCGGTCGCGGACGGCAGCTCCGAACTGGCCTGGATCACCATCGGCCCGCCGGTGCGCGGCATCGAGCAGCATCCGGTGATCCGGCTGCCGTGGGTGCTCGCCGTACGCGCCGACGACCCGCTCGCCGACCGGGAGTGCATCGCGCCCGGGGAACTGGCCGGCATCCGGCACATCCGGCTGCCGGAGAACTCCACCTCCCGTATGCGCCTCGACGGCCACCTCGGCCACCAGGACGCCGGGCCCGTGCCGCCCCCGAGCACCACCAGCGTGGCCGACTGGGACACCGCCCTGCTGCTGGCCGAACTCGGCGTCGGTCATGCGGTCGTTCCGCAGCTCCCCGGCCTGCGGGCCACCGCCCAGCCGGCCCTGCGGCTGGTCCCGATCGCCGGCCTGCCTCCGCTGGCCACCGGCTGGGCGGTCCGCCGGTGGGCGGCGCTCAGCCCGGCGGCGGTGTCCTTCGCGGAGGCGGTCACGGCCTGTCTGGGCGGGGCTGCCGGGCCAGGCGGGACTGCCGGACCGGGCGGGGCTGCCGAGCAGGGCGGGGCTGCCGAGCAGGGCGTCACGCCCTGACCACCGGCTCCTGGATCTCCGTGATCCACTTCTCCTGGTCCGGCGGGCACTCCAGGTACAGCTCGCGGGCGTATCCGGCGGAGCGATAGCCGTTGGCGTCGATCCAGTGCGCGAGATTCTGGGCGGTCGGCAGTATCCGGCTCATCGGGCCGTGGTGCACCACCGTGGCGGCGCTGTCCAGGCCGGGGAGGGTGACGACATCGAAGCCGAGGCCGGTGGGGGCGGGCGCCCCCGGGCGGCCCGCGGCGGCGCCGGCCTCGGTGCCGGCCTTGGCACCGGTCTCGGCGCCGGCCTTGGCACCGGCTTTGGCACCGGCTTTGGCACCGGCTTTGGCACCGGCCTTGGCCAGCGCCTCCTCGGTGATCACCATTCCCGCGTGCACGACGACGGCGTCCTTCCCGTCGCCCCCGCCGGCCGGGCGCTCGCCCGCCTCCGGCGGTTCCGGTACGTCCTCGTAGTACGCCAGCCCCGGCCCGGCCGGGGTCACCCCCGCCGCCGCCAGCAGCCGGCACAGCTCGGCGTAGAGCGGTGTGATCACCGGGCCGATGTCCCCCGGCCCGTAACTGGCGGCGATCCCGTGCAGCTCCGCGAGCAGGACCGTTTCGGTGCGCTTGACCACCACATCGTCGGCAGACATGCGTCCCTCACTCTCGATCGTCCGGAGCCTCGCCTCGACCTGCGCCAGCCGCGCGCCCGCCGCCGTCCGTGCCGCCTCCAGCTCGGCCTGCCGCAGCCGCAGCATGCCGCGCAGCTCCGGCACGCTCACCTCCTCGGCCAGGATCGACCCCACTTGCTGGAGGCTGAACCCGAGGTCCTTGAGCGCGATGATGCGGTTGAGCCGGGCGAGCTGGGCGGCTTCGTAGGAGCGGTAGCCGGTGACGGGGTCGGTACGGGCCGGGCGCAGCAGCCCGATCGCGTCGTAATGGCGCAACATACGGGCGGACACGCGGCCGTAACGGGCGAAATCTCCGATGCTGAACATGACGCCTTCCAGTGGAGTGCTTTCCACAGTGTCAAGGTCAAGCGCCACCCGGGCCACGGGCGAGGGGCCGGGTGGCGGATGGGGGCCGAGCCCCTGCCGGGGCGGTTTCCCGGAGTCACCGCCGCCGCACAATCGGCCACCGGGCGGCAGCATCGCGTCAAGTAGCGGCCGCAACCCGTCAATGACGCGTCAGCGACCCACGGGATGTCCCGATTGCCGGGCATAGCGTCAGAGCCGAGCCCCGGCGTACGCACTTCCCACCGGTCCGGGGCCGATGTCCTGTCCGAGGAGCAACGCCGTGTCCCACCCTCTGTACGCGGAAGATCCCGAACCTGCCGAACGGGTCCCGGCCGGGCCGCTGTTCGTCCCCGTCCGGTCGGGCCCCGCGGGCTGCACGGCCCGCCTGTTCCGCACTCCGCTCGGCGGCCGTACCGCCGTCGCCTTCACCTCCGCCCAGCGGCTGGCCGCGGCCCTCGGCGGCGGCCAGCCCTGGGTCAGGCTCTCCGAACCCGCGCTGCGGGCCCTGACCGAACCCGTCGGCGCCACGGCCCTGACCGTCGACCCCCGGTTCGTCCCCGACATTCCCCGTGGTCACCACCTACGGGCCGTCTGAGGGAAAGGCCGTCGCGATGAGTCACCCCACACTCCCCCACCCCCCGACCACCCGCGGGACGCCCACTGCCCCGCCCCCGGCCACCGCCGCGGCGACCCCGACGGGAAACGCGGTGGCGACCCCGACGGGAGACGCGGCAGCCACCCCGACGGGTACCACCGTGCCCCCGACGGGTACCGCCGTGCCGTCGACGGAGACCGCCGTGACGCCCCGGACGGGTGCCGTCGCCCGGCCACCGTCCGGCGACGCGCCGCGGTCCGTCTGGCCCGCCTCCGCCGTGCCGGTCGGCGCGGACGACGTCGCCGTCGGCGGTGTCCCGCTCACCGAGCTGGCCGACCGCTTCGGCACCCCGGCCTACGTCCTGGACGAGGACGAGGTGCGCCACCGCTGCCGCGCCTACCTACGGGCCTTCCCCGACACCGAGGTCTACTACGCGGCCAAGGCGTTCCTGTGCCGCGCGATGGTGCACTGGGTGCAGGAGGAGGGACTCGGGCTGGACGTCTGCTCCGCCGGCGAGCTGGAGCTGGCCGTCACCACCGGCTTCCCGCCCAAGCGGATCGTGCTGCACGGCAACGCCAAGAGCCCGGCGGACCTGCGGGCCGCGCTGCGGCTGGGCGTCGGCCGGATCGTCATCGACAGCACCTCGGAGATCGCCCGGCTGGCCGCCGCCGTCCCGGCGGGCAGCCGCCAGAAGGTCCTGATCCGGGTCGTGCCGGGAATCGCCGCCGGCGGCCACGCCAAGATCCGTACCGGGACCGACGACCAGAAGTTCGGCCTGTCGATCGCCGACGGCTCCGCGCAGCACGCCATCGCCCGGGTCCTCAGCCAGCCGCGCCTTGAACTGACCGGGCTGCACTGCCACTTGGGCTCGCAGATCACCACCGTCAAGCCGTATCTGTCGGCGATACGGCGGCTGATCGGCCTGCTCGCCCGGATACGGGAGCACCACGGCGTCACCCTGCCCGAGCTGGACCTCGGCGGCGGCCACGGCGTCGCCTACCGCCCCGGAGAGTCCGCGCTCGACCTGGCCTCCCTAGGCACCAAGGTCCGCGCCGAACTGGCCCGCGGCTGCGCGGCGGCCGGTCTGCCGGTGCCACGCCTCGCCGTCGAACCCGGCCGCGCCATCGCGGGCCCGGCCGGGGTCGTCCTCTACCGGGTGCTGTCCGTCAAGCGGACCGGCGACCACACCTTCGTGGCGGTGGACGGCGGGATGAGCGACAACCCGCGCCCGGCGCTGTACGGGGTGCGTTATGCGCCGCGGCTGGTCGGCCGCGCCTCGGCGGCCGCCCCGGAACCCGTCACCGTCGTCGGGCGGCACTGCGAGGCCGGTGACATCCTCGCCGCCGACGCCCTGCTGCCCGGCGACATCCGGCCCGGCGACCTGCTGGCCGTCCCCGTCGCCGGCGCGTACCACGTCTCGATGGCCTCCGGTTACAACCTCGTCGGCCGACCGCCGGTCATCGCCGTCACAGAGGGCCATGCCCGCCTTCTCGTACGGCGCGAATCCCTCGCGGACATCCAGGAGCGGGACATCGGGCTGTAGGCCCGCGCCGAGGGCCCGCCACGCCCGCCGCCGCAGATCCCATGGGGTCGGGGAGGTGCGGGGCGGGCCCTTCGGCGCGGGTGGCGGGGGCCGCCATGACTTCCGTGTACGATGAATCGATCAGTTGTAGGATGACTGGGCAACCGGGGCTCGGGCGGCCCTGACAGAGGTCGGAGCAGCTGGGGCGGGCGAGCGGGGCGGGATCGGGCCTACGGGTCTTGAGCGCCGCTGCGGCCCTACGGGTTCCACTACGAGCCCTACGGGGCCTACGGGCCTTAGGGCCCCTACGGGTTCATCGACACGGACGGGACGGACATGGCACTGCAGGCAGCTGGACGGCAATCCCTGGTGGACACCGTCGTCGAGACCCTGCGGTCCCAGCTGACGGCCGGGGAGTGGAAGGTGGGGTCCCGGATTCCCACCGAGCACGCGCTCGCCGAGCAGCTCCAGGTCGGCCGTAACACCGTGCGCGAGGCGGTACGGGTCCTGGTCCACGCCGGGATGCTGCGCTCCCGCCAGGGCGAGGGCACCTTCGTCGTCTCCACCGCTGACCCGGGCGACATCATGCGCGGCATCCAACGCGCCGGAATCCGCGACGTATTGGAGCTGCGGATCGCACTGGAGGCGGAGGCCGCCCGGCTGGCCGCGCTGCGCCACCGGCCCGACGATCTCGCACGGATGCGGGCCGCCCTGGACGCACAGGCCGAACTGGCGGACGCGGAGGGGCAGCCCGACTCGGGCAGTCTGGAGCTCTACGCCGACCATGACATCGCGTTCCACAAGGCCGTCGTCGAAGCCGCACACAACACCGCGCTGACGGCGACCTACGACTGGTTCAGCAGCTCGGTACGGGAGGCGCTGGTCAACGCGCTCGACGACCAGGCGATGCCGAAAATCGTGCACGGCGACCACCGCGCGGTCCTGGACGCGATCGCGGCAGGCGACCCGGACGCCGCGGAACGGGCCACCCGCGCCCTGCTGGACAAGCCGAAACGCGCCGTGGAAGCCCTGCTGGCGCCCGCTGACGTCTCCTGACCACCACCGGGCCCCTGCTCACGGCCGTTGCCCCTTACGCCCGTTCCCGCACTCCCCCGACTTCCCCCAACTCCCCCTGACTTCCTTCCTCTCGTTCCCTGCTGGCCTCTCCGGCCTCTCCAACTCCGCTCTTCTCCCTTCTCCTTCCCCACTCCTGACTCACATCTGACTCACTCCTGACTCACTCCTGACTGACGAGGTATGCACACATGGCAGGGCCCGAAGCACCCTTGATCGACGCCGAGGAGGATCTGGTCGCGGCGCCGCCGGTCGCCGCGGCCCGCCGCCGGCTGCGGGCCCACCCGGCGCTGATCATGACCGGGATCGTGCTCGCCGCACTCAACATGCGGGCGGCGCTGGCCGGGGTCTCACCGCTGCTCGGTGAGATCGGCGCGCACTTCGGGCTGAGCGCGACCGCCAGCAGCCTGGTGACGACAATCCCGCTGATCTTCATGGGCCTCGGCTCGATCGCCGCACCGAAGCTCGCGCGCCGCTGGGGGACCGAGGCGGTGCTCTGCGCGGCGCTGGTGATGCTGTGCGGCGGCATCGTGCTGCGGATCGCCCCGCCGGTGGTCGCGCTGTTCGCCGGGTGTGCGGTGGTCGGTTCCGCGATCGCCCTGCTGAACGTGCTGATGCCGGGCCTGATCAAGCGGGACTTCCCGGAGCGGGCCGCGGGTATGACGGCGCTCTACTCGACCGCGATGATCTTGGGTGCGAGTGTCTCCGCCGCCTCCGCGGTGCCGATGGAGAAGGCGCTCGGCGGCTGGCAGGGCTCGCTGGTCTCCTGGGCGCTGCTGGCCGCCGTCGCCGCGGTCGTCTGGATTCCGCAGACCCTCATGGCCCGGCGCGGCACGCGCCATGGCGCGGCCGCGGCCACCCCCGCACACCACACCGGGGACGGCCCGCGGCTGAGCCGCTCCGCGCTGGCCTGGCAGGTCACGCTCTTCATGGGATCGCAGTCGCTGATCGCGTATGTGAGCATCGCCTGGATGCCGACGATCTTCACCGACCACGGCATGGGCAAGGGCGAGGCCGGGCTGGTCTTCGCCTTCAGCACGCTGTTGCAGATGGCCGGTTCGTTCGTGGTGCCGATGCTGGCGGGGCGGATGCGGCAGCAGCGGCTGCTGGGAGTGGCCGTGTCCGCGCTGATGGCCTGCGGGGTCACCGGTCTGCTGGTGGCCCCCGTGGCCGGTGCCTGGCTCTGGGCCGTGCTCCTGGGTGTCGGGCAGGGCGGTGCGCTGGGCCTGGCCCTGACAATGATGGTGCTGCGCTCGGGCGACGCCCACACCGCCGCGCGCCTGTCCGGGATGGCACAGACCGGCGGCTACCTCCTCGCCGCCGTCGGCCCCCTCGCTCTCGGCGCCGTCCACGAGGCCACCGGCGGCTGGACCGTCCCCCTCGTGCTGCTGCTCGCCGTCTGCGCCGGCCTGGCCCTGCTGGGCATGGGCGCGGGCCGGGACCGGCGCATCGGCTGACGGGCGGATCGGCGGGGCGCGGATCGGCGGGGCGGTGAGCCGGCGGGCCGGGCGCGGCGAGGAGCCCGCGGCCAGCTGAACGACCGGCCAGCCGCACGGAAGGCACCTGAGCGCTCAGCCGACGCGGAGGCCGGCCCGCCCCCGTACGCCTCGGACGGCCCGGGCCTGCCCCGTATCACCGCAGGTGGCGAGGCCATGGCGAGCTGGTGAAGGATCTTCGCGGCCGGCAACGATCCGGGCTCGGGCACCTCGCGTGCCCGCGCTCTCGCCTACCGTGCTGCCCATGAGCGATGCTTCGCCCACCGTTCGCCGGCCCGGTCCGCGGCTCTCCCGCACCGGCCGGTTCGTTCTTGTGGCCGTGCTGGGTGTCCTGATCGTGCTGGTCGCCCTGGCTGTCCTGCTGCTGCCGCGCGTGCTGCGCGGGCCCGGGCGGACGCTGACCGTTCCGGAGGGGCAGCGGGCCGGGCAGGTCTACGCCGCCGCCGACAAGGCCCTGCATCTGCCCGCCGGGTCCACCGCGAAGGCCGCCAAGCGCACGCGCCTTCCGCTCCCGGCGGAGGCGAAGGGCAATCCGGAGGGCTACCTCTACCCGGCGACCTATCCGATCGACGCCGACACCACCCCGGCGTCCCTGCTCGCGTACATGGTGAAGACCGCCAACCAGCGCCTCGCCGCCGACAGGATCACCTCGTACCGGACGGTGCTCATCGCCAGCATCGTGCAGGCGGAGGCGGACCGGCCGGCCGACATGGGCAAGGTCGCCCGGGTCATCGACAACCGGCTCGCCCACGACATGCCGTTGCAGATGGACTCGACGATCAACTACGCGCTGGGCCGCAGCACGCTCCACACCAGCCACGCCGACACCCGCACCAAGAGCCCGTACAACACCTACCGCTACCCGGGCCTGCCGCCGACGCCGATCGACAATCCCGGTGCGGACGCGCTGAAGGCGGCCGGTGCGCCGCCCGCCGGTGACTGGCTCTACTTCGTCACCGTCAAGCCGGGTGACACCCGCTTCACCGGCGACTACCAGGAACATCTGCGTAATGTGCGGGAGTTCAACGAGCGGCAGCGCAGCAGCGGGAGTGGCGGGGGCGGGGCTTAGGGCGGCCGTCCTTCGCCCCGCCGCCGGGACGTGCCTACTCCTCGCCCGCCAGGGTGAGCGCCTTCAGCCGGCGGGCGGCGTACCAGGTCGCGGCGACCGTGAGCCCCACCAGCAGGCAGACGGCGAGCGGAAGCTGGACGTCGGAGGTGAGCGCACCGTCCGCGGCCGCCTTCTGGCCGACGGCCAGTGCCCACTGCTGGACGCTGAGGGTCTTCGCGCCCGGGATCAGCGTCCCCACGAACGCCTCCCAGACCAGGGCGTAGACCAGGCCGAACACGACGGCGTGCCGGCTGATCGTGCCGAAGAGCAGGAAGAGGGCGCTGTAGGCGACCGAGGCGACGGCCGCCGCCACCGCGTATCCCACGGCCATCTGCTGGCTGTTGCCGTTGAGCAGGAAGCCGGCGAGCAGGACGGGGAGGGCGGAGAAGGCGACCGTGACGCCTATCGCGACCAGGAGTTTGGTGAGGATGATCGTCGGCCGGGAGACCGGCTTGGCCAGGAGGTAGACCACCGAGCCGTCGTCGATCTCCGGGCCGATCGCGCCCGTACCGGCGATGACGCCGATCAGCGGGACCATCGTGCCCAGCGCGAAGCCGCCCAGGATGCCGCCGGCGGTGGAGTCGTCGGCGCCGGCCAGCACCCGGACGGCCACCGCGAGGGTCACCAGCAGGGCGGGCAGCACGAAGAGGATCAGGGCCCGCCGGCGGCCCAGCAGGGCGCGGTAGGTGAGCCGGGCGACGGTCGGGTGGAACAGTGAGGTCCTGGGCGCGGCGGGTGCCGCGGGCCGGGCCGCCGGAGTGGTCGTGGACATGCGTCAGGGCTCCTTTCAGGCCTCAGGCCGCTACGAGGTAGGAGAAGACGGATTCCAGCGACTCGTCGGAGGGCGAGACCGTCAGCAGGCGGATGCCGTGGTCGCGGGCGACCCGCGGCAGGAGTTCGGTGAAGCGGCCGAAGTCGACCGCCTGGATGCGCAGCGCGCCCTCGGTGAGGTCCACCTCGATACCGGCCGTCGAGGGGTCGGCGATCAGTGCGCCGGCCAGCGCCCGGTCGTTGTCGGACCGGACGAGATAGCGGTGCGGGCGGTCCGTCATCAGCCGGCGGATCTTGCGGAAGTCGCCGGACGCGGCGTGCCGTCCCGCCACCACCACCTCGATGTGCGTGGCGAGTTGCTCGACCTCTTCGAGGATGTGCGAGGAGAACAGGACCGTACGGCCCTCGTCGCCCATCCGCCGCAGCAGCTCCATCAGCTGCATCCGCTGACGCGGGTCCATGCCGTTGAACGGCTCGTCCAGCAGCAGCACCGACGGGTCGTGGACCAGCGCGGACGCCATCTTCACCCGCTGTCGCATGCCCTTGCTGTACGTCGAGATCTTGCGGTTCTGGGCGTACTCCATCTCGACGGTGGCCAGCGCCCTGGCCGCCTCCGCCCGGCCGAGGCCGTGCAACTCGGCGTTGGCGAGCACGAATTCGCGGCCCGTGAGGAAGTCGTACATCCCCTCGCGCTCCGGGACGATGCCGATGTGGCGGTAGATGCCGGCGTTGCGCCAGATCGTCGTCCCGTCGAGGGTGACGGAGCCGTTGGAGGGCGCGAGGAAGCCGCCCATCATGTTGATGAGGGTGGACTTGCCGGCGCCGTTGGGGCCGAGCAGGCCGGTCACGCCGGGGCCGATGGCCATCGTGATGTCGTTGACGGCAACGACGTTGCCGAACCAGCGGGAGACATGGTCGATGTGCAGAGTCGTCATGGGCGCGGCCCATTCCTTCGGAGGGTGGTGGCGGGCGACAGACGGAAGGCGCATGGGCGCAGCCCATCCCTGGGAAGGGCGGTGGTGGGTGACAGACGGAAGGCGCATGGGCGCAGCCCATCCCTGGGAAGGGCGGTGGTGGGTGACGGGTGGGCGGTCACAGTCCGGCCTTCCGGTAGCGGCGCATCAGGAGCGCGTAGCTGCCGACGATGACGGCCAGCGTCACGAGCAGGTAGACGACGCCGGCGCCGGTGGTCGGGGCCAGGTCGTTGGGGAAGGAGCTGCTGCCGCCGAGGAAGGTCGACTGCACCCCGTCGATCAGCGTGATGGGGGAGAACAGCCCCAGCCAGCCGACGGCGGACTCGTTGCCCTGGACGAAGGCGATGCCCTGGACCGCGCTCACCGCGGCGTACGGAATGGTGAGGACGGCGATCACGGCGGCGACGCCGAAGCCGCGGCGCGGGGTGGCCGCGGAGACCACCAGGCCGATGCCGGCGAACAGCAGCGAGAGCAGCACCACGGCGATCAGTCCTTGCCCCAGGCCCTTGGTCTGGTCGAGGAAGTCCAGCTTCGCCAGCAGCGCCCCGACGTAGAGGATCAGCAGCGGCGCGCCGGTGAGGATGAACAGGGCCGCGGCCATGGCCGCGAACTTCGAGGCCACGTAGTCGACCCGCTCGATGGGCCGGGAGAAATACAGCGGTATCGACTTGAACCGCAGATCGCGGGAGACCGACTGCGGCGCCTGGGCGGCCAGATAGAGGCCGATGACGGCCTGGAGGTAGACGGCGTAGCGGGAGTAGCCGACCGGGAGGGCCCCGGCCTTGGTGACCACCGCCACCGCCACCATGATCGCGGCGGGCAGGCACATCGTGGCGAAGAGCAGCATCGGCAGCACCTTGCTCTTGGCCGAGCGGCCCAGACCGTAGGCGCCGCGCAGGCTCTGCGAGAAGAGCGACCGGCGGGCGTAGGCGCGGCCCAGGCGGGGGCCGTCGTAGTGGCGGTAGCCGATGTTGTGGATATAAGCGCCGCCCGGATCGGCGGAGGGGGCCGCCGGATGCGCGGACGTCATGGGCTCAGGCGACATCGTGGGCGCCTCCGTCCTGGGTGGCGTACGGGGCGCTCGGGGCGCCTGCGGGGGCGGGGGCGGACTGCGCCGCGTCCGCGTCGCGGAAGACCTCGGCGATCTGGTGGCGGCGCTGTTCCATCCGGATCAGGCCGAGCCCGAGTCCGGCGACGGTGTCCCGCACCAGGTCGTACGTCTGGTCGCCGGCCGCCTCGACGAACAGCAGGTGGCCGGCGGCGAGGCCCTCGGACCCGGCCGCGCGGGTGGTCACCGTGGCCCCGGCGGCGGCCAGGGCCGCACGCAGCGCCTCGGTGCCGTCCGGATGGGCGTCGGTGTCCGTGACCTCGACCGCCAGCGAGGCCGTGACCTGTGTGAACTCGTCGGTCGAGGAGGACCGCAGCAGTTTGCCGCCGTCGATGACGACGACATGGTCACAGGTGCGCTCCAGCTCTCCGAGGAGGTGGGAGGTCACCAGGACGGAGATCCCGAAGTCGCTGTGGACACGGCGGATCAGGCCGAGCATCTCGTCCCGGCCGGCCGGGTCGAGGCCGTTGGTGGGCTCGTCGAGGAACACCAGCTGCGGGTCGTGGACCAGCGCCTGGGCCAGCTTCACCCGCTGCTTCATACCCGTCGAGTAGCCGCCGATGGGGCGGTAGCGCTCCTCGTAGAGGCCGACATGGCGCAGGGTGTCCGCGGTGCGCTCGCGGGCGGCGGTCGGTGGCAGCCCGGACATCCGGGCCATGTGCACGACGAATTCGGTGGCCGAGACGTCCGGCGGCAGGCAGTCGTGCTCGGGCATGTAGCCGACCCGCTCACGGATGGTGCCGCCGTCCTTGGTCACGTCCAGGCCGAGCACATGCGCGGTCCCTTCGGTGGCGGGGGCCAGTCCGAGAAGGATCTTGATCAGGGTGGACTTACCGGCGCCGTTGGCACCCACCAGGCCCGTTACGCCGGGGGCGATGTCAACGGAGAGCCGGTCCAAGGCGGTCACCCGCGGGTACCGCTTGCTCAGGCTTTCGGTCACGATCACAGTCACGTCATCGACGGTAGTGGCGCCGGCCACACCGGTCGTCAACCCAAACGATGGGATGTTCCTCCCCCTGCGGTATTACGTGCCCGTAGGGGTCTCCTGCTGTGAGCTGGTCCGGCGTAGGGGTCACGGGGTCGCCGGGGCGGCGTCACGGGGCGCCGAGGTGACGTCATGGGGGGGGGCGGTGCGGCGTCATGCGGGGGGCCGGGGCGGGCGTCACGGGGCGGCGGGTGCGGGTACGCGGGCCTCTTCGGCGGAGGGGGCGGGTCCCCTTGCGCGGGCGGGCGGGCCTCTTGACGCAGCCGTCGGGCATTGTCACATTCATCAGTGTCACCTTGCGGGCGCGTACCACGATGAACGTCTCACGGACGGACGGTTGACGATGGCCTCAGTCACCTCAGCGACGTCACCAGGAGCCGGCGAACTCGGCGCCCGGCTCAGGGGGTTCCGAGCGGCCCAACGGCTCGCCTATGCCTGCGCCGAAGCGGTGGCAGCCCAGCTCAGGCCCGGGGTGACCGAACGCGAGGCGGCGCGGATGCAGCGCGAGTGGCTGCGTGAGCGCGGGGTGCGGGACTGGTTCCATCTGCCGTTCGCCTGGTTCGGCGACCGCACCGCCTTCGTCAACTTCCGGGTGCCGCTCCAGTTCTTCCCCACCCATCGTGAGCTGGAGCCGGGGATGCCCTTCATCCTCGACCTGGCTCCCCTGCACAACGGCTACCCCGCCGACGTCGGCTACTCCGGCTGCCTGGGCCTCAACCCCGTGCACGACCGGCTGCTCGCCGACCTCGGGGCGCACCGGGAGCTGATCCTGCGCGAGGTGCGCGAACGGCGCCCGCTGCGGGAGATCTACGCGGACGTCGACCGGCTGATGGTGCGGCAGGGCTATGCCAACCGCCACCGGGCCTACCCCTTCGGCGTCATCGCGCACAAGATCGACCAGGTCCGGCAGCGCCGCTGGTCCCCCACGCTCTTCGGGTTCGGCGTCCAGTCCCTGAAGGGCCTGGCCTCCGACGCACGGCACGGTCACCGTGACGGCTGGTCCCCGCTGTGGAGCCCGTACCGCTTCTCCGACCACCCGCCGCAGCCGGGTCTGTGGGCGGTCGAACCCCACCTCGGTTTCCGGGGAACGGGCGCGAAGTTCGAGGAGATTCTGGTCGTCACGGACTCCAAGGACCCACAGGAGAGCGCCTTTTGGCTGGATGACGACCTGCCGCATGTGCGGCGCTGCCAGGAGCAGGAGGAGAAGGCCGCGTGAACACGGGACGTGGACGCGGAACGGGCAACGGACGGGGCCCGGGGAAGGGACGCGGAATGCGACGGCGAATGGGGCGGGGCATGGGACGGGGCAGGGGACAAGGCAGGGG
Organism: Streptomyces sp. NPDC001219; assembly: GCF_053597915.1. Taxonomy (NCBI): domain Bacteria; kingdom Bacillati; phylum Actinomycetota; class Actinomycetes; order Kitasatosporales; family Streptomycetaceae; genus Streptomyces; species Streptomyces sp. NPDC001219. The sequence continues at coordinate 49,748 of NZ_JBSFJF010000001.1, read as the reverse complement.
ACGGGACCTGGGGAACGGGCCGGGCTCGGGACGGGGCCCGGGGCAGCGGCACGGGGTCGGGTCCCACGCGGGTTCCGGAGCCGGGGCGGGCGTCGGGGCCGGGAAGCCGGGTGCGGCCGGGGACGGTGCTGGTGCCGGGCTCGCCGGGGCCCGGGAGCGCTGGGTGCGGACCGGGGGGATCGAGCTGTGCGTCGCCGAACTCGGCGATCCGGCACAGCCCACGGTGCTGCTGGTGCACGGCTACCCGGACAGCAAGGAGGTGTGGTCCGAGGTCGCCCGCGGTCTGGCCGACCGGTTCCATGTGGTGCTCTACGACGTCCGGGGCTGCGGCCGGTCCATCGCCCCGCAACCGCTGCGGGGCGGCTTCACCCTGGAGAAGCTCACGGACGACTTCCTGGCCGTCGCCGACGCCGTGAGCCCCGACCACCCGGTCCATCTGGTCGGTCACGACTGGGGCTCGGTGCAGGGCTGGGAGTTCGCCACGGTGCGGCGTACGGAGGGCCGGATCGCCTCCTTCACCTCCATGTCGGGCCCGTCGCTGGACCACTTCGGCCACTGGCTCAAGAAGCGGACGGCGCGCCCCACCCCACGGCGGGCCGCTCAACTCCTCCACCAGAGCGCCAAGTCCTGGTACATCTACCTGCTGCACACCCCCGTGCTGCCCGAGCTGGCGTGGAAGGGACCGCTCGGCAAGCGCTGGCCGAAGCTCCTCCAGCGGGTGGAGAAGCTGCCGGGCGGTGACTACCCGACCGCTTCGCTGCCGGCCGACGCGGCCCATGGCACCTGGCTCTACCGCGACAACGTGCTCCCCCGGCTCCGCCGCCCGCGCCCCGACGCCTATGCGCACTGCCCGGTCCAGCTCATCACCCCCACCGGCGACGCGTTTCTCTCACCGCGGCTGTACGACGACCTGGAGCAGTGGGCGCCGCAGCTGGTACGCCGTACCCTCCCCGCCAAGCACTGGGTGCCACGCACCCGCCCCGACCAGCTCGTCTCCTGGATCGGCGAGTTCGTCACCGCCAAGGAGGAGGGAGATCCGGCGCGGCAGGTCGTGGCGTCCGGCGCCTACGCCGAGCGGTTCGGCGGGCAGCTGGTGCTGGTGACCGGCGCGGCCGGCGGCATCGGCCGGGCGACGGCCTTCGCCTTCGCCGAGGCCGGGGCGCGGATCATCGCCGTCGACCGGGACGCCGAAGGCGCGGCCCGGACCGCCGAGATGTCCCGGCTGATCGGTGCGCCCCGGGCCTGGACGGAGACCGTCGATGTCTCGGACGAGGCGGCGATGGAGAAGCTCGCCGACAAGGTCCACGCGGAGTACGGCACCGTCGACGTCCTGGTGAACAACGCCGGCATCGGCCTGTCCGGCCCCTTCCTCCAGACCGGCACCGAGGACTGGAAGAAGGTCCTGGACGTCAATCTGTGGGGCGTCATCCACGGCTGCCGGATCTTCGGCAAGCGGATGGCGGACCGCGGCCAGGGCGGCCACATCGTCAACACCGCCTCGGCCGCGGCCTTCCTGCCGTCGAAGACACTGCCCGCGTACAGCACCTCCAAGGCGGCCGTCCTGATGCTCAGCGAGTGTCTGCGCGCCGAGCTGGCGGACCAGGGCATCGGCGTCTCGGCCATCTGCCCCGGGATCATCAACACCGGCATCACCGCCACCGCCCGCTTCGCCGGCGTCTCACCCGACGAGGAGAAGCGCCGCCAGGCCAAGGCCACCCGGCTGTACGGGCTGCGCAACTACCCGCCGGAGAAGGTCGCCGACGCCATCCTGCGCGCGGTGACCCGCAACCAGGCGGTGGTACCGGTCACCCCCGAAGCACGCGCCACCCTGCTGCTGTCCCGCCTCGCCCCCCGCGCGGTACGAGCCCTCGGCCGCTTCGGACCACGGTTGTAGGGGGAGGAGTCGGTGGGGACGCCGGGGGCGTCGCGCACGGCCGGGCCGCTGCGCCCCGGCCCGCTACCCTCCCGGCGTTTGGCCGCTCCCAGGGCTGGCGGCTCCCTCGGTCACCTGGCGTGGGGGGAGCCGGGTGCGGCGAGTCCTCGGCGTCGAGGGCGGTCGTACCATCCCTCGCAGGAAGGGTCGCTGCGTACGGCCGTCGCCTGCCTGGCGTCCTCCCCGGCCGAACGAGGCCGCGGCGTGGGCCAGTGGGCCGCACGGCCGTCTCGTCTCTCGCGGCCATCTCGTAAGGAGCACCACAGTGACCGAGCAGCCGCCAACGGCCCAGTCCCACACCGCCGAATACCGCATCGAGGACCTGGCTCACCTCAGCGGCGCCACGGTCCGCACGATTCGCGCCTATCAGGACCGTGGACTGCTTCCCCGACCGGAACGCCGCGGCCGGGCCAATGTCTACGGCAACGCCCATCTGGCCCGGCTGCGCCAGATCGCCGATCTGCTCGACCGCGGCTACACCCTCGCCAGCATCAAGGAACTCCTGGAGGCCTGGGACGCGGGCCGCGACCTCGGCGGGGTCCTGGGCCTGGTCGCCGAGATCGACGGGCCGTGGACCGACGAGAAGGCGTCCCGCATCAGCCGCACCGACCTGGAAGCCGCCTTCGGGGGCAGCCCCGACGAGTCAGCGCTCGCCGAGGCCGTCGAACTCGGCGTCCTGGAACGCATCCCCGGCCGGGACGACGAGTTCCTCGTCCCCAGCCCGCAGGAACTCGCCGTCGCCACCGAACTGCACTCCGCCGGCGTCCCGCTGACAGCGATCTCCGGTCATCTGCGGGAGGTACGCGGCCAGGTCGAGCACATCGCCGCCCGCTTCCTGGACTTCACCACCGAGCATGTCTTCCAGCCGTACCTGGACCACCCGCCCACCGAGGCCGATGCCGCGGAGGCCGCCACCCTCGTACGCCGGCTCCGCCCCCTGGCCCAGCAGACCATCGACGCCGAACTCGCCCGCGCCATGCGCACCCTGGCCACCCGCTATCTGCGCCATCACCTCAGCGAGGCACTGCCGGCAGAGACCCGGATGCCCGCAGGGGGGACGGCCAAGGCCGAGGACGGGCCCGGGACCGATGCCGATGCCGGGACCGGGGCCGGGGCCGGCAGCAGGGCGGAGGTCTGGAGCGTCCCCACGCCTCGGTCCGCTTCCAGCCCGCCGACCGCCCTGTCAGCGGCCCCGCTTCCCGCACCCGGGCCAACGACGGACCCCCGCACCGCGGCCGCACCGGTGGATGCCCCGACGCCCGGCCTGGAGACTGTCCTGCTCCCCGCCGAGGCCGTGCGGGCCGTACGGGATCTGGTCGGCGCGGCGAACACGACCGCCTTCATCACCGCCGCCGCACACCGGGAGGCACAGGCCCGCACAATGGACGCCCTGGTGACGAGCCGCGCAGGAAGCGGCAGCGGCAGCGGCAGCGGCAGCGGCAGCGGCCCAAACTGCGGCGCCTCGGCGGGCGACTCGGGCACCCCCACCGACAGCCCCGGCGACGACCCCGAGCCCGCGGACCGGCCCTAAGACCAGCCCACCCCCACCCCCACCTCCCGCAAACCACCAGTCCACCAGACCGCAGACCCGCACACCCGCAATCCAGCCCCACACACTCTTCAGCTCTCAAGAATCAAGCGGTCCGCGGCTCCTGCCGCGCCCTCCCCCCCCCACCTCAACAGATCTCATCCGGAAGCCAGTTGCCGTGAAATCCGTACGGCACACGCTGCGGGAGGTGGACCGTGGCGACCGGGTCGGCGGATATGTCCTCCGAGTCGAGTACGACGAGATCGCTGGTGTCGGTGGAGGCGTCGTAGATGTAGGTGATCAGCCAGCCCGGGCCTCCCGGGCGGTCGTCCGCCGGGGCGAAGACCGCCTCGCCCGGCGTGCGCCCGGGGCCGAAGTCATGCCGGACGGCCGCGCCGGTCCGCAGGTCGTAGCGGAGCAGGGCGCCGGGTATCGGGTCGGTGCCCGGCAGCTCGGCGACCGTGGCATGGCCGAAGCGGGCCGGCTGTCCGGCGAGGCGGTCGTCCACCCGGGGGAACTCGCAGAACCGGTCGTCGAGTTGCTCCTCGGTGACCGTGCCCGCCACCAGGTCGACCGTCCAGCGCCAGAGGTGCGCCGGGGTCCGGCCGCCGTAATCGGCATAGCGGAAGACATGGAGGACGATCCGCTGGTCGCCGTCGTCATAGGCGTTCAGGGCGTGGAAGACATAGCAGGGGTCGAGGGGCAGCCAGCGGACCTCGCCGTAGGGATCGTCGCGGCGCAGCACACCGAGCCGGGCGCCGTACTCCGGGTCCCAGTGGTACGGCATACCGGGGTGGCTGCGGTCGAAGACGACCGGGAGGTCCATGAAGATGACATGGCCGGCGGTCAGATGGAAGTCGTGCATCATCGTGTGCCCCGGAACATCGACGGGGCGGCTGATCACCAACTCCCCCGCGGCGTCGGTGCGGTGGTAGGTCAGATAGGGCGGGGTGGGGCCGCCGTATCCGAAGAAGTGCAGCTCACCAGTGGTGGGGCAGGTCTTGGGGTGGGCGGTCATGGCGGTGGTGAGCCGGCCACCGAAGTCATGGACGCCGACGGTCTCCAGCTCATGGCCGGGGCGGCAGTCGATCTCGTAGGGGAACGACGACTCGACCAGGGCGAGGGTGCGTCCGGCGTGCCGGACGACATGGGTGTTGGCCACACCCGCCGCCGGATTGCGGCGGCCCTGCGCATCCACCGGTCGCGCGCCGTCGGTGAAGGTGGCGGTGCGGACCCAGCGGTTGCGGTAGGAGACGGCCCGGCCGCCCTCCAGGCGCAGGCCGTGGACCATGCCGTCGCCGAAGAACCAGTGGGGAGTGGCGGCATCCCGTGGGTTGGGGCCGTTGCGCAGGAACCAGCCGCTGAGTTCGGGCGGGATCGTGCCCGTCACCGGCAGGTCGTAGGCGGTCAGCTCGTCCGTCACCGGGGCGAAGTTGCCGGCCATGTGCGGTGCGGGAGCGGTGGATTCGGTTGCGGTGGTCGGGGGTGCGGATGTCATGAGGCCAGGCCTCCTTGGATGTCGGCCCGCGTGCCGGAGGCCTTCATGAAGCGGGCACGGGCCCGCTCCGGGTAGACGGCGGTGAAGCGGGCGGGAAGGACGAATCCGGCGAACTGGATGAGGATCGAGAAGGCCGCGTGCCACCCGTAGGCGGAGGCGGCCGCCTGGGCCAGGGCGCTGAGGGTGAAGGACAGCGCCCACGCGGCCGTGAGCACGACGTTGATGCGGCGGAAGAACGGGGTGTGCCAGACCTCCGGCGGAGCCATCCGCCGCGCGATCCCCATCGTGAAGGGCCGCCGCACGGCGATCGACAGCCAGGCGATGACCGCCAGCCACCCCATCGACAGGGCGCTGCCGTACATCCTGAGACCGCTGTCGGGGCGGCCGAAGGCCAGTGCGGCGAGGGCCGCGAAGAACACGATCGTGCCGTACTCCAGCAGGCGCAGGCCGGGCGACAGGCCCGCGGCGCGGTCGGCGACGAGCAGCGCGGCGGCGGTCACCAGACCGGCGAGCGCGCCCCACTGCCAGCCGGCCGAGGACACCCCCGCGAAGACCAGCCACGGGATGAAGCCCCGCAGATAGTTCATGTTCCCCCCTCATCACGCGCGGCCGCACGACTCGGCGTCACGACGAGCCACCTGGAACCGCACCGCACATTCCAACTTCGACATGTCGAACATGGAAGCTCCACCTTTGACATGTCAACAGTGGAAGGTAAAGTGCCGGTCATGAGCCTGAGACATGCCGTGCTGGGCCTGCTGGCCGAGTCCCCCGCGAGCGGCTACGACCTGATGAAGCTGTTCAACGCCTCGCTCGCCAGCGTCTGGCCGGCCACCCAGAGCCAGGTCTACGGCGAGCTCACCAAACTCACCACCGCCGGCCTGGTCGAGGTCGCCGCCCACGGTCCCCGCGGCCGCAAGGAGTACGCGATCACCGGGGACGGCCTGGCGGAGCTGCGCCACTGGCTGACCGACGTCGAGCCCAGCGGCCCCCAGCGCCACGACGGCCTGCTGCGCGTCTTCTTCCTCGGGGTCGTCACCCCGCTCGAGGCGCAGACGTTCCTGCTGCATCAGGCCGAGCGCGCCGCGCGTACCCGTACCTCGCTCGAACAGCTCGACGAGACCGCCGAGTGGGACGAGGAGATGATTTCGGTCTACGGGCGGATCGCGCTGGAGTACGGCCTGCGGATATCGGCGGTCCAGGAGGAGTGGGCCCGTTGGGCAGCCGATGAGGTGACCAGCGCAAAGGCGCGCAGGGCCGGCGAACTGACCCGGGCGCAGCACAAGGGGAAGGGCGAGGAACCGCGCACGGAGGCCCGGCCGGGCAGCGAAGAGGAGTGACGCACCGGGCAGCCGCGGGACCGCAGGGCGCCCGGCCGCAGGGCGCCCCGCCACAGGCGCCCTGCCACAAGCGCCCTGCCACAGCCCCACGGCCCCAGGCCCCGGCCCGTCCATGGCCCCACCCCGGAATTCACGTGCCACCGCCCGCTCCCCGCGGCACTCTGGAGGCATGAACAGCCAGCGCTCCGTGCGCATCTCGAAGTATCTGGCGAAGCATCTCCGCCATGAACCGGAGCGGATCGGCCTCACCCTCGACGCCCAGGGCTGGGTGCCGGTAGCCGAGCTCATGACGGCGGCAGCGCGGCACGGATTCCCGTTCTCACGGGCCGAGTTGGCGGCCGTGGTCGCCGGCAACGACAAACAGCGCTACACCCTCGACGGCGACCGCATCCGCGCCAACCAGGGCCATTCGGTCCCGGTCGACCTCGACCTGCCTCCGGCCGCGCCCCCCTCGCATCTCTTCCACGGCACCGTGGCCCGCAGCGTGGCCGCCATCCGGGACGAGGGGCTGCGGCCGATGTCGCGGCACGACGTCCATCTCTCCCCCGACCGCGAGACCGCGACCCGGGTGGGCGCCCGACGCGGCAGGCCCGTGGTCCTGACCGTCGACGCGGGCGCCATGCACCGCGCCGGTCATGTCTTCCGGGTCAGCGCCAACGGGGTCTGGCTCACCCGCCGCGTGCCGCCCGAGTTCCTGCGTTTCCCGGGCTGAGCCACCCGCCCTCAGCGCTCAGAGCCCCGGCGCGCCCCACACCGGGAACCACCGCGCCAGATCCTCCTCGATCGTCAGATCGTCCCCGAGCATCGCCCGCACCTGCAGCTCCAGTGGGTTGTCACGCTTCTCGCCGCCGTCCCGCTGCGGCGCGAAGGGGTAGAACGTGCCCCGCTTGTAGAGGTAGACCAGCGCCAGCGACCGCTGCTCCTCCGTGCGGAAGCCGACCAGCGAACACAGCAGCTGGGGACCGAACCCGGCCTCCTCCAGGGACGTGTTGACCGCGTGCAGGTCGTTGACCAGGCCCGCCGCGTCCTCCGGCGGATGCTCGACGAGCAGCCAGGTATAGCCGTACGCGTCCCGGGTGAACTCCACGGAGCCGTCCAGCAGGGACCGCGCCTCCTCCTGGATACGGGCGAACGTCCCGCCCTCGACACTCGCGAAGCACACCGACCCCCGTCCGGTGGGCACGAAACCCGACGCGGCCTGAAGGGTCACCGCGGCGGACGGCAGCGCGAAGAGCTGGTCGAGGTCGGGCCGGACCGGCTTGCTGCGGCCGAGGATGGCGTCCAGAAAACCCATCTGCTGCTCACTCCTTGATCGTCACGGCCGTCCGGTCGGCAGCGGCACCTCATGCGCACCGTGCCTCACGCCCGCCCCAGCTCCGTCGAGATCCGGGCCAGCTGGTCCAGCCGCTGTTCCAGCGTCGGGTGCGAGGACAGCAGCTTGCTGAAGCTCTCCTTGTTGAACGCGGGCGCGAAGTAGAAGGCGTTGTACGGCTGGGCCTTGCGCAGATCCTCGGTCGGGATTCTCGCGATCTGGCCCGTGACCTTGGTCAGCGCGGCGGCCAGTGCCGACGGCCGGCCGGTCAGCAGGGCGGCGGCCCGGTCGGCGGACAGCTCGCGGTAACGGGACAACAGCCGGGTCAGCAGGAAGCTCAGCGCGTAGACGACCACGCTGACGGCGGTGACGATGAGCACGGCGATGGCCGCGTTCTGGTCCCGGTTGCGGCTGATCCCGCTCCACAGGGCGGCCCGGGTGATGATCCCGGCCAATACGCCGAGGAACGAGGCGATGGTCATCACGGCGACATCGCGGTGCGCGACATGCGAGAGCTCGTGGGCCAGCACCCCCTCCAGCTCCTCCGGCTCCAGCCGCCGGAGCAGCCCCGTGGTGGCGCACACCAGCGAGTTCTTCTGGCCGCGGCCGGTGGCGAAGGCGTTCGGCACGTCCGACTCGGCGATCGCGACCCGCGGCTTGGGCATGTCGGCCAGCGCGCACAGCCGGTCGACGGCGCCGTGCAGTTCGGGCGCCTGCTCCGGGGTGACCTCCCGTGCGCCCATGCTGAAGGCCGCGATCCGGTCGCTGAACCAGAACTGCGCGACGAACAGGGCGCCGGCGATCACCAGCACCACCACCCAGGCGCCCTTGAGCAGCACCACCAGCACGCCGACGACCACGACGTACAGCAGTCCGATGAAGAACATCGTCGTGACCATGCGCGAGGTCAGCCCGCGGTCCGGGGCGAATCGGGTCTGTGCCATGGCTCCTCCACACACGCCGCACTTCGCGCAGTGCACCGGCCCGCTCGCGCGCCGCCTCGCACCGCGCGCCGCATGCCGCGCACTGCGCCGCTGCCCCAATTCTCCCTCTTCAGGGCTATATGCGGGATAAAGCCCAGGCCAGGGGGCGGCGCGGCGCGTCGGGCATACGGGAGCAGCGGGGCGCGCGGGCGGTGGCGCGCCCCGGCCCCGTAGGAGCGCCCGGCCGGGAACCGTCCACCGGGCGCCACCGGGACCGTCCTACAGGGCGGCCAGTTGCGCCGCCCCCTCCGTGGCGATCCGCTCGAAGACCGCGGGATCGGCCTCGAAGAGCGAATCGGCGATCGGCCAGTGGAGGACCAGCTCGTCGATGCCCAGCTCGGCGTGGTGACCGGCGAAGTCCACGAAGGCGTCCACGGAGTCCAGCGGACGGTCCGGGGTGAAGCCGGCCAGCATGATCTTCTTCAGCTCGGCGACGTCACGGCCCTGGTCGGCGCAGGCCTTGCCCAGCCGCTCGATCTGTCCGCGGATCGCCTCGCGCGACTCGGCCGGCGTGCCGCCCCCGTTCGACACCTTGGGATCGCCGGTCGTCACCCAGGCCTGGCCGTACCGGGCGGCCAGCTCCAGCCCGCGCGGGCCGGTGGCCGCCACCGCGAAGGGCAGCCGCGGCCGCTGCACACACCCGGGAATGTTGCGCACCTCGTGCGCGGAGTAGTGCGTGCCCTCATGGGAGACCACGTCCTGGCTCAGCAGCCGGTCCAGCAGCGCGACGAACTCGGCGAAGTGGTCGGCCCGTTCGCGCGGCGCCCAGGGCTCCTGGCCGAGCGCGGTGGCGTCGAAACCGTTGCCGCCGGCGCCGACGCCGAGGGTGATCCGGCCGTCGCTGATGTCGTCGAGCGAGATCAGTTCCTTGGCGAGGGTGACCGGGTGCCGGAAGTTCGGCGAGGTGACGAGGGTGCCCAGCCGCAGCCGGGAGGTCACACCGGCGGCCGCGGTCAGCGTCGGCACGGCGCCGAACCAGGTGGTGTCGCGGAAGCTCCGCCACGACAGGTGGTCATAGGTGTACGCGGCGTGGAAGCCCAGCTCCTCGGCGCGCTGCCACACCTCCCGCCCGCCCTCGGACCAGCGGCGGACCGGGAGTATCAAGGTGCTCAGTCGCATACACCGAGCCTACGGCCGCCCCCATGGACCGGACGATTCCGCGCGGTGCACCGGGACAGCAGCGCCCGCCTGCCCGAACGCCCCGGCCGGGCGGCGCACGGGCTCATGCGCGCAACCCACCGCACGCCTGTGCACGGCGGTACGGGAAGATGGCACCGTGACTGATGCCTCCGCCCCATCCCTCCGGGCGCCCGAAACGGCCGTTACGCCCCGGCTGATCGCCACCGACCTCGACGGCACGCTGCTGCACGACGACAAGACGGTCTCCGACCGCACCATCGCCGCGCTCGCCGCCGCGGAGCGGGCCGGCCTGGAGGTCTTCTTCGTCACCGGACGCCCGGCCCGCTGGATGGGCGTGGTCAGCGACCATGTGCACGGTCACGGCCTGGCGATCTGCGCCAACGGCGCGGCCGTCGTCGACCTGCACCGCGGCGGCCGGATCGTCGAGGTCAGCCCCCTGGAGCGGCACGCAGCCCGCCAGATCGTAGACGCGCTGCGCGGCGCCGCGCCGGGCACCTCGTTCGCGGTGGAGCGGACCGGCGGCATCCACTACGAGCCGCAGTACCCGCCGCTGCTCCTCGACCCGGCCGCGGTCGTGGCCCCCGCGGAGAAGTTGCTCGCCGACGACTTCGTCCCGCCCCTGGGACCGGAGGACGCCGACCCGGACGGACCGGACGGTGGCACGGACCTGCCCGCCTTCCCCGACCAGCCCGTGATCAAGCTGCTGGCGCACCACCCCGAGCTGGACCCCGACGCCTTCCTCGCCCTGGCCCGTAAGGCGGCCGGCGGTCTCGCCACCTTCACCCGGTCCAGCCCCACCGCCCTCCTGGAGATCAGCGGGCCCGGCGTGAGCAAGGCCGGCACCCTCGCCCGCTGCTGTGCGGAGCGCGGTATCGCGCCGGAAGAGGTCGTCGCCTTCGGGGACATGCCGAACGACATAGCGATGCTGTCCTGGGCCGGCGCCGCGTACGCCATGGCCAACGCGCACCCGGACGTGCTGGCCGCCACGACGCGCCGTACCGCGTCCAACAACGACGACGGGGTCGCGGCCGTCATCGAGCGCATCCTGCGGGACGGTCACCTCTAGGACCTGCCCGGCCCGCGACGCCGTCGGCCCCCGCGTCGGCTCACAGCGGCGCCTCCCACACCACCGTCGTGCCCGTGCCGCCCTCGCCCAGCCCCGGGCCGTACGTGCTGGAGCCGCCCAGCGACTCCGCCCGGTTGGCGAGGTTCCTGAGGCCGCTGCGGCGGCCGTTCTCCGGGATGCCGATGCCGTCGTCGGCGACGGTGAGACGGACGCCGTCGGTGCCGTCCGGGAGCCGGATCGTGGCGTCGACGACGACCTCGATCCGGGAGGCCTGGGCGTGCCGGAAGGCGTTCGACAGCGCCTCCCGCAGCGCCGCGATCAGGTTCTTGCCGGTCAGCTCGCCGACCCGGGAGTCGACCGGGCCGACGAAACCGGCCGACGGCTGGAAGCCGAGCGGTACGGCGGCGGTGCCGATCTCACGCAGCACCCGGGTCCGCAGCCCGGACGGCGCCTCGGCCGGGCCCTGTTGGAGGGCGAAGATCGCGGTCCGGATCTCCTGGATGGTCACATCCAGCTCGTCGACGGCCTTGCCGACGCCCTGGGCCACATCCGGCACGATGGTCCTGCGCTGGGCGCTCTCCAGCATCATGCCGGTCGCGAACAGCCGTTGAATCACGAGATCGTGCAGGTCACGGGCGATCCGGTCGCGGTCCTCGTAGACCGCGAGGCGCTCACGGTCGCGCTGGGCGTCGGCCAGCACCAGCGCCAGCGCGGCCTGCGCCGCGAACTGGGTGGCCAGCGTCCGCTCGGCACCGGTGAACGGGCGCGCGCCCCGGGACCGCGGTGTCGCGAGGGTCCCCAGCACCCGTCCGCCGCTCTTGAGCGGCAGCATCATGCTGGGGCCGAAGCGCTGCGCGATATCGGTGACCATGCGCGGATCGGTGGCCGAGTCGTCCACGAACACCGGCTCCCCGGCGAGGAGTTGCTCGACCACCGGGCTGTCGGTGGGAATCTGCGTCCCCATGATCCCGGCGGGATCGTCCGCCGACACCGCGACGATCTCCAGGCCGCCCTCCTCATCGGGCAGCAGCACGATCCCGGCCGCCGAGTCCGCCAGCTTCCTGGCCTGCTCGGCGACCACCGCGAGCGCGTCGTCGACATCGCTGCCGGCCAGGAGTTCGGTGGTCACCGCCACCGAGCCGTCGATCCACCGCTCCCGCTGCCGGGTCGCCGCATGCAGCCGGGCGTTGCCGATCGCGATACCGGCCTCGGTGGCCAGCACCCGCACCATGTGCAGGTCCTCCTCGCTGAACACCCCGCCGTCGCGCTTCTCCGTCAGATAGAGGTTGCCGAAGATGTCGCCCTGGACGCGGATGGGCACCCCGAGGAAGGTCCGCATCGGCGGGTGCCCCGGCGGGAAACCGGCCGAGCGGGCGTCCTTCGTCAGATCGTCGAGGCGCAGCGGCTTGGGATCGTGGATGAGCGCACCCAGCAGCCCCTTGTGGCCGTCGGGCAGCGCCCCGATCCGCTCGTGCTGCTGCGGGGTCACGCCGTACGTCACGAAGTCGGACAGCCCCTCACGGGCGTCGTCGATGATCCCGATCGCCGCATAGCGGGCGTCGGCCAGCTCGGCGGCGGTCTCCACGATCCGGTCGAGGGTGACGTGCAGATCGAGCCCCGCGCCGACCGTGCGCATCGCTTCCAGCAGCTGCGGCACCCGGGCCGTCAGCTCCGACGAGAGACCCCGCAGGCTGCGGGTCGCCTCGGTGGCGGCCTCCATGGGGTCGGGGGCCGCGTCCGGGCCACCGCTCCCGATGCCCCCGGGGTCTGAGGGGGGTCCTGCCGTGGCTGCCATGCCCCGAGCCTAATAAGGGCTGATTTCCGGGGAAAGTCCAGGTTTGCGGAGGAGGGGTGCCGGCGGGCTGCTCGGACGGGCTGCCCCTGCGTACGGGGGCGCTCCCGCCTACGCCACCGGCTGGGCCGCGCCGTACGCCGCGTCCACCGCCCGCTCGCGCTCCAGCATCCGCCGGAACGGGCCGTCCGCCGCGGCCAGCTCCGCGTAGGTCCCGCGCTGCACGGCCCGGCCGCGGTCCAGGACCAGTACCTCGTCGACCGCGTCGAGACCGGTGAGCCGGTGGGTGATCAGGACCGTCGTACGGCCCTCGGTCGCGGTCAGCAGATCGGCGGTCAGCGCGTCGGCGGTGGCCAGGTCGAGGTGCTCGGCGGGCTCGTCCAGGACGAGCACCGGGAAGTCCGCGAGCAGCGCACGGGCCAGTGCCAGCCGCTGGCGCTGGCCGCCGGACAGCCGGGCGCCGCGCTCCCCGACCATGGTGTCCAGGCGGGCCGGCAGCCCCCGCACCCAGTCGGCGAGCCGCGCCCGGCCGAGCACGTCCCACAGGTCCTGGTCGCCGGGGGTCCCCCGCCGGTCCGGACGGGCGAGCCTGAGGTTCTCCCGCAGCGAGCTGTCGAAGAGGTGCGCGTCCTGCGCACACAGCCCGACCAGCCGCCGCACCGCGTCCCCGGCCATCTCCCTGGCGTCCGTACCGCCCAGCGTGTAGCTGCCCGACTCCTCGTCCAGGAAGCGCAGCAGCACCTGTGCCAGCGTGGTCTTGCCGGAGCCGGACGCGCCGACGACGGCGAGCCGGTGCCCGGCGGTCAGGGTGAAGCCGATGCCGTCCAGTGCCGGCCGGTCCTGGCCCGGGTGACGTGCGGTCAGCTCCCGTACGGCCAGCGGGAACGGCGTCGCGGGCGCGGGGGCCGGGGCGGCCGGCTCGGACACCGGCGCGGGCGCGTCCAGCACCTCGAAGACCCGCTCGGCGGCGTGCCGGGTGCGCCCGCGGTACTGCACGGCGAGCGGCAGCCCCGTCACCGCCTCGAACGCGGCCAGCGGGGTCAGCACGACGACGGCCAGCGCCACACCCGTCAGCCGGCCCGCCTGCACGGCCTGGACGCCGGCCACCGCCGAGGCCGCGACCGTCAGCCCGCACAGCAGCGCCGACAGCCCGGCACCGGTCCCGGCCACGGCGGCCGAGCGGGACGCGATCCGGGTCAGCTCCCGGTCCGCGCGGCGCACCGCGTCCGTACGGGCCCCCAGGGCCCCGGCCACCGTCAACTCGGCGGTACCGGTGAGCACATCGACGACCCGGGTGGCGAGCCGTCCGCGGGCCGGCGCCAGCCGGCGCTCCGTACGGCGGGCCAGCGCGCCCGAGAGCACCGGCACCCCCACGCCGGTGAGCAGCAGCCCGACGGCGAGGATCGCACCGGCCTCCGGCAGCAGCCATCCGGTGAAGCCGACCGTGCCGGCGCCGACCAGCAGCGCCGCGCCCACGGGCAGCAGCCAGCGCAGAAAGTAGTCCTGCACCGCATCGACATCGGCCACCAGCCGCGACAGCAGATCGCCCCGGCTGCGCTCCCGGAGCCCGGCCGGCGCCAGCCGCTCCAGCCGCCGGAAGACGGCCACCCGCACGTCGGCGAGCATGCGGAACACCGCGTCATGGGCCACCAGCCGCTCGGCGTACCGGAAGACTGCGCGCCCGATGCCGAACGCCCTGGTCGCGGTCACCGCCACCATCAGATACAGCACCGGAGGCTGCTGCGCCGCACGCGAGATCAGCCAGCCGGAGGTCGCCATCAGACCCACCGCGCAGCCCAGTGCCAGGCTCCCGAGCAGCAGCGCCCACGCGAACCGCGCCCGGTGGGCACGGGCCAGCCGCCGCAGCCGGGTGAGCGCCGGCCCGCGGGCGGTGGCCTCGTCGGGCGCGGCTTCGGACGTGAGCTCAGGGGATTCGGGCGCCGTGTCCGCGACCGTCGCCGTCCCGGCGGGACCGCCGTCCCCGGCGACCGCGTCCCCGGCCGTCTGCGGGCACACCGCCGGCGGGGCGTCCGCCCCGGCCGACACCGCCGGCGGGTCCGGCAGCCGCACCACCCGGTCGGCCACCGCCAGCAGCGCCGGCCGGTGGACGACGAGCAGCACCGTACGGCCGGCCGCGAGCCGGCGGACCGCGGCCACGATCGCCTCCTCGGTGGCACCGTCCAGATTCGCGGTGGGCTCGTCCAGGAGCAGGATCGGGCGGTCGGCGAGGAAGGCGCGGGCGATCCCGAGGCGCTGACGCTGGCCGGCGGAGAGCCCGGCACCGGACTCGCCGAGCCGGGTCGCCGTCCCGTCCGGGAGCGCGTCGACGAAGTCCAGGGCGCCCGCGTCGCTCAGGGCGGTGCGCACCGCGGCGTCGTCCGCGTCCGGCCGCGCCAGCCGTACGTTCTCGGCGATGGTGCCGGCGAAGAGATGCGGGTGCTGCGGCACCCAGGCGATCCGCTGCCGCCAGCCTCCGGGGTCGAGGGAGGCGATGTCCCTGCCGTCGGCCAGGGCCCGGCCCCCGGACGGTGCGGTGAAGCCGAGCAGCACGCTCAGCAGCGTGGTCTTGCCGGCGCCGGAGGGCCCGACCAGCGCGACGGTCTCGCCGGGCCGCACCTCGAACGAGGTCGCGGGCAGCGAGTCGGTGGTCCGCCCGGGATGGCGGACCACCAGGTCCTCGACGGCCAGCGCGGTGCCCCGGGGCGCGGGGGCGGTGCCGGGCGTCCGCAGCGGCGTCTCCAGCACCGCGAAGATCTCCTCCGCGGCCGAGAGCCCCTCGGCCGCGGCGTGGTACTGCGCCCCGACCTGCCGCAGCGGCAGATACGCCTCGGGCGCCAGCACCAGCACCATCAGGCCGGTGTAGAGGTCGAGTTCACCGTGCACCAGCCGCATGCCGATGCCGACCGCGACCAGTGCGACGGAGAGGGTGGCGAGGAGTTCGAGGGCGAAGGAGGAGAGGAAGGCGATCCGCAGGGTGCGCAGGGTGGCCCGGCGGTATTCACCGGTGATGGACCGGATCGACGCGGCCTGGGCCTTGGCCCGGCCGAAGACCTTGAGGGTGGGCAGGCCCTCGACGACATCGAGGAAGTGGCCCGACAGCCGGGCGAGCAGCCGCCATTGACGGTCCATCCGCGCCTGGGTGGCCCAGCCGATCAGGATCATGAACAGCGGGATCAGCGGAAGCGTGACCACGATCGTCAGCGCCGAGATCCAGTCGCCGGTGACGATCCGGGCCAGCACCGCCAGCGGAACCACGACCGCCAGGCCCAGCTGCGGCAGGTAGCGGGCGAAGTAGTCGTCCAGCGCGTCGATGCCCCGGGTGGCGAGGGCGGTGAGTTCGCCGGTGCGCATTTCGAGCGTCCCCGGACCGGCCGCGGTGCCCGGACCGGCTGCGTCCGTGACGTCCGCGTCCGGGCCCGGCTCGCCGCCGTCCGCGCGACCGAGTACCGCGCCGGGGCCCAGCCGCGCCGCCCGCTCGACCAGCCGCATCCGCAGCTCGGACTTGGCCGCCGCGCCGGCCCGGTGCGCGGCCAGCTCGGTGAGCCAGGAGACCAGGCCACGTCCGACGGAGACCGCGGCGAGCAGCGCCAGCGGCGTGCTCAGGGCGGCGACCGGGAGATCCTGCTGGAAGGCACCGACCACGACCTCGGCGATCAGCATCGCCTGGCCGACGACCAGGCCCGCTCCGGCCAGCCCGAGCACCACCACCGCGATCAGAAAGCCTCGGGTGGCGTGGGCGTAGCGGAGCAGACGCGGGTCGACGGGTTTCACGTGAAACATTCCATCCTGCTGAGGCCGCCCCGAGGGGCGGCAACTCAACTAGTGGGTCTCTGCGAGGTGTTGGGTGCCGATGCGCTTGCGGAACACCCAGTACGTCCACCCCTGGTAGAGCAGGACGAGCGGGGTGGCGAAGGCGGCACCCCACGTCATGATCTTCAGGGTGTAGGGGCTGGACGCGGCGTTGCTGACCGTGAGGTTCCAGCTCTCGTTCAGCGTGGACGGCATGACGTTCGGGAAGAGCGTCAGGAACAGCATCACGACCACGGCCACGACGCTGAGGCCGGAGAAGGTGAACGCCCAGCCCTCACGCCCGAGCCGGTTGGCCACCAGCGCCGCGACCAGCGCGACCACCGCCACGATCGTGGCGACCAGGCTGCTGCTGTCGCCGTTGCCGGCCTGGGTCCAGCCGAGGAAAGCTGCCACCAGCACCGCGGCGACCGGCCCGAGGACGGCCGCCATCCTGCGTGCCCGCTCCCGGATGTCGCCCACCGTCTTGAGCGAGGCGAACACCGCACCGTGGAAGGTGAACAGCACCAGCGTGACCAGGCCGCCCAGGAGCGCGTACGGATTCAGCAGGTCGAGCAGGCTCCCCACGTACTCCATGTGGCTGTCGATCTTGACCCCGTGCACGAGGTTGGCGAACAGCACGCCCCACAGCACCGCGGGCAGCAGCGAGGCCCAGAAGATCGTGTGCTCCCAGTTCCGCTGCCAGCGCTCCCCGCTCCGCTTGACGCGGTACTCGAAGGCGACCCCGCGCAGGATCAGACAGATGAGGATCAGCAGCAGCGGCAGGTAGAAGCCGGAGAAGAGGGTGGCGTACCACTCGGGGAAGGCCGCGAAGGTCGCACCGGCCGCACTGATCAGCCAGACCTCGTTGCCGTCCCAGACCGGCCCGATGGTGTTGATCAGTACGCGCTTCTCACTCCGGTCCCGGGCGAGGAGCTTGGTGAGGACGCCGATTCCGAAGTCGAATCCTTCGAGGAAGAAGTACCCGGTCCAGAGAACGGCGATCAGGATGAACCAGACGTCGTGGAGTTGCACAGTCGCCTCCTAGTACGAGAAGGCCATCGGCCGGTCGGCGTCCGTGCTGTCGCCGCCGATCTTGGTGGGCGGGTTGAGGTCGGAGTCACTGAGCTCCGGGGGGCCGGCCTTGACGTACTTCACCAGCAGCTTGACCTCGACCACGGCGAGGATCGCGTAGAGCGTGGTGAAGACGATCATCGAGGTGAGCACCTCACCCTGCGAGACGCCCGGGGACACCGCGTCGGAGGTGCGCAGCACGCCGTAGACGGCCCAGGGCTGGCGGCCCATCTCGGTGAAGATCCAGCCCCAGGAGTTCGCGAGGAGCGGGAAGCCGAGGGTGACGAAGGCGAGCGACCAGTACCACTTGCTCAGACGGGCACCGAGCTCCTTGTTCCTGGTGAGCACGAGCCGGGGTGGCTCCTCGTCCCCCGTCCGCAGCCCCGGCGCCAGCCAGAACTTCTTCCGGGTGAGCCACAGCCCGGCGAGGCCGATGGCGAACGACGACATCCCGAAGCCGATCATCCAGCGGAAGCCCCAGTAGGCGACCGGGATGTTGGGCCGGTAGTCACCGGGTCCGAACTTCTGCTGCTCGGAGCGGTTGACGTCGTTGATGCCGGGGACCGGCGAGGAGAAGTCGTTGTGGGCGAGGAAGGAGAGCAGACCGGGAACCTCGATGGCGACCTTGTTGTGGCCCTGGTCGACGTCCCCATAGGCGAAGACCGAGAACGGCGCCGGCTTCTCCG
This sequence comes from Streptomyces sp. NPDC001219, assembly GCF_053597915.1. Lineage (NCBI taxonomy): Bacteria > Bacillati > Actinomycetota > Actinomycetes > Kitasatosporales > Streptomycetaceae > Streptomyces > Streptomyces sp. NPDC001219. Next base: position 31,610 of record NZ_JBSFJF010000001.1, on the reverse strand, counting down.
TCTCCCACAGCGCCTCGGCGGCCGCCATCTTCATCGGCTGCTGCTTGAACATCACCTTGCCGAGCTCGTCACCGCTGACCGCGGTGAGGATGCCGGCGATGACCATCGTGATCAGCCCGAGCCGCAGCGACGTCCGCATGACCGTGAGGTGCTTCTTGCGCATCAGGTGGAAGGCGGATATGCCGACCATGAACGCGGCGCCCGTCAGGAAGGCCGCGGTCAGCGTGTGGAAGACGACGACCAGGGTGGTGTCCTGGGTGAGGACCTTCCAGAAGTCGGTCAGTTCGGCGCGGCCGTTGGCGGCGTTGTACTTGTAGCCGACCGGGTGCTGCATCCAGGAGTTCGCGGCCAGGATGAAGTACGAGGAGAGAATCGTGCCGATGGAGACCATCCACATGCAGAAGCAGTGAATCCTCTTCGGCAGCTTGTCCCAGCCGAAGATCCACAGTCCGATGAAGGTGGACTCGAAGAAGAACGCGATCAGCGCCTCGAAGGCCAGCGGAGCACCGAACACGTCGCCGACGAACCGCGAGTAGTCGGACCAGTTCATACCGAACTGGAACTCCTGGACGATGCCGGTGACGACACCCATCGCGATGTTGATCAGAAACAGCTTGCCCCAGAACTTGGTGGCCTTGAGGTACTTCTCCTTACCCGTGCGTACCCATGCGGTCTCGAGTCCGGCCACCAGAGCGGCGAGGGAGATCGTCAGGGGGACGAACAGGAAGTGGTAGACGGTCGTGATGCCGAATTGCCATCGCGCCAGAGTCTCTGGCGCCAACGCCAGTTCCATGTCGTGCTCCTTACGTCGCCGTGTCGCGCCACGGCAATGCCCCTTTTGCAACGCATAAACGCCACATAATGGACGAGCTTGTGAACGCGTTCACATTCACAAGCAATTATCTCCTACGGCTTTCGGCCACATCCGCGGGGGGTACGTGACCGCGGTCACGTAGGTGCGAAAACGGTTCGAGGCCGCGGGTCGACGGACCCACGGCCTCGGTAAAACGCTCCTGCGACGGCCTACAGCGCCTTGCGGAACTCCTCCGTGGCCTGCAGGAACAGATCCATCGCCGGGCTCTCGCCGATCGTCACCCGCACCCCCTCGCCGGGGAACGGCCGCACGACCACGCCGGCCCGCTCACAGGCCGCCGCGAAGTCGGCCGTACGGTCCCCCAGCCGCAGCCAGACGAAGTTGGCCTGCGATTCCGGGACCGTCCAGCCCTGCCCGAGCAGCCCGTCCACCACGCGCGCCCGCTCCGCCACGAGGGCGTCGACCCGCTCCAGCAGCGCAGCCTCGCTGCGCAGCGAGGCCACCGCCGCCTCCTGGGCGAGCTGGCTGACGCCGAAGGGCACCGCCGTCTTGCGCAGCGCCGCGGCCACCGGCTCATGGGCCACCGCGAAGCCGACCCGCAGCCCCGCCAGGCCGTACGCCTTGGAGAAGGTCCGCAGCACACACACATTGGGGCGGTCGCGGTAGAGGTCGATACCGTCCGGCACCTCGGCGTCCCGGATGAACTCGCGATAGGCCTCGTCCAGCACCACCAGCACATCGCCCGGCACCCGGTCCAGGAAGGACTCCAGCTCCGCACGGCGCACGACGGTGCCGGTGGGGTTGTTGGGGTTGCAGACGAAGATCAGCCGGGTCCGCTCGGTGATCGCGGCCAGCATCGCGTCCAGGTCGTGCACCTCGCCGGAGGTCAGCGGGACCTGCACGGGCGTGGCACCGGATACCTGGGTGATGATCGGGTACGCCTCGAACGAGCGCCAGGCGTAGATCACTTCGTCCCCGGGCCCGGCCGTCGCCTGGACCAGCTGCTGGGCCACCCCGACCGATCCGGTGCCCGTCGCCAGGTGCTCCACCGGCACCGAGAACCGCTCGGACAGCTCCGCCATCAGCCCCGTGCAGGCCATGTCCGGGTAGCGGTTGAAGGCCCCGGCGGCGGTCACCGCGCTCTCCAGGACGCCCGGCAGCGGCGGATAGGGGTTCTCATTGGAGGACAGCTTGTATGTGACGGGGCCGTCGGCCGCCGCCGGCCGGCCCGGCTTGTAGGTCGGGACGCCGTCCAGCGCAGCACGCAGCTTCGGGGTCTTCTCGCTCACCGCAGGTCCTCCTCGACCGTCCGCTCATCTCCAATACTGCACACCTTATGAGGATTGACCCGTTCGGCGGCAGCCCCGGCCCGGCGGCGACTCCGCTCCGCCCTCCGGACGACCCTCCGGAGATCCCGCGCGGAGCCCCGCGGGAGCGCTCCCCGGACCGGCGCACGCCGGTGGCTTGCGCCGTGGCGCGCGTCCCCCGTCAAGGTGACTTGAGACCGGTTCGGGACCGGAACCGATCGACAGGTGACGGCAGAAAAACTCCCTCAGAATGATCACTTTGCGCATCAACTTCCTTTATTTTCCAGGGAATTGCGGATTGATCACCGTGCAGAAACGTGCCTTTCCACAGCCGTTGGCAGCCCCCCGTGAATGCCTCTAACGAGCCCTACTATCGGCTCGCCATGACAGCAGCAGGGAAGCACCAGGTGAGCCGGTCGACCGGTCGCCGGCTGGGACGCGCGGGCATCCGGGACGTGGCCGCCGCAGCCGGTGTGTCGATCACGACCGTCTCCGACGCGCTCAACGGCAAGGGCCGGCTTCCGGATGCCACCCGTAGCCATGTCCGCGAAGTGGCCGACCGGCTGGGCTACCGCCCGTCCGCAGCCGCCCGCACCCTCCGTACCGGCAAGTCCGGGCTCCTCGGCCTGACCGTGACCACGTACGGGGACGAACCCTTCACCTTCACCGAATTCGCCTACTTCGCCGAGATGGCCAGAGCCGCCACCTCGGCGGCCCTGGCCCGCGGCTATGCGCTGGTCATCCTCCCGGCGACCTCCCGCCACGACGTGTGGTCCAACGTCGCCCTCGACGGGACCGTCGTCATCGACCCCGCCGACGGCGACCCCGTCGTCACCGAACTCGTCCGGCACGGCATCCCCGTCGTCTCCGACGGCCGCCCCGGCGGCACGCTGCCGGTCACCGGCTGGGTCGACAACGATCACGAGGCGGCCGTCCTCGGGCTGCTCGACCATCTCGCCGACGCCGGCGCCCGCCGCATCGGACTCCTCACGGGCAACACCACCGACACCTACACCCGGCTCTCGACCACCGCGTATCTGCACTGGTGCGAGCGGGTCGGCCAAGATCCGGTGTACGAGTCCTACCCGGCGCACGACCCGTGCGCGGGGGCCGTCGCCGCCGACCGGCTGCTGGCCCGCCCGGACCGTCCGGACGCCGTCTACGGGCTCTTCGACCCCAACGGCACGGACCTGCTCGCCGCCGCCCGGCGCTACGGCCTGCGGGTGCCGGAGGACCTGCTGCTGGTCTGCTGCAGCGAGTCCACCCTCTACGCCGCCACCGAACCGCCGATCACCACGCTGTCCCTCAAACCGCGCCGCATCGGCACCGCCGTCATCCAGATCCTCATCGACGCGATCGAAGGGCTGGACCACGGCCGGCCCATCGAACAGGTGATACCCACCGATCTCATCGTCCGTGCCTCGTCCCAGCGACGGTCACCGCGCACGACCGTCAGTCCTCCGCGGGGACCGGCCGGCGACTGAAGGGGCTCCCACGTACGGACGACCGGGCGTTCTCAGCTACCAGGAAAAAACAGGGCGATCACGGGATAAACCAGCCTCGAATGCCGGGCTCCGGTGGATTGACCACCCCCGGGTGCGTCACAACCCGCGACCAGCATTCCTATGATGGGCGGACGACACTGCGGACCGCCGTCGACCAGGCAAAGGTCCGAGAGGTGCACGGCGGCGCGAGGTGGAGGGGTCGATGACTCAGGGGGCCAGTCTGGGACCCATGGTGCGGACCATGGCGGGAGAAACTCCGGCGCCTGCTCCGCCGCCAGGAGTGCCTTCCGGCACGCCCGCAGGGTCCCCCGTGCCGCCCGTCGGCCCGCCGCTCCACCTGCCCGCCGGCGCCCCGGCCGCGCCCCCCGCGGCACCGCCCGCCGAGCTGCCCGAGGAGTACACCCCGACCGCGCGGGACCTCCCGGTCATCGCCCCGGGCCGTACGGACACCCTCATCGACCGCCCGGCGGTCGTCCCGGTGCCCGAACCGGCCGGGGACCCCGACGCGCCCGAGGGCATGGGCCCGTTGTACGTCGTCGGCGATGTGCACGGCTACTACGACGAGCTGCGCGAGGCGCTGGCCGCCGAGGGCCTGATCGACGCCGACGGCAACTGGGCGGCGGGCAACGCCCGGCTCTGGTTCCTCGGCGACTTCACCGACCGCGGCCCGGACGGGATCGGCGTCATCGACCTCGTCATGCAGCTCTCCGCCGAGGCCGCTGCGGCCGGCGGCTACTGCAAGGCCCTGATGGGCAATCACGAACTGCTGCTGCTGGGCGCCAAGCGGTTCGGCGACACGCCCGTACAGTCCGGCGCCGGCACCGCGTCCTTCCAGGCCGCCTGGCTCCTCAACGGCGGCCAGAAGTCCGACATGGACCGCCTGGAGGACCACCACCTCCAGTGGATGGCCCGGCTCGACGCCGTGATGGAGGAGGACGGGCATCTGCTCGTGCACTCCGACACCACCGCCTACCTCGAATACGGCGACTCCATCGAGGCCGTCAACGACACCGTCCACGACGTACTCACCCGCAGCGAAGCGGATGAAGTCTGGGATCTGTTCCGGAAGTTCACCAAGCGCTTCGCCTTCCGCGACGAGTCCGGCTCGGACGCCGTCCGGGAACTCCTCGACGCCTACGGCGGCGACCGCGTGGTCCACGGCCACAGCCCGATCCCGTATCTGCTGGGCGAGGTCGGCGCGGAGGAAGGCGAAAGCGAGGCCATCGCCGTCGACGGTCCGCATGTCTACGCCGACGGTCTGGCGATCGCCATGGACGGCGGTGTCACGATGGCCGGAAAGCTGTTGGTCGTTCAACTTCCGCTGGCCGGCTGAGAATTGCCGGGGGAGCCTGCCGCCGGTCGGCCGACGGGCGGCAGGACGAAAGCCGGGGGCGGCACCGGCAAAAACCGGTCGTGGCATTACTCAATTTCCGCAAACTCTCTGTCACGCCGTGCCGGAGTCGCTCTACCATCGGTCTATCCGTAGCAGGCTCTCCTCCGTTTCCGCCCACTGCCCGGCCAACGCCGGCCGTACGGCCCTACGGAGCATCGGGGGACCCATATGAACAGCGCTCCGCACCTGCTGAACGAGGACCGCGCGGACTTCGCGCGCATCCTCGATGAGGCGCTGCGTACCGCCCCATACCGCCCGGACGACCTGACCGACGCCACGGGACACCCGCTCAACACCGAGCAGTTGCGCACGATGGCGCTCGGCGCGACCACGGCCATCGCCGCCTGCGCCGCGGCCGAATACCAACGCTATGTGCATCTCCGCGCCGCTCTGCGCGCACCGGCACCCGTCGCGTCCGCCACCGATACGGGCGGCGAGGAGCAGAGTGTGGCCGCCGGCGGGAGTCCGAACCCGGACAGCGCCACGATCCTGGAAGCGGCCGAAAGCACCGGCGCGGGGCTGACCGCCATGATCGCCGTGCTCGCCCCCGTGCTCGCCGGTATCGCCGCGGTCCTCTTCCTCCTCATCGGATATGTGCTGCGCGCCATCAGCCCCGACAAGTCCCTGGCCCAGCCGCTGATCAGCGTCGGCTGGATCTTCGCAGCGCTGACCGCGGCGGGCGGTCTCGTCGCCATGGCCGGACTGCTCCTCACGGCGCTGCGCAACGGCGCGTCCGCCCAGGTCGCCGCAGTCGAACCGGCCGAGGCGCTGGACCGGGCCCGCGAGGACTGGCACCGCGCCCTCCTGGAACGCGGCCTGCTGCCCTTCCTCCGCACGGCCCTCACCGGCCCCACCAGCGGCCCGGACGACGGCCCCGAGCCCCATGTCCCACGCCGCACCACGTCCTCTGAGAGCCGTATCCCCACCCTCGGCTACACCCGCCCGGAGTTCACCAGCCCCGACAGCGGCTCCTCGGGCTCCCGCCCGCGCTACTCCAGCCCGGACTTCACCAGCCCGGATTACGGCGGGCCGGATCACCAGCAGGAGTAGGGCCCGGGCCCGCGCGGGTGCGGTCCTGCGGCTCGGCGGGCGCGCTGTGGCGCCGGCACCGGGAAGGCCCCCGCCCGTTGTCGGGCAGGGGCCTTTCGCCGAGTGCGTCCGGGCGGAACGGCCAGACGGAACGGCTAGTCCGCGATCGGCAGATAGACGCGGTTGCCCGCCGCCGCGAACTCCTTCGACTTCTCGGCCATTCCGGCCTCGGGGTCGACGGCCAGATCCCCGCCGTGCTCGCGGCGGATGTCCTGACTGATCTTCATCGAGCAGAACTTCGGGCCGCACATCGAGCAGAAGTGCGCCGTCTTCGCCGGTTCGGCCGGCAGCGTCGCGTCATGGAAGGCGCGGGCCGTGTCCGGGTCGAGGGCCAGGTTGAACTGGTCCTCCCAGCGGAACTCGAAACGGGCGTCCGAGAGCGCGTCGTCCCACTCCTGGGCGCCCGCGTGGCCCTTGGCCAGGTCCGCCGCATGGGCCGCGATCTTGTAGGTGATGACACCGGTCTTGACGTCGTCGCGGTCCGGCAGGCCCAGGTGCTCCTTGGGCGTGACGTAGCAGAGCATCGCGGTGCCCCACCAGGCGATCATCGCCGCGCCGATACCGGAGGTGATGTGGTCGTAGGCCGGGGCGATGTCGGTGGTCAGCGGGCCGAGTGTGTAGAACGGCGCCTCCTCGCAGATCTCCTGCTGAAGGTCGATGTTCTCCTTGATCTTGTGCATCGGGACGTGCCCCGGGCCCTCGATCATGGTCTGTACGCCGTGCCGCTTGGCGATGGTGTTCAGCTCGCCGAGCGTCCGCAGCTCCGCGAACTGCGCCTCGTCGTTGGCGTCTGCGATGGAGCCGGGGCGCAGACCGTCACCGAGGGAGAAGGTGACGTCGTAGGAGGCGAGGATCTCGCAGAGCTCCTCGAAGTGCGTGTAGAGGAACGACTCCTGATGGTGCGCCAGACACCAGGCCGCCATGATCGAACCACCGCGGGAGACGATGCCGGTCTTGCGGCGGGCCGTGAGCGGCACATAGCGAAGCAGCACACCGGCGTGCACCGTCATGTAGTCGACGCCCTGTTCGGCCTGCTCGATGACGGTGTCCTTGTAGATCTCCCAGGTCAGTTCCTCGGCCTTGCCGTCGACCTTCTCCAGCGCCTGGTAGAGGGGGACGGTGCCGATGGGGACGGGGGAGTTGCGCAGCACCCACTCGCGGGTGGTGTGGATGTTGCGGCCGGTGGAGAGGTCCATGACGGTGTCGGCGCCCCAACGGGTCGCCCAGGTCATCTTCTCCACCTCCTCCTCGATGGAGGAAGTGACCGCGGAATTGCCGATGTTGGCGTTCACCTTCACCAGGAAGTTCTTGCCGATGATCATCGGCTCGATCTCCGGGTGGTTGACGTTGGCGGGCAGCACCGCGCGGCCGGCCGCGATCTCGTCGCGGACGAACTCGGGCGTGACCTTCTCACGGAGGGCGACGTACTCCATCTCCGTGGTGATCTCGCCGCGCTGGGCGTACGCGAGCTGGGTGACCGCTCCTTCACGGCCGCGGCGCGGCTGACGGGGGCGGCCGGGGAAGACCGCGTCGAGGTTCTTGAGTCCGCCGCGCGGCGAGGTGTGCTTGAGGCCGTCGTCCTCCGGCCGCATGGGGCGGCCCGCGTACTCCTCGGTGTCGCCGCGGCCGATGATCCAGTTCTCCCGCAGCGGTGCCAGACCACGGCGGACGTCGGTTTCGATATTGGGGTCGGTGTACGGCCCTGACGTGTCGTAGAGCGTCACGTCCTTGCCGTTGGTGAGGTGCACCCGCCGGACCGGCACCCGAAGGTCGGGACGCGATCCGGAGACATAGCCCTTGTGCCAGCCGATCTGCGGCTTTTCGCCGTCGTTGGCACCGTTTTCGGGCGTGCGTGCATCCTGCAGAGTCATGGAGACCCAACTCCCTACGCCGGCATTACCCGGTAACAGGTTCGGCGGTCGACGCAGCGGCTTCCGTCCGTCGGCGTTTCACGTGAAACGCCGCTGGGACGAAGGTCAGCGCCCTCTCAGCCCGGTGCTCCGAGCTCCCGCGATTGCAAAGGTGCCACCACGGTAGCGGCCGATGTGGCGCGGTGAACAGTGGGCCCCTGGAGTTCTTGCGATGATCGGGCGGTGTCGCCTCATGAGTCCCACAGCCACTCCGCCCCGCACTCCCACGGGCACGGTCATGGCCCGGCCGCGCCCGTCTCCCGGCATCTGCGCAAGGTCATCGCGGCCGTACTGATCCCGTTCGCGGCCGCGGTGGCGGTCGGCCTGGTCGTGCTCTGGCCCGGCGGAGCACCGCCGCACAAACCGTCGGGTGTCGGCTTCGACCAGCCCACGGAGACGGCCCGGGTGATCAAAGTGGTGGAGGTGAACTGCGCGGATGTCCACGCCGAGCAGCAGCCCCAGCCCCCGTCGCCGACGGGGCAGCCACCGGCCGCGGGAGCGGACAAGGGAAAGCCCTGCCAGCAGGCGACGATCGAAGTCACCACCGGGCAGAACAAGGGGCACACCTTCCGGACCGTGGTGACACCGGACGCGCTGCGCCACTACACCACCGGCCAGGAGGTGGTGGTGGCGTACTCCCCCAAGGCGCCGAAGGATCTCCAGTACTCGGTCAGCGATGTGGACCGGTCGCTGCCGATGTGGCTACTGGCCGCGATCTTTGCCTTCGCGGTCGTGATCGTCGGCCGGCTGCGCGGCGTCCTCGCGCTGGTGGCACTGGCGGCCAGCTTCGTCGTCCTGACGCTGTTCATCCTTCCGGCGATCCTCCAGGGCTCCAATCCGCTGGTGGTGGCGGTGATCGGGGGCAGCGCAATCATGCTGATCGCGCTCTACCTGTGCCACGGGCTGACCGCCCGTACCTCCGTGGCCGTGCTCGGCACACTCGCGTCCTTGCTGCTGATCGGGCTGCTCGGATCGGTCTTCATCGGCTGGGCACTGCTGACCGGCAACACGGATGACACGACCGGACTGGTGCACGGTCTGTACCCGGACATCGAGATCCGCGGACTGCTGCTGGCGGGGATCATCATCGGTTCGCTGGGTGTGCTCGACGATGTGACGGTGACCCAGACCGCCGCGGTCTGGGAGCTCAAGGAGGCGGACCCGTCGGCCGGCTGGCGCAAGCTGTACGGCGCCGCGATGCGCATCGGCCGGGATCACATCGCGTCCGTCGTCAACACCCTGGTGCTGGCCTACGCGGGTGCCGCACTGCCCCTGCTGTTGCTGTTCTCGATCGCACAGAGCAGCGTCGGTACGGTCGCTTCGAGCGAGGTGGTCGCGGAGGAGATCGTCCGCACGCTCGTGGGCAGCATCGGACTGGTCGCCGCGGTGCCGCTGACCACGCTGCTGGCCGCGCTGGTCGTCTCGGCGGACCGGCAGGCACCGGCAGCCCGGAACGGGCGGGCCGCACCGGCGAGTGACGACCTGGGGGCCGGAGCCCCGGCCGGGGCGGCCTCCGGGGCCGAGGTCACCGGCGGCGCGCCGACGAGCCCCACGGGCGGCCGGGCGGGACGACGTGGGGGACGCGGCAAGCGGCGTAAGCAGTGAGGACGGGGACGGGAGCGGGGGAGGGCGGAGACGGGCCGGTCAGCCGGCCGGGGCCTCCGTGAGAATCCGGTCCAGCACGGCCTCGAGGGTGTCGCAGACCTCTTCCTTGCCCAGCGGCACCAGCCGGTCCGTACGGTCCAGGAAGGCCACCAGCGGCGCCGCGCTCACCCGGAACAGCGCAGACTCGGCGCCGACCTGAAGGCTGATGAGGACATCGCTGAGGTTCTCGGGGGAGGCCGGCTCGATCCGCACATCCCCCTCACCGGACGGCCGGCTCAGCCCGTCCAACAGCAGTTCCCGGCCGAAAGCCCAGGTCACCGGCGCGTCGCCGGGCAGATCGAAGGTGAGGCGGACGGCGTAGGGATCGGCGCTGGCGAAGTCCAGCTCCACCGGAATCCGGAACGCAAGCTCCTCCGAGACGACGAAGCTCATGATCACTTCTGCCTGAACTGTGTCGGTCATCAACCACTGCCCCGCACTTGATCGGAGATGGCCGGGAAAACCCCCGGTAGCCCTATTGGCGCCATCGTCTGCCACGCGCCAGCAGATCACAAGGAGTGAGTTTTCAGATACTGATAGAGAAGGCGAGTGTCGTTAGTGTCGCCTCCGCCATTTTCCGTAGTCGGTCTGTGACGGACCGCAATCGACGCAGTTCGTCCACGGGCAACGAAACCGCCAACGTCGCGGCGGCCGCCCCGACCTGGACAGGAATGGCAGCACACACCGTGCCCAGGGCATATTCCTGACGCTCGTAAGCGGCGTGACCGCGACGCACCGTATCCAAACGCCGCAGCAATTCGCCCTCAGATGACACGGAAAAGGGCGTTATCGACTGGACGGGATGGCGCGCGAGATGATCCTTCCGCGTCGGCTCGTCGAGCTGCGCCAGAAGACACTGCCCGATCGCGTGGGCGTGCGCGGTGGCGCGGAAGTCGGCCCATTCCACCACCGGCGGCCGCGCCGGATCACCCGTCACCGCCAGCACCTCGACTTCACCCTCACGGTAGACAGCGAAGTAGACGGCGGCGCCCAGTTCCTGGCCCACCACGGCCAGCGCTTCGGAGAGATGAGCGCGTTGCCGGCGCCCGGCCCCGGCCCGGCCGATCTCCTCGGCCGCCGTACCGAGGACGAAGACCCCGTTCTCCCGCTGGAGATAGCCCTCGTGCGTCAGGGTCCGCAGCAGGTGGTACGCCGTCGGCAGCGGCAGCCCCGCTTCTCGGGCCAGCTGCTTGGCGGGTGCGCCGTCGATATGCGCACCGGCCGCCTCCAGCAGCCGGAGCGCCCGCCGCACCGAACCGATCAAGGTGGGGTGGGAGTCGGATTCGCCGTTCACCATCGCCAAGGCCAAACCCCCAGGTCCGCTCTCAGAGGGGCGCAGGGCCCCGGTCGCGGGACCAACTCCCGTGACCGCGCGCGTCTCCCGGCACCCGCGAGGGGCGGCCCGACCGGGCTCGTCGGGCTTTCCGGAACGCCGCCGTCCGGAAGACGCCTGCGACCGGCACCCTAGCTCGGCCGGGCCGGGCGGCAGGGCGAAAGCCGGGGGAGTTACCCCGCCCGCGCACCCCTGAGCGGGACTGTGCGGGCGGGGTTCGACAGCGGAGTCAACTGCGTGGCAATGAGGGGCATTTGAGGGGGTTTGCGAGGTGATGGGCCCGGTGACCACCGCCGGGCAGGACCCTTGCCCCATGACCGTCCACGGTCGGGCGCTGGAGGGCACGCGCACCGGCGGTCGATCGCGTCGGCCGTGGCTTACCAGTCGCCCTTCGAGGAAGAAGACGACGAGCCGCCGACCCGGCGGACGAGGTAGATGACCCCGGCGATCAGGGCCGCCGCGATGAGGACCTTGAACAGCACGCTGATCAGAAAGCCGAGCGCGCTGGCGATCAGTCCGCCGAAGACGACGATCACGATGACGGGCGCCACGACCCAGGTGACCCACCACGGAAGCCCTGCGAGTATCCCTTTACCGGCCACTGCTCTCCCCTGCTTTCTTTCTGTCGCGCTGTCGTTGTCCGTACCGCGCTGTCGTCCGCTGCGCTGTGCTCGCGCCGATGGCACCGTCCGCGTGCTGCGCGTCTGCCGCCGCACGCCTCAGGTTTCCCTTCACCCACGATGCTAGGACGCTGACCACGGTCGCGGGGGCTTCGTATCCCCGGTCCTCCCCTGACCCGTCCCCTACGGGTCCCCAGGCCCGGCCCTTAGCTCTCAGGAGGAGAGAAGACCACCATCACCCTGAGGTCCTCGCTGATGTGGTGGAACTTGTGGGGCACCCCGGCGGGCACATAGACCACGCTTCCCCGCGCCACCGACTGTGTCTCCTGCCCTACGGTGATCGCCGCCCGGCCGCTGACCACGAGATACACCTCGTCCTGGGCGTGCGGCTGCTGTGGATCGACGCTTCCGGCATCCAGCGCGTACAGCCCGACCGACATGTTGCGCTCCCGGAGGAACTGCAGATACGCGCCATCGTTGGCGGCCCGCTCCGCTTCCAGCTCATCCAGTCGGAAGGCCTTCATGCCGTTCGCACCCCTCACTCGTTCAGAGTCGTCTGCGACGATCTCACCATGAAGCATTTTCTGGTCAAGACGATCGCCAATGCCGCGGCGCTTGCCGTGGCCATCTGGCTGCTCAAGGACATCACGCTCACCGGTGAGAACACCGGCCACCAAGTACTGACCCTGATCCTCGTCGCGCTGATCTTCGGGCTGGTCAATTTCCTGGTCAAGCCCCTGGTGAAGCTGCTCTCCTTCCCCCTGTTCATCCTCACGCTCGGCCTGATCACACTGGTCGTGAACGCGCTGATGCTGCTGCTCACCTCCTGGCTCGCAGGCAAGGCCGATCTCGCCTTCCATGTGAACGGCTTCTGGACGGCCATGCTCGGCGGCGTGATCATCTCCATCGTCGCCTGGGCGATGCACGTGATCCTTCCCGACGAGGACTGAGCCTTGACCGCTCCCTTCCGTATCTGCTTCGTCTGCACCGGCAACATCTGCCGGTCGCCGATGGCCGAGTCCGTCTTCCGCGCCCGCCTCGCGGAGGACGGGCTCGACGGCCTGGTCGAGGTCGACAGCGCGGGGACCGGCGGCTGGCACGAGGGCGAGGGCGCCGACCCGCGCACGGTCGCCGTACTGCGCGCGGGGGGCTATGAACACGCGCACACCGCCCGGCAGTTCCAGACCTCCTGGTTCGACCACCTCGACCTGGTCATCGCGCTCGACTCGGGGCATCTGCGCGAGCTGCGCCGCCTGGCCCCCACCGCACAGGACGCCGCCAAGGTCCGCCTGCTGCGTGCGTACGGGACGGGCACGGTGACGGAGAGCGGCTCGGGCCCGGTGGCCACCCCGGCCTCCGGGCCCGTTCCCGTTCCCGATGCCGCCGGTGATCTCGATGTGCCCGATCCGTACTACGGCGGTTTCGAGGGCTTCGAGGAGTGCCTGGAGATGGTCGAGACGGCGAGCGACGGCCTGCTGGCCGCGGTCCGCACCGCGCTCCCGGCCCCTACCGTCGTCACGGCCCGCACCGCCGCCCACGACAGTCGGCCGATCGCCCGTGAACCGCATCCGCCGCAGCTTGAGGAGCACGCATGACCGGCGACGGCACCCGCGCCGTACGAGCCGGGCTCCCGGAGCCGGACGCCCATGAGCCGGCCCTCCCCGGGCCGGTGTTCGCGGCGCACTACCACCTCCCCGGCGACGCGACCGGCCCCTACACCTACGGCCGCGACGCCAACCCGACCTGGACCCGTCTGGAACAGGCCATCGGCGCCCTGGAGTCGCCGGACGAGAGCGCCCATACCGTCGCCTTCGCCTCCGGGATGGCGGCGATCAGCGCGGTCCTCTTCTCCCACCTGCGCTCCGGCGACGCGGTGGTGCTCCCCGGCGACGGCTATCAGCTGCTGCCCGCCGTGCGCGCACGTCTGGAGAGCTATGGCATCGAGGTCCGTACGGCGCCGACAGCACACGACGCTCAGCTCGATGTACTGGACGGCGCCCGGCTGCTGTGGATCGAGACGCCCTCCAACCCCGGCCTCGATGTCTGCGACATCCGGCGGCTGTCCGACGCGGCGCACCGCCGGGGCGCGCTGGTCGCCGTCGACAACACCCTCGCCACCCCGCTCGGCCAGCGGCCCCTCGACCTCGGGGCGGACTTCTCGGTGGCCAGCGGCACCAAGGCGCTGACCGGCCACGGCGACGTACTGCTGGGCTATGTGAGCACCCGGGACGCCGCACTCGCCGATTCCGTACGGCTGTGGCGCAAGACCGTGGGCGCGATCCCCGGCCCCATGGAGAGCTGGCTCGCGCATCGCTCCCTCGCCACCCTCGCACTGCGTGTCCGCCAGCAGTCGGCCGGTGCGCTGGCCCTGGCCACGGCGCTGACCGACCGCCCGGAGGTGAGCGGTCTGCGGCACCCCGGACTGCCGTCCGACCCGTCCCACGAGCCGGCCACCCGGCAGATGCGGCCGGGCCACTTCGGCTGCGTGGTGTCCTTCGTGCTGCCGGACAAGTCCTTCGCCGAGCGGTTCCTGGCCGCGCTGACCCTGGTGGACGAGGCGACGAGCTTCGGGGGCGTACGGTCCAGTGCGGAGCGGAGGGCCCGTTGGGGCGGGGACGCGGTGCCGGAGGGCTTCATCCGCTTCTCCGTCGGCATCGAGGAGCCGGAGGATCTGATCGCGGATGTCCTCCGGGCACTGGACTCGGCCGCGCACCGCTGACCGGGCGCCGCTTGAACCGCAGCGCCGGGACATGTCGAACAGGCTGAGTGCGCCGCCACGTCCGGCGCCTCTCATGGCATAAGAGCGGCCGGCAGGGTATCCCCCCTCGTCACCCTGCCGGCCTGCGGTTCCCATGGCCCCGAGCCCACGCGTTTCACGTGAAACCAGATGTTCCACGTGAAACCAACCGCTCGAACAAGGCTAGTTGACCGAGCGTCAGTGTCCAATCACGCTAGCGACACATCCCTATCGACAAATTTATGGTTGTCCCGCGACCAGGCTTCCGAGGGGCGCAGGAGGTACGTGATGGATCTGGCCCTGCTGCGCACCTTTGTCACGGTGCACCGAGCCGGCTCCTTCACCCGCGCCGCGGCGTTACTCGGCCTCTCCCAACCCGCGGTGACCAGCCAGATCCGTACGCTGGAAAGGCAGTTGGGCCGCCCGCTCTTCCTCCGCTACGCCCGCGGCGTCACCGCCACCACCATCGGCGACGAACTCGCCCACAAAGTGGCGCCGCACCTGGACGCGCTCACCGAGATCACCGAGGCGGGTCTGGACCGGGACTCCGTCACCCGCACCCTCCATCTCGCCGGGCCCCCGGAGTTCCTCACCGAGCGCGCGCTCCCGGCACTGACCCCGCTGATATCGCAGGGCCTCTCCCTCCGTACGGCCTTCGGGTCCGCGGAGGAGATGCTGACCGGCCTGGCGGCCGGCCACCACGATCTGGCCGTCACCACGACCCGGCCGCGCGGCGGGCTGCTCACCGCCACCCCGCTGTGCGACGAGGAGCATGTGCTGGTCGCCGCACCACACTGGGCGGACCGGCTGGGCGGCCCCGGGGCGCTGCGGGGCGAGGGCGTCCGCCTGCTGGATTCCGTGCCGATCGTCGAGGTCCACGAGAGTCTGCCGCTGATCGCCCGCTACTGGTCCGCGGTCTTCGACGCCAAGCCCACGGCCTCCGCCGCCGTGATCGCCGGCGATCTGCGGGCGGTGCTGTCCTGCGTCGCGGCCGGCGCGGGGCTCGCCGTACTGCCCCGCTACCTGTGCGCCGACGCGCTCGCCGGCGGCGAGGTCATGACCCTGCTCGACCCGGCGGTGCCCCCGCTGCGGACCTATTTCCTGGCCGTACGGACCGGGACGCTGGGTCTGCCGCATATCGCGCGGGCGCATGAAGGGCTGCTGCGCACCGCTGTCGACTGGTGACCGAGGGACGTGGGTTTCACCAGGTCGTGACTGCGGCATCTGTCCCCTATGAACGAACGGCCAGTCGTCAAACGCACCGCCCGCGCGATTCTGCTCGACGGTGCGGACCTCGTTCTGATCAAGCGCACCAAGCCGGGCCGGGCCCCGTACTGGATCACTCCCGGCGGTGGTGTCGAGCCCGAGGACGCCACCGTCATCGATGCCCTCCACCGCGAGCTGGACGAGGAGCTGGGCGCGAAGATCAAGGACGTGGTGCCGGTGTTCGTGGACACCGTCGAGCACTTCAGCGACGGCGGGGTGGACGGCGTGAAGGTCCAGCACTTCTTCGTCTGCCGGCTCGACGCGATGGACCCGGCACGCCGGCACGGCCCCGAGGTCGAGGAGCCCTGCGGGGACTACGAGATCGTGCGGGTGCCCTTCACCCGCGTCGGCATCGCCTCCGTCGAGGTCGTACCGCTGTCGCTGCGCCACTACCTGGACGGCAACATCGAGGGCGTACGGGCCATGCACGCCCCCGACCTGGGCTGAGCGGAGCGCGAGGCACCGCGCGCCGCCTGCTGCCGCGGGGCGCCGTGTCAGCCGTCGCGCCGGTCGAACCAACCACGGAACCCGGCCTCGTCCTCCGCGGGGCGACGCGGCCGGGCGCGGGCGAGCACCCGCTCGACCCGGTCGAGGAACTCCGCGTTCAGCTCCTCCACGAAGTCCCGCCGGCCGGAGACACCGGGCGCGGAGCCGTGACCGGACTCGGGCTGTGCGGCCTGCGGCGCGGCGGCATGGGCGCGGTCGCCCCCGTACACCGGGGCCGCGGTCTGGCGGGCCGTGTCATCCGTGTCCTCGTGGAGTCCGCCCCGCAGGTGCTCGTTGCCGCGCTCCGGGCGCCGGAACGCCGGGCGCTCGCCCGCCTCGGCCGCAGCGCCGAAGAAGTCGCCGCCCTTGCGCTTGCTGTCGTCGGTGCCCCACGCCCGCGCCCCGCGCTGCTGCGCCGGGACCTTCTGCAGATGCGGAATGTGCTTGGCGCAGTGGATGTACGCCTCTTCGACCTCGACCGTGACCCACAGCTGGGCGCGCCGTCCGGGGACCGGGTCGACCGGCAGGCCGGTGTACTGCGCCCGCATCTCCTCGTCCATGACCACCCGTGCGCGGCCGTTGATGTGCAGCCCGATCCGGTCCCGGGTGAAGTCGATCATCAGGATGCCCAGGCGCGGGTTCTCCGAGATGTTCCCCACGGACGCCATGACACCGTTGCCACGGTATTCCGGGTACGCCAGCGTCCGGTCGTCGAGCACCTGGATGAACCCCGGCGGGCC
This sequence comes from Streptomyces sp. NPDC001219, assembly GCF_053597915.1. NCBI lineage: Bacteria > Bacillati > Actinomycetota > Actinomycetes > Kitasatosporales > Streptomycetaceae > Streptomyces > Streptomyces sp. NPDC001219. Next base: position 14,766 of record NZ_JBSFJF010000001.1, on the reverse strand, counting down.
GGCCCGGAAGGTCGAGTCGCAGTCACCGTGCCGGTCGGCCGTGGCCAGGAAGAACATCTCCTGACGGGCCACGAACTCCCGCATACGGGCGTTGAGATGGTCCAGGACCTGGTCCCGGTAGAAACGGTCGGCGCGTTCGGTCGTGCCCAGCCTCTGCTGTACCAGGTGCTCGCCGTCGCTCCCGGGGCGCTCCTGCCTCGGCATACCCCACCCCTCCCCTGTCGGACCGTACTCGCCCTGCACTGCCAAGACCTCAATCGCCTGCCGAGACGAGCTCTTCAATGGAGTCGTGCCGTATGCGGTCGGTCGGGATGCCGACTCCCACCAAAGCGTCCACACCGCTGCGGATCAACCCCGGCGGCCCGGAAAGGTAGGCGTCGTACTCCGGGAACGGTCCGTATTGCCGCACCGCGTCCGGAAGCTGTCCGGTTTCGCTGCTGGTCCCGCCGCGGGCCGCCGGTCCGGTGGCGACGACCGGGCGGACCGAGAGCCAGGGATGGGCCTGTTCCAGGCGCAGCATGGTGTCGAGGTCGTAGAGGTCCTGGTCGCTGCGGGCGCCGTAGAAGACCTCGACGGGACGCCGGACGCCGTGTTCCGCGACGTCCTCGATCAGCGCCTTGATGGGCGCGATGCCGGTGCCGCCGCCGACGCACAGCAGACCGCTGCGCGTCGTGTGGTCGACGGTCATCGCGCCGCCGGGCGCACCGAGCCGGATGACGTCGCCGGGGCGGGCGCGATGCACCATGGCGTTGGAGACCCAGCCGGCCGGTACCGCCTTGACGTGGAACGAGAGCAGGCCGTCGGAGCGGGGCGCCGAGGCGAAGGAGTAGTGCCGCCAGATGCGCGGCCACCAGGGGGTTTCCACGCTGGTGTACTGCCCGGCGAGGAACGGATAGGGCTGGTCGGGGCGGACCGTGACCACCGCGATGTCGGGCGTGCGCAGCTCGTGGGAGACGACCTCGGCCTGCCACCAGGCGGGGGCGACCGCCTCGTCCTCGGCGGCCGCGTCGATCATGATCTGCGAGATCGCCGTGTAGGCGCGCACCCAGGCGGCCTGGGTCTCCGGGTCCCAACTGGTCGTGGCGTAGCGCGCGAGCGCGCTGAGCAGGCATTCGCCGACCGCCGGGTAGTGGTCGGGCTGGGTGCCGTACTTGCGGTGCCCACGACCGAGGTTCGCGAGGTACGCGGAGAGCACCTCGGCGTCGTCGACGTGCTGGGCCGCGGTGAGCAGCGCCTTGAAGAGCCGGTCGCGCTGGGTGTCCATCGAGGCGGGGAACAGCGCCCGCAGATCGGGGTACTGGACGAAGAGCAGCGCGTAGAAGTACGAGGTGACCTTGTCGGCCACCGGCTCGATCTCCGCCATGGTGCGACGGATGAGCACCGCGTCGGGAGAGGCGGGGCTCGCGTGGGAGGCCGAGGCGGTCAGGTCTTCGAGAGAGGGCTCCCGCGAGGGAGCGGCGGGACGAGCCTGGGGCGTGAAGACCGAGGGCGCGGGAGCCGCGCTCTGGGCGGGCGGTGCCGGGGCAGGGGGCGCCGGGGCAGGCGATGCCGGGGCAGGTGGTGCCGGGGCAGGTGGTGCCGGGGCAGGTGGTGCCGGGGCGGCACTGGCCGCGGCGGCTCCCGTGGCGCGCGCCGATTCGTGTACGGGCTCGGGCTCATGGCCGGGGCCGGACACCCGCTCCCAGGTCGGATGACTCACCGGGAACGGCTGGTGTTCCCAGCCGGGCCCGGTCTCGCGGCGCTGCGGCGCGGCTGCCGGGGCGGCGTGCCCGGCGGCGGCCGCGGACTGCTCGCTGTAGTGGGGTGCGGTCGGCGCCCCGCCCGCCTCGTGCCGTGCCTGCGGAACCTGCGAGGGCTCGGTCTCACGCTCACGTGTGGCGGCGGTGCCTACCGGCCGGATGGGGTTGACCGGCCGACTGGGTATCCGTTCCCGGTCGTTGCGCTCATCTCTCTCGTACCGCTCATGGTGGCCTCTGTGGTCCACGCGGTCGGGATGTGCACTCCGGTCGTCCGGTTCGGCCCGGCCGTCCTCGCCTTGTTGCCGGTCCTGGCTGTTTTGCCGCTCCTGCTGTTCCTCGGAGGACTTCTTCGCCGGCGGAGTGAACCAACCCCAATCGCCACTGCTCCCGCCGGAAGATCCGTTATCGGCCGACGTAGTGGTCGGAGCGTCCATGGTCTGCCTCGCCTCGAACGTCTATCGGTCGTCTTCGCACTTCCGTGGAACGGAACTGCCCGGAATTCCCCCGCCCTGCCCCGGAATTCTTCATCGATTAAGCGATCCCGGCAACATCCTCCAAAGCGGACAATCTCACTTCCTCGTGACAATACGGAGTAGATGCCGTGTCAGCAGCATGCCACCTTGCTCATCACGAGGGACAAATAGTCGGAAGTCCAGGTGTCGCGGGCCGCTTCGCCGCTAGACTGGAGGGTTCTTACTCGCCCTTCGCGTACCCGCGGAAGCCTTCACTCCGCCAAGCCGGAGTCGACCATACCGGCAGTAGTTGAAACCACAAGTCCTGATCTTGGAACACTCCGCGCGGGCCTTCCGATAACAGTGATCCTCCCCACAGACTGCATTTTGAGCGCACACAGCGGACGAATCCGCCGTGGAAACTTCGGAATTACTGGCCAGTACGCACCAGCTCGTATGCCTCGCGCAGATCATGGCCCGCATACGCAAATGAGGCCAGGTCGCTGACATGGTGATCCGCATTCACGGCCACGGACCGCGGAACTGCCGCAAACAGTTCGGTGTCCGACAGGGAGTCGCCGTATGCCACGCAGTCGGCGCGGGTCACCCCGAACCGCGCACAGAGTTCATCCGCGACACGCACCTTCGCCTCGGAGGTGAGGATGCCGGCCGGCTCCACCGCCTGCCGGATCGGCACCGCCGGCCAGAGGGAGCCGTGCGCCGCGTCGGCACCCCAGGCCAGCAGCCGTTCGACAAAGAAGGCCGGGGACAGGGAAATCACCGCGCACCGTTCACCACGTGCCCGGATATCGGCCCAGACCTCCCGGATTCCGGTCAGCCACGGCGCCCCGTCGAAGGCCGCGGCCACCTGCGTTTCGGTCAGTTCGGCGGCCCACAGCTCACAGGCGCGCTGCGCGAACCGCACCGGTGTCAGCTCACCCGCCGCGAATCCGCGCTCCAGCTCACCGATCTCCCGCTCCAGCCCGAGCTGCCGGGAGATCTCGATCGCGGCCGCGGACCCGTAGAGCAGGGTCCCGTCCATGTCGAACAGATGCAGCTTGCTCATGGCCCCGGAGCCTAGGGGGCCCGGCCTCAGGATGCGTGGGCGGGAGGGGGTATGGGTGCAACCAGGTTGTTACAGGCCCAAATCCGGCCAGACGAGCGCCTCTCGTCCCCTGGTCCGGGTTCGTACGCGTACTCAAGGCCGGGTACGCACGGATACTCCCGCCGGCAGATGTCACCCGCGGCGCGGGGCGGGACGGTGTCGGTATGCAGCAGCTCAGCCGCCCCGCCCGCCGGGCCGTCCTCGTCCTTCACCTCGCCGTCTCCGTCAGCTGGCTCGGTCTCACCCTCGGGCTGCTCGCACTCGGCATCACCGGTTACACCACCGGCTCCCCGGAGACGGCGACGGTCGCCTACCGGGCGATGAAGATCTTCAGTGACTGGCTGGTCCTCCCTCTGGCCTTCGGCTCGCTGGTCAGCGGGCTGGTGCTGTCCCTGGGCACCGCCTGGGGGCTGACCCTGCACCGCTGGGTCGTGGTGAAGTTCTGGCTGACGCTCGTCACCGTGCTGCTGTCGGTGTTCTCGCTGCGGCCCGGCATCAACCGCCTCGCCGCCGAGGCCGCCGCGGGCAGCCCGGCCCCGGACATCAGCCTCGTCATCGCGCCGTCGGTCGCCACGGCCACCTATCTCTTCCTCACCGCGCTCTCCGTCCTCAAGCCCTGGGGACTGACCGGACGCGGCAGCCGACTGCGCGCGGCACGGTCGGCGGAGGCCCGCGCCGGCCGGGCACCGAGCAACAGCATCAAGGGCGCGGGCCTCCACTAGCGGCGCGGAGGCCGGAGCGGGCGAGGCCGGCGTCGGGCGGAACCGACGTCAGGCCAGGCCAATGTCAGACGAGGTCGGCCTCCGCTGTCGCCGCGGTGACGATCCGGTGGTCCTGTTCGGGGGCGCCGCCGCCGAAGCCGAGCGCGCCGATCAGCCGGCCGTCCCGGTGCAGTGGCACTCCGCCCGCGAGGAAGAGCAGCGGGCGGTCCAGCGCCGTGGGCAGCGTGTGGAAGAGCCCCTCGGGGCGTACCAGGTCGACGAGGTCGGCGGTCGGCGCATCCAACTGCAGGGCGGTGTACGCCTTGCGGGTGCTGGTCTCCCCGGAGATCAGCACGGCGGTGTCGTCCCGCCGGAAGCCGAGCAGGTGACCGCCCGCGTCCAGAACGGTGACGCTGCCCTTCACCCCGAGGCCGTCGGCGGCACGGACGGCGGCCTCGATCAAAGCCTCGGCCTCGCGGGTGGTGAGGGGGCGGACGGTGGGAGCGGCAGTGGGGGTGGTGGTGCTCATGAGGGGGTCCTTTGGGGTGTGGTGGCGCGGGCCGTGCCGGGGGTGCGCGGAGCGCCGGTGATACAGGGGTCCTGCGGGGGGGGTGGTGCGGACGCGGCCGTCAGCCGTGTGCCGGGACGGGTTCGTCGGCGGTCGCGGTGGGTCCGCCGGCGACCACCACCTGGCCGCGGCCGGTCTGACGCCGCTCCAGGGCGGAGGCGAATATCGCCACGCCGAGCGCCGCGACGGTCATCAGGGCACCGACCCAGTTGGGTGCGGTGTAGCCCAGGCCGGCCGAGATGACGATCCCGCCGAGCCAGGCGGCCAGTGCGTTGCCGAAGTTGAAGGCCGCGATGTTGCCGGCCGAGGCGAGGGTGGGCGCCGCGGCGGCCTGGTCCATCACCCGCTTCTGCAGCGGCGGCACGGTGGCGAAGCCGAAGATGCCGATCAGCGCGAGGGTGACGGTGGCGGCGGTCTTGTCGTGCGCGGTGAAGGTGAACGCGGCCAGCGAGAGCGCCAACCCGGTCAACGACACATACAGCATCGGCATCATGGCGCGGTCGGTGAACCGGCCGGAGACGAGGTTTCCGCCGACCATGCCGAGGCCGAAGACGGCCGTCAGCCAGATCACGGAGGACGGCGCGAAGCCGGTGACCTCGGTCATCATCGAGGCGAGGTAGGTGACGGCGGCGAAGACGCCGCCGAAGCCCAGGATCGTCATCAGCATCGCGAGGCCGACCTGGGGGTTGCGGAACACGGCGAGCTCGCTGCCCAGGGGAGAGGCCGCCTTCGCCCGCTGTGCGGGGACCAGCCCGAGGATTCCCAGCAGGCCGAGCACGCCGAGCGCGGTGATGGCGTAGAAGGTGAATCGCCAGTCGAAGTGCTGGCTGAGCATGGTGCCGGCCGGGACGCCCACGACGTTGGCGACGGTCAGACCGCTGAACATGAGCGAGAGGGCGGTGGCCCGCTTCTGGGGTGCGACGAGGTCGGCGGCCACCAACGCGCCGATGCCGAAGAACGCGCCATGCGTGAACGCGGCCACGATCCGCCCGGCCAGCATGATCCCGAAGTTGGGCGCGAGGGCCGTGAGCAGATTGCCCACGATGAACAGGCCCATCAGCAGCACCAGCATCTGCTTGCGGGTGAAGCGGGTGCCGAGAGCCGTCATCAGCGGCGCCCCGACGACCACACCGAGTGCATAGAGGGTGGTCGCGTATCCGGCGAGGGGGATGGAGACACCGAAGCCGGCCGCCATGTCGGGCAGCAGACCCATGACCGCGAACTCGGTCGTTCCGATCCCGAAGGCACCGATGGCGAGAGCCAGGAGTGCGAGAGGCATGACGGAGTGATCCCTTCACATCATTGCGTGCGTCGCTTACGAGCGTTCACAATAATTGCATGCGCGGGTTAATTGCAAGCGCCGTATATTTCGGAGGTGGCCTATCCTGGTTCCCGCGCCCCTTGAGGAGGTCTTCGATGACGCAGCAGACACGGGACACGCAGGAGACGGCGGCCCCGGAGCCGGCAGCGGCCGCGCCCGGCTGCACCCCGGCGGAGCCCCTGGGCCTGGCACAGGGCTGGTGCGCCCTGTCCGCACTGCACGGCCGGATCGAGTCGCACATCGAGCGCGCGCTGCAGACCGCTCACGACCTCAGCGTCCGGGAGTTCTCGGTCCTCAATGTGCTCAGCGAGCAGCACGACGGACCGGGTGGTCATCTGCGGATGCACCAGGTCGCGGACTCCGTCGTCCTCAGCCAGAGCGCCACGACCCGCCTGGTCACCCGGCTCGAGGAGCGCGGGCTGCTCTCGCGCTACCTGTGCCCCGACGACCGGCGCGGCATCTACACCAACGTGACACCCGATGGCCTCGCGCTCCTGGTGGAGGCCCGGCCCACCCACGACGGCGCGCTGCGCGAAGCCCTCAAGGACGCCTCGCAGCGCCCCGAGCTGGCACCACTGGTCAACGCCGTCGAGACGCTCGCGCCACCGAAGTGACGCCGGTCGGCGCATGAGAGCAGAGCCTGCGGCGGTAAGGGCGGCGGGCTCGCCTGCCTGCCGCCCCCGTGATCGCACGGCATAAGGTCGCGCCCATGAGCGAAATCGAGATACGCCGGGCGACCGCGTCCGATCTTCCCGCCATTGTCGCGATGCTCGCCGACGACCCCCTGGGCGCCACCCGCGAGTCACCGGACGACCTGACTCCGTACCGCGCCGCGTTCGAAGCGCTGGCCTCCGATCCGCAGCAGCACCTGGTCGTGGCGGACCGCGCCGGCCGGACGGTCGGCACCCTCCAGCTCACCGTCATACCGGGCCTGTCCCGGCGCGGCGCGACCCGCTCGGTCATCGAGGGCGTACGGGTCCACCGTGACGAGCGCGGCGGAGGCCTCGGCACCCAGCTCATCGAGTGGGCGGTCGCGGAGTCCCGCACACTCGGCTGCCAGATGGTGCAGCTCACCTCGGACGCGACCCGGATCGACGCACACCGCTTCTACGAGCGCCTCGGATTCGAGGCCTCGCACCTGGGTTTCAAGCTCCCGCTCTGAGGAACGGGCGGTCGGCCGGGCACCCGGCCACGCCCGCTCACGTCCGGCGCGTACGCTCCCGCGCCCGGTGTGCCTTCTGCCGGCAGGCACCACCGCAGTAGCGTGCGGGCCGGCCCGTGCGGGCCGCCGCGATGGCCGCACCGCACACCCCACACCGCGATTCGTTACGTTTCACCGGCTCGGATTCGAGTTCCGTTACCACGCGTTCCGGTCGCAGCGCATCGCACATCAGCGCCGTCATCCGGCTCGGAACGCCGCCCTCGACCCCGGTTCCCGCCGCGGCCCGCTCCATCGAAAGACAGCCGACCAGCAGCGCCCTGAGGTCGGCTATCCCGACGTCCTGCCGTACGGCATCCGCCGCCTGGGCCCGTCTGAGCAGGACTTCCAGCGCGTCATCGAAGTCCTGCCCGACTCCCGGCGAGGGCTCGAAGGGCCCCGCGCCGGCCGCCTCCAACGCGTCGCACAACGCCCTGTTCCGTGACGCGAGCCGTACCACCGAGGACAGAAAGCGAAAGAAGACCGGACCGGGGTCCGGAACCTCGGCCAGGTCCCTGGCGGTGTCGGCGAAAAGCTCGATCCGGTCCACGATCGTCGCCCTGAACAGGGCTTCCTTGGACGGGAAATGGCGATAGACGGTCCCGGCACCGACCCCGGCGCGGCGCGCGATCTCCCCGAGCGGAACCCTCAACCCCTGTTCCTCGAAGGCGAATCGGGCCGCCTGGAGCACCAGCGCCCTGTTGCGCCGCGCATCCGCACGGGAGGGTGCCGCACCGCCGTCCGCCACTGCCGTGCCTCCTGAAAACGCTCGACGCCGGGTCCCGCACTCCGCGATTTCCAACCGGGTCGTTCGTTCCGATTCTATGGGACGGCCTGAGCAAGATCGTTAACGGCTCGGCCGTCGCGCCGGGCGGGGATGCACCGGACGGCTGGGCGGCGCGCTGGCCTTCGGCGGCCGGAGGGCGGCGGACGGCGGGGACGCCGGGCAGCGGGCAGCGGGCGGCGGGCGGCGGACGGCTCGACCGCGAAGGCGCACGCCCACCAGCGCCTACGGCGTCTTCAGCGTCCAGCCTGCTCCCGTACCCCCGGGCCCGCCACTGGACTACTCCTGGCGGGACCAGACCGCGGGCCCACCGCCACGCCGTCGGCCCGCGGCAACCTCCGCGCGCGTACGACTCCCCCTCCGCTACGCCGCCAACAGCGCCTGCGCACAAGGTGTTTCACGTGAAACGACGCCTCGTCCCGGCATGCGTGTGGGGCCGTGTTTCACGTGAAACACGGCCCCACATCGACAGCTCGCCTGCGTCCAGGCGCTTGCTCGGCTCAGCCGGCGACCACCGCGTCCCACGCCGCGCCCGCCGCCTGGGCCGCGGCCTCGGCGTCCACGGACACGCCCAGCGCTCGCAGTCCGCCTGCCAGCGCCAGCAGCGAGGCCGTGACCACCGCCCGGTCGGCGGCGCGGCCATAGTGGTTCACCCGGATCATCTCCTTGGCCAGCGCGCCCGCCGCGGCCTGCACCGGTACCGCTGCGTCCAGCGCGACCGCGGCCGTCACGATCTCCCGCGCGTCCATTCCCTCAGGCGCCCGGAGCGTGGTGGCGACCGGCGCCGCGTCCTCCTCGCGCACGACATACGGAGCGAGCCCGCCCAGCGCCCGCACGCCGGCCCTGGTCGCCGAGGCCGCCGCCCGGTGCCGGGTGAGCACCGTCTCCAGACCTTCGGCCTCCAGACGGTCGGCGGCCTGCTCCAGCGCGAGCATCTCCAGCTGCGCGGGAGCATGCGGAAGTGCGGTACGTCCGCCGTCGATCCAGCGCTCCTTCCAGTCCAGCAGCGAGAGGTACGAGCGCCGCGGTGCCTGCTCATTGGCGGCGATCCGCTCCCAGGCGCGGGGGCTGACCGACGCCACCGACACCCCGGCAGGCCCGGCCATCGCCTTCTGCCCGCCGATCACACAGAGGTCCACGCCCCACTCGTCGGTGAGCAGCGGCTCGGCGCCCACCGAGGCGACCGCGTCCAGCATCAGCAGCGCACCGTGCTCCCGCACCACCGCGCCGATCTCGGCGACGGGGTTGGTGTTGCCGGTGGCCGCCTCGGCGTGCACCAGGCTCACGAAGTCGATCTCGGGGCGTTCGCGCAGCGCCTCCGCCACCTGCTGCGGGGCGACCGCTCCCGTGAACGGTGCGGTGACGGTGACCACCTCGGCGCCACAGGAACGCAGCCAGCCGCCGAAGGTCTCACCGTACGGACCGGTGATGATGTTGAGCGCGGTGCTGCCGGGCCGCACCGCCGAGCGGATGCAGGCCTCCAGGGGCAGCAGCGCCTCGCCCTGCATCGCCACGACATCGCAACGGGTACCCATCAGGGCCGCGACCCTGTCCTCGATCCGCGCGAAGTGGGCCGCGGTGAGCGGCGGCAGATCGAGCAGGTCCGGGGCGGCGGAGTTCGCGGTCGGATCAGACACAGCAGTCACAGGGCCTTCCAGCGGTAGCGAGCCGGCTCGGCGCGGCTCCTGACATCGGGATCGACTGTACGTCCGTGCGCCAGGCCCCCGCCGTACGGGCCTCAGGTCCGCCAACCCTCCGCATCCACCCCGCCGGGCACCGGCGCCGACGGCTCGTACGGACCGCGGGTGAACACGAAGGTGCCGAGATCCAGGTGGCTGACCGCCCCGTCCCGGTCCCGCCTCACCCGCAGCGTCTCGCCCTCGTAATAGCCGTCCAGACCGGTCCATGTGCCGTCGCTCTCGGCCCGGAACCGCGCGCCGCGGCCCGTCGCGGACAGCGGGGTGAGCTCCAGTCCGCGCCCGGCCCGCAGCCGCAGCGCATGGGGGTTCGCGCCCCAGTACCAGGGGCCGGTCAGCGCCAGCAGTTCCGGATCATCCAGCGGTTCGGGCAGCGGACGCCAGGGCTCGGGGATGCGGGGTTCGTGCGTGCGGACAATCCCGATGAGATCGGCGGCAACGGCCCCGGGCGCCGGGCCCGAGGTGCAGTTGGTGAGGACGACCCCGGCCAGGTTTTCCTCGGCATCGGTCCACAGCGCCGCCAGGAACCCGGGCATCGAGCCCTGGTGCCCGACCAGCAGCCGCCCCTCCCGCCGCAGCATCTGCACGCCCAGGCCGTAGCCCTCCTCCCATGTCCCGCTCGCCGGCGGCACGGCCGGTGCCCGCAGCTCCGCCAGGCTCGCCGCGCCCAGCACCCGCGCGTCGCCCCGCAGCAGGAACGCCGCCCAGCGGCACAGGTCCTGAACCGTCGACCACAGCTGCCCCGCCGGGCCCATCAGGCCGGTGTCCTCGGCCGGCTCCGGCAGCAGTGCGTCGGCCCACGGGTGCACCGCCCAGCCATGCGCGTACGGCGCTTCCGGCAGCAGCGTCGTGCGGCTCATGCCCAGCGGCTCCAACACTTCGCGCCGCAGGACCTCGCCCCACGGAACTCCGTCCCGCAGCCGTTCGACCAGCGCGCCGAGCAGGGCGTAGCCGAGGTTGGAGTAGTGGTGCCGCCCTGCCGGAACCCGCTGCGGGCGCTCGCCGAAGAGGTCGGCCGGCTCGGGCCGCAGCTCGCCCGTGGTCCGCTCCCACCAGGGGCCCCGCGGCTCGGCCGCCAACCCCGCACTGTGGGAGAGCAGTTGCGTGAGCGTCGCGTCCGGCACCGGTGTGTCCTCCAGATACCTGCCGACCGGGTCCTCCAGCCGCAGCAGCCCCTCGTCCCGCAGCCGCAGCACCAGCACGGCGACAAAGGTCTTGGTGAGCGATCCGATCCGGTACTGCACATCGCCGTGCGGTACCTCCCCGTCCACCGAGCCCCGGCCCCCGGTCCACACCGCCCGTCCGTCACGGACGACCGCGCCCGTCATCGACGGCGTGCGCCCCTCGGACTGGCCGACCGCCAGCCGGTGCAGCAACGCCCGCCGTGTCGGCGCCAGCAGCTCAGCGAACTCGTCGGCGGTGGCGGCCGCGCTCAGCCCCTGGCCGACGGGCTCGGGACGGGAAGACTCCGGGGACGGGGGGACGGTCATGGCGCTCCTCAACAGCGAATCCGGCTCGGCCCGGCCCATCCTCGCCGTCTCACCGGAGCGCGGGCGACCCTATTACCGCGCCCAGTGCGGTCTGCTCGTCCTCCGGCAGCCTCCGCGACGCATGCACCATGTGCAGCGCGGACCGCAGGCGCACCCGGTCAGCGGCCGTGCCGAGGAAGCCGAGGTAGGCGGGGAGCGTCAGTCCCAGCGCCATCAGCTCGCCCCGCGCACACCACCGCGACACCAGCTCCCGCACCCGCCCGTCGGCCGCCTCGTCGAGGAGCCGCGGCGCCCCCGCCGCGGCGGCTTCCTCCCCGGCGGAGTCGTCGCAGGCCACGGCCGTCTCCCGCAGCCCCGCCGCGATCGCGAAGCGGTTCCAGTCGCCGTACTGCCCCTCGGGAGCCTGCTCCACCCGTTCCGCGGCCCGCACGAGATACGTATGCGCCGCAGCCGTCCGGCCGAGCTGACGACAGGCCTGACTCATGTTCAGGAACAACGACGCGTAGAAGCCCGCCACCCGCTCGTCCCCCACCCGGTCGGCACGGTCCAGGCACTCCTGGTTCCAACGGAGCGTCTCCTCGGGCGAGTTCTGGTGCCGTGCCAGGTAGTGCGCGGCGATGCACGCCTCGTAGTCGTCGGTGGCCTCGTCCCACGCCTGCTGGAAGAGTGCGCGCGCCGCACCCGCCCGGCCCTCCGCCTCGGCCTGCATCCCCGCCACGCACAGGCGCACCACGGACAGTTCCGTATCCATCAGTCCGCTCCCCTCCTCAAGTCCGCTCCCCTCATCCGTTCTCAGTGACCGGCCCCCGGTCACGGCCTCGGTCGCCGGTGCGCCCGGCACCGGCGCGGTCCGGCGCGGCGGTCTCGCGCACCGGCATCACCAAGGTCGTGAAACTTCCCTGGTCGGCCGAGCGGACCAGAACGGGCCGGTCCGGCGCGGTGATCTCCAGCAGCACATCCGGCCCCACCCCGGCCTCCAGCGCGGGCACCAGTACGGCCGGGTCGAAGGAGATCCGCAGCCCCGGCCCGGTGTGCACCATCCGCATCCGTACGGTCTCCCGGCCCCCGCCCGTCACCTCCAGCACCGGCCCGGCCGCGAGATCCCCCCGGTCTCCCGCCGGGTCCGGAGCCGCCGGTCCGCCCGCGTCCGGCCCGTCCCGCCGGTCCGCGCCGAGCACCGCCAGGGACACCGGCCCCGCCGCCCGCAACTGCCGGAGCGTCACCGCCCGCGCCGTCTGCCCTGCCCCGTAGCGCCGGTACCCGGTCACGGCATCCACCCGCGCAGGCCGCAGCAGCCCGCAGTCGTCGTAGAACCGCAGGGCACTCGGCGCGAGCCCCACCCGGCGGGCGAAGACGCCGATGGTCAGCAGCTGTCCGGTGTCGTCCATGGACGCGATTGTGGAGCTTCGACCAGGCTGAAGGTCAACGCCGACGGCGGTCCCGGGCGGTGCGCACGGCCGGTCGTGCCGCGCCGCTTCAGGCGGTCAGCTCCGCGGCGCTCCGGAACGTCCGCCGGTAGGCCAGCGGTGCCACCCCCACCGCGCTGTGCAGATGCTGGCGCAGCGAGGTCCCGGTGCCGAAGCCCGCGTGATGGGCGACGAGGTCGATCGGCCAGTCCGTGGTCTCCAGCAGATGCCGGGCGCGCTCGATGCGCTGTCCGGCGAGCCACTGCCCCGGGCTCATGCCGACCTCGTCGCGGAACCGCCGGGTGAGGGTGCGCACGCTGACCCGGGCGTGCGCGGCGAGGTCGGTCAGGGCGAGCGGCTCGCCGAGACGTTCCAGGGCCCAGGCGCGGGTGGCGGCGGTGCCGCCCGCCGAGGGTTCCGGCACCGGCTGCCGGATGAACTGGGCCTGTCCACCGTCCCGCCAGGGCGGCACCACACACAGCCGGGCCACCTCGTTGGCGACGGCGCTGCCGTGGTCACGGCGCACGAGGTGCACACACAGATCCACCCCGGCGGCGGCTCCGGCCGAGGTGAGGACGTCACCGTCGTCGACGAACAGCACATTGGGATCGACCCGGACGGTGGTGAAGAGCCGTTGCAGTTCGGTGGCCTCCCGCCAGTGTGTGGTGGCCGGCCGGTGGTCGAGCAGCCCGGCGGCGGCGAGGACGAAGGCCCCGGTGCAGATGGCGACCATGCGGGTGCCGGGCCGGACGTGCGCCAGCGCCGCCCGCAGGTCATCGGACAGCCGGCCGTCCTCCCGGTGCGTGTGCGCCCCGTGGGCCGGCGGGATGACGACGGTGTCGACCTGCGCGAGGACGGAGGCGTCCGCGGCGACCGCGATGTCGTAGTCGGCATCGGTGCGCACCGTCCGCCCGTCCAGGCTGCAGGTGACGACGGAGTAGAGCGGTTCACCGGCGGCGTCCCGGGCGGCGCCGAAGATCCGCGCGGGAATCCCCAGCTCGAAGGGGACGACACCGTCCAGGGCGAGAACTGCGACGCGATGCATGACCCGATTCTTTCAAACGTTGGCCTTTAGGACACCGCCGGGCTCCCGGCAGCCGCGGAATGCTGGCAGCACCTCGGGAAACGCGGCCGCCGGGCGGCGCGTGCACCCGCTCCCCGCCACAGGCACAGACGAAGGAGACCCATGTCCGAGACCGGGACCCCGCAGATGCGGGCCGTCAGCCAGGACACCGCCGGAGGCCCTGAGGTCCTCAAGGTGATCACGACCGACCGGCCGGTGCCCGGCCCCACGGAGATCCTGGTCCGGGTACACGCCGCGGGCGTCAACCCGACCGACTGGAAGACGCGGAGCGGCGGCCGGTTCCTCGACGGCAGCAGCGAGCAGCCGTTCATCCTGGGCTTCGACGTCTCCGGTGTGGTCGAGGCGGTCGGCCTCGGCGTCACCCTCTTCGCCCCGGGCGACCAGGTCTTCGGCATGCCGCGCTTCCCCCACCCCGCCGGGGCCTACGCCGAGTACGTCACCGCCCCGGCGCGCCACTTCGCCCCTCTTCCCGCCGGCCTGGACCACGTCCACGGCGCCGCGCTCCCGCTGGCGGCGCTGACCGCCTGGCAGGCCCTGGTCGACACCGCGAACGTGCAGCCCGGCGCCCGGGTGCTGATCCATGCGGCGGCGGGCGGCGTCGGTCACCTCGCGGTGCAGATCGCCAAGTCCCGCGGCGCGTACGTGATCGGCACCGCCCGGCGGGCCAAGCACGAGTTCCTGCGCGATCTGGGCGCCGATGAACTCGTCGACTACACGGAGCAGGACTTCGCGACCGCGGTACGCGACGTCGACCTCGTCTTCGACACCATCGGCGGTGACTATGTCGCCCGCTCGCTGCGCACCCTGCGCCCCGGCGGTTCGCTGGTCTCGATCGTGCCGCCGGACGACGCCTTCCCCGCCGACCAGGCGCGCGAGGCGGGCGTACACACGGCGTTCGTCCTCGTCGAGCCCGACCGGTCCGGCCTGCAGGCCGTCGCCGAGCTGGTGAACGCCGGAAAGCTGCGGGTCAACGTCGAGACGGCCGTCCCGCTGGAGGACGCCGCGAAGGCCCACGCCCTGGGCGAGACGGGCCGCACCACCGGCAAGATCGTCCTGACGGTCGCGCCCTGACGACGGCCACCGCTCCGAGACCCCGCCCCAGTAGGACGCTTTCCTTGGGTGTGTCCTAGGACCTGTCGTCAAACTCCCGTCGTTCGCCCGAAGGGCGGCCCCGCGGGGTCTGGTGCGTGCGATCGCAAGGCGGAGGGTCGCCCCGATACT